>JAJPKH010000134.1 GCA_021323795.1 Acidiferrobacteraceae bacterium | reverse complement strand
CGCCGCCACCTCCTCGATTCCCGGTTTCATGAACTCGGTCACACGCACGGGCTCATCCGGCTTGGCGCCGACTTCCTCGCGCACGCGGGCCAGACGGCTGGCGCGAATTTTAAGATCCGCCACGCGAATCACGTCCTCGTAACACATCCAGAGCGCCAGGTAACGGCCGGTCGCCTGCGTCAGGCGCAGCTCGGGATCGCGATCGAGCGCCTCGATTTTCTTGAGGCGCGCGAGATAGCGACGGGCATAAGTCGCATCCTGGAAATCGCTGCAACGCGCGACTCCCGCCTCCAAGATCGCTTGTACCGGCGCCGGCAAGCGGCGCTCGAGCGCCGCCGCGATCGCTTGATCGGCGCCGACGGCGTGCTCGCAGCCGAGCGCGAAGCCTTTCAGATTTTGCTCCGCGCCTTTGCCGACGGAGCGGATCGCCGCTTCGCCGTCTTCGCGGGCGAGAGGCAGCACGCGCGAACCGACGAGCGCACCGAACAGCACGGCGTTGATCATCGTCCCGTGCTGCTGCGCGAGCCGTTGCATGTCGAACAGAACCGCGCGCTTGGCGAGCCGGGCGGCGGCGAGCACGCGCTCGCCGCCGAAACGGCCCTCGGCCATGTGCGTCTTCTCGCCGACCGTGTAGACGCGATGCGTCGACGCGATCAACGTCGTCCGCCCGGGCGTGACGTAACCGCTCTGCAAGGCGCGCCCGGCTTCGAGCAATTCCGAGGTCATGACGACGTCGACATCGCCGGGCGTCGGCGTGAGCGCGAGCACGGGTGCACGCCCGCCGAGGGACGCGGCGGCGACCGGGTAGATCTCGACGTAATAAGTCGTCGCCCCGGTCCGTTGCGCGACGCCGGGGATGGACGTGCTCTGAACCGGGTAGTCGCGCGCTGTCGCGGCGGCGACGATCCAGTCGGCCAACACGCCGCCGCCCTCGCCGCCGAGCGCGGCGATGAGCACGCTGATGGGCCGCTCCGGGAGCGTCATGCGGCGCGCGCGGGACGCTCGTTCCTTTCCGCCGGCGTCATCCACTCGATCACGCGGCGGCGCAAACGGTAGAGCCAGCGATCCCAGGCGGTCGGGTTTTGCACGACTTCCGCGCGGTAGAACGAGGGACACAGCACCGCCGCGTGCGCGACTTCACCGCACAACCCGCAGCCCACGCAGCCGTTGTTGACGTGCGCGACCGGATCGACCTTGAGCGGATCGGTTGAGTCCTTGACGGTGAGCGAAGGGCAGCCCGAGAGCCGGACGCAAGAATGGTCCCCGGTGCACAGGTCTTCATCCACGCCGTACTTGACCCCGACGACCCGCTCGCCGGCCGCGAGCCGGCGCGCGTTTTGCGGGCGCACGCGGCGCTGGCGCTCGAGCTGGCACTCGCCGTCGGCGATGACGACCTTGAGGCCGTGAAACTTGGTCGTCATCGCTTGTTTCAGGATTTTCGCGACTTTGCCGACGCGGTAACTGTAGACCTGCTTGATCCAGCGCACGCCGACGCCGCGAAGCGCCTGCTCGATGCCCATGTCGGCCGCCTTCGATCGATCCTGGTGCGGCGATGAGGGAATGTTCTGCGTGCCGGTGGCGGAGGTGTAACCGTTCTTAAGAATGAGCAGGATGCCGTCGTCGCGATTGAACACGGCGTTCGCCACGCCGCTCGTGAGTCCGTTATGCCAGAAGCCGCCGTCGCCCATGATCGTCATCGTGCGCTTTCCGAACAGCGCGTCGACCGCGGAATTCGACGCGAGCCCCAAACCGTAACCGAGCACCGTGTGTCCGATATTGAAGGGCGGCAAGGTCGAGAACGTATGACAGCCGATATCGGCCGACACGTGATAGGGGCCAAGCTCCCTCTCGACGAGCTTCATGGCGGCGAACACCGGGCGCTCGGGACAACCGATGCAGAACCCGGGCGGGCGCGTCGGCACCGGTGCGCCGAGGAGCGCGGCCGCGTTCTGCTGCGTGCGAGCGATCGATTCACGCACCTCCGCGACCGCCGCGGGATCGACGCCCGCCGGAGCGAGCTGCTCGATGAAACGGGCCACCCCCGTCAGCACCACTTCGCCGGTGTATTCGCCCGCCATCGGCAGCACGTCTTTTCCGTGCACCTGGGTGCCGTTCACTTCGTGCCGGCGCAAGGCCGCCTGCAACGCATCCTCGATATACGCCGGCTGCCCTTCCTCGACGACGAGCACCGCGCGCTTGCCGGTACAGAACGCCGCGACTTCCTCCGGCACCATCGGATAGGTCACGTTCATGCAATAGATCGGCACCCGCGTCCCGCCGAACACATCGGCCAGGCCGAGCCGCTGCAATGCGCGCAGCGTCACGTTGTACATGCCGCCTTGGCAGAGGATGCCGATGTCGCTCAAATCGCCGGCGAATATTTCGTTCAGGCTGTGCTCGCGGATGAATTTAACCGCCGCGGGCCAGCGCACCTCGACCTTGTGCCTCTCCTGCGCATACGTCGCGGGCGGCAGACAAATGCGGGCGTAGTCGAAATCGGGGTTTTCCAGCACGTGCCGGCGCGAAAACCGCGGCGGGCGGTTCGCTTTCGTCTCGAACGTTCCGTGCACGTGGCAAGCGCGAATGCGCAGCTCCAGCATCACCGGCGTGTTCGAAGCTTCCGAAAGCTCGAAGCCCTGTTCGACCATCTCGACGATCTTCGGCAGGCTCGGGCGCGGATCGAGCAGCCACATCTGCGACTTCATGGCGAAGGCATGGCTGCGCTCCTGAATGATGGAAGCGCCTTCGCCGTAGTCCTCGCCGATCACGATCAGCACCCCGCCGCGCACGCCGGCCGAGGCGACGTTCGAGAGCGCATCCGAGGCGACGTTCGTGCCGACCGTCGACTTCCACGTCACGGCGCCGCGCACCGGATAGTTGATCGAAGCGCCGAGCATCGCCGCCGCCCCCGCTTCGGACGCGTTGGTCTCCACGTGAATGCCGAGCTCGTCGAGGATATCGTGCGCATCGTTCAGCACGTCCATCATGTGCGACACCGGCGCGCCTTGATAACCGCCGACGTACGCGACGCCCGATTGCAACAGCGCCTTGGTCACCGCGAGAATGCCTTCGCCGTGAAATGTGTCGCCGGCGCCGAGTTTCAGGCTTTCCACTTCCTGTTTGAACGAACGTTCCATAACCGATTCCTCGCTATCCCAGTTTGAGCGGCAGCCAAGTGGCGACCGCCGGCGCCAGAAACACCAGCGCCAACAACAACAGACTCATCACGACATAAGGCACGACGGCACGGAAAATATGCGCCATCGTCACTTGCGGGGGCGCCACGCCCTTCATGGTCATGAGTAGCAGACCGTGCGGCGGCAGCAGCAAACCGAGCTGCATGCAGATGAGAAACATGATGCCGAACCAGACGAGATCGACGCCGAACTGCTGCACCACCGGCATGAAGATAGGCAGCGTGATGAGCATCATGCTCACCTGATCCACGAATACGCCGAGGAGAATCAGGATCAGCATCATGCCGGCGACGACCGCAGCGACCGGCAGTCCCTGGCCGGTGATCAACGACACCAGACCGTTGGCGGCGCCGGAGAAGGAAAGAATCTGCGCGAACGTGGTCGCGCCGACGATGATAAAAAGAATCATCGCCGAAATGGCGACCGTGCCGCGCAGCGCCTGGAGCACGTTGGTCAGGGTGAGCGCGCGATAAAGGCCCGCGAGCAACACCGTCGCGAGCGCCCCGATCGCGGCCGATTCGGTCGGCGTCGCCCACCCGGCCGACATCGACGCGATCACGGCGGCGAATATCGACAGCAGCGGGATCACGTACTGCACGAACGGCCGCAGCTTGTTCCAGCCGTGGTACTCGACGAACGTCGTCGCCGGCGCGAGCGCGGGCTTCAGCTTCACCCGCACCACGATGTAGATCACGAAAGCGGCCGACAGGATCAGCCCCGGCAGAATACCCCCGATCAAGAGCTTCGAGATGGAAATCCCCGAAAGGCTGCCGAGCAGCACCGTCAGCGCCGAGGGTGGGATCAGCATATCGACCGCGCCGATCGCCATGATCGGACCCGTCGCCATGGCCGGGTGATAACCGCGACTCAACATCAGCGGCAACATCAGACTGCCGAGCATCGCCGTCGTCGCGATGGTGGATCCCGAAATCGCCGAGAACACCGTCCCGGCGACCACCGCCACCACCGCCAACCGCCCCGGCACCGCGCGGATCAGCCGTTCAATGCCATCGATGACTTTCACCGCGAGCCCCGTATGAAAAAGCACTTCGCCCATCAGAATAAACAGCGGAATCGGCGTGAGTGAAAAGCTCGCGACCGATTGCACGCTGTTGCGCGCGAGCTGCACCAGCCCCGGTTCCCCGCCCATGTAGAGCGCCGCGCCGACCACGTTGATGGCGAGAAACGCGAACGCCACCGGCAGCCCCAGGAACAGGAGCGCGGTGGAACCGCCGAGCAGCAACCAGGCCGCCGCCTGCCAGCTCATGCGGCGCCGCTACGCGGCCGACACCGCGTCATCGCGCGGCGCGCGGCTGCCCAATTGCAAGCGCCGCATGCGGAACAGTACTTCGAGCGCGAGCAAGGCAAAAGCCGCGGGCAACGGCGCGAGCAGCCACCACTCCGGTAGCACCAGCGCCTTGATGATGAGCGCGCCGGACGTCGCGCTCGCCCAGGCCGCGCGGGCGCCGTAAATCACCATGCCGGCGCAGACCGTCAGCGCCAGCGCGTCGCCCACCCATTCGCAGTACCAGCCGATGCGCGGCGCAAACGCGCGCAGCAGTATGTCGATGCGGATATGCTGCCCGCGGCGCAGCAGCCACGGCGCGGCGAGCAGGGTGATGAAGTAGAGCATGTACTCGGAAATCTCGTTGGCCCACGGCAGGCCGCGCAGCCGGGGGATCAGCGCGACGTTGCGCAGCAGCACATCGGTGCAAATCATGAGCATCATCAGGAACAGCACGGCACAAGCAACCAAGGCGAGCGCCTCGAGCAACCTGCCGTAAAGCGCGGATGTCCGCTCCATGCGCGCGCTCTACTTCTTCGATAGCAACTGTTTCAAACGCGGCCCCGTGTCCGGCGCGCTCTTGATGATCGCCTCCCAGCCCACCGTGTACGCTTTGTCGACATATTCCTTCGCCGTCGCGCCGCTGAAGGCGATCACCTGGATCCCGGCTTGCGCCTGGCGCTTCACGTCGTCCTGGTTGTACTTTTTCCAGAATTCGTTCTCCGCCTCGAGCGCGATCGCCTGCTTCGTCAGGAACTGACGCTGCCGGTCGTTCAGCTTGTTCCAGGCGTCGAGGTTCATCACCACCGATACTTCGGCGTTGTAGAAACCGGGATCGACGCGATACTTGGTCTTCTCGTGCCAGTTGAGATCGAAGATGCCGCTGACGGGCCAGCCGTAGCCGTCGACGACGCCGCGCTCGAGCGCGGTGTACACCTCCCCCGGCGCCGTGGTTACGACTTGCGCGCCGAGCGCCTGGAAGAAGTCGCGGTACACCGGCGTGACGCGGATCTTCAAACCGGTGAGATCGGGCTTGTCGATTTTTTTATTCACGTACAAGTGAAACGGCGTGTAGTCCAGCATGCGCGCGAGGTAGACCATGTTCGCCTTCTTGTTCCACACCTCGTTGATGTAGTCGTACGCGCCGTTCTTGCGCTGCTCCTGCGCGGAAATCTGCGCGAGCTTGAGCGCGTCGGCTTCGGGCATCACGTTGGTGTAAAACGCGCCGGTGGACATCGCCATGTCGACCACGCCGGTCTTGACCGCGTTGCCGACTTCAAACGTGGGGATCGCCTTGGGCCCGCCGATGAAATTGAGCTGCACCATTCCCTTGCCTTCGGCATTCACCTTGTCGGCCCACGCCGTCAGGCGCTTCACGTAAATAATGTTTTCCGGGAACGCGCTGACGAGCTTCAACGTCGTTTCTTGGGCGACGGCGCACATCGGCGCGAGCGCCAGCATCCCGAGCACCAACCCCCGTATTGTTTTCATCCCCCGCTCCTTAGTTGTGCGACCGGCGGCGAGAGTAGGCCGCCCGCCGTTTATTTGTCAAATTGATACAGTAGATAACACGAATCACCGCGATGAATATGCCGGACATCGAGAAGCATGGGCACCGATGTCGCTCGAATGCTTTCCGGCGTCACGCGGTTCAATGATCGATCGGCTCGCGGAGTGAGCGATCAAACACCGCCGCTTCGCGAGTCTCGCGGCGCGGCGGCGAAATTCTGCGGGTTGTTGCGAGGAAAGGAACGCTCCGGCCGGCCGAACGGCCGGAGCTTGACGTTTCTTAGGCGGCGAGGTTTTGCACGATCTCGCGCAGCACGTACGGCAGGATGCCGCCGTGCTTGTAGTAGTCGACTTCGATCGGCGTGTCGATGCGTAGCAGCACGGGAACTCGCTGGGTCGAGCCGTCCTTGCGCTGAATCACCAGCGTTAGGTCCTGCATCGGTTTGATCTCGGCCTCGAGTCCGAGGACGTCGAACGTCTCGTCGCCCTTGATGCCGAGCGACTGCAAGCCGTCGTTGCCTTTGAACTGACACGGCAGCACGCCCATGCCGACGAGGTTCGAACGGTGAATGCGCTCGAAGCTCTTGGCAATAACGGCTTTGACGCCAAGTAGCGCGGTGCCCTTCGCCGCCCAGTCGCGCGAAGAACCGGTGCCGTATTCTTCGCCCGCGAATACGACCGTCGGGATGCCTTGGGCGATGTACTTCATGGCGGCGTCGTAAATGCTCATCTGCTCGCCGTCGGGCTGATGCAGCGTGATGCCGCCTTCCGT
>JAJPKH010000209.1 GCA_021323795.1 Acidiferrobacteraceae bacterium | reverse complement strand
GTCGCGACGGTGCGAACCGAACATCCGCATGGCGACGTGGCATGGCAGAAATTCCTGCCGAGCGGCCCGCTGGCTTTTTTGCCTTTGGCCGATCCGCACACTTCATCCATCGTCTGGTCGGCGGATAACGCGCGCGCACCGCAACTGCTCTCGCTCGACGATCAAGCATTCGGCGCCGCGTTGGCTCAGGCGTTCGACACTCGGTTAGGCGCCGTTCTGAACGTCAGCGCACGCGCCGCGTTCCCCCTTGTGCTTGCCCACGCCGAGCGTTACGTGGAGGAGCGCGTCGCGCTGGTCGGCGACGCCGCTCACACGGTGCACCCGCTCGCGGGGCAGGGGGTGAACCTGGGTTTCCTCGATGCGGCGGCACTCGCGGAAGTTTTGCGTAAGGCGATCGAGGAGCGACGCGATATCGGCGCGCTGCACGTATTGCGACGCTATGAGCGCTGGCGCAAGGGCGACAATCTGGCGATGGTCGCCGTTACCGGCGGCTTCAAGTTTCTCTTTGGCAACGATTGGTCGCTGGTGACGGCGCTACGCGACGTGGGATTGTCGGCGACAAACCGGTCGGCGTTATTGAAGAGCGCGATCATGCGCCGCGCGTGCGGTCTGACGGGCGATTTACCAAAGCTCGCGCGTCGCTCTTCCGCTTCTGTCCCGATCCTATTTTAAAATCCACGCGCGCAAATCGACGGCGCGCGTCGGCCGCTCCCTGCGCATTAAACTCCCAAACGTAACTGCCGCTCCCCGCTTTTCCATGCCGTTCGCTCGGCGGATTACACCGGCGGGCGGGTAAACGTTCGCCGCTCGTGTCGCAAACCCGCCGCGCTATTTCGTTCGCGACGGAAAACCGTCGCTGACACGGAAATTACAGGGGTTTTCTAGACATCCCGAATAACGGCGTCTATGGTCAATTGAGATTGCCTCGGTGAAGTGCGATCGGGTCAGTCGGTTTAGTGGGGAAACTGAACAACAGCGGGCGCGACGCCTGCGGTCGACAAGGAGAGAGTTGTCCATGCAATCAAGCGATCCAACCAAGAAGAAATCTTCCGGTGTTAAGCGGCTCGTTGCGCTCGTGAGCGTGCTTGTAGCGGCTCTCGGTGCAGCCGGATTCTATTTCAGCGATTCGTTGGCGAATATCCGGCAGCTCTCCGCCGAGGCGCCGCACGACAAGGTGAGCTTGGCGCTAGGCCGCGAGCCGCTCGCAGCGCTCGCCATGATCGCGCTCGATCAGAAATTTTTCGATGCGGCGGGCGTGGACGTCACCGTGAAGAAATACAACAGCGGCGCGCTCTCCCTGAAGGCGCTGCTCGCCGGCGAAGCGCCGGTAGCGACCGCAGCCGATATTCCGATCGCCTTCGAGAGCCTGAGTCGCCAGGATTTCGCCATTGTCGCGACGATCGGTTCTTCGGATAACGAGGGACGCATCGTGGCGCGCAAGGATAGAGGCATCCAGACGCCGGCGGATCTGCGCGGTAAGCGGATCGCAACGCAAAAGTCGTCCGCGGTTCATTTCTTTCTGCATATGTTCTTACTGCAGCACGGAATGACGGCCGGCGACGTGCAGTTGAGCTTTATGAAGCCGGACGAACTGGTGAAAGCGCTGGTCAAGGGCGATATCGACGCCTTCTCCATGCGCGAACCGTTCGCTTCTCAGGCGATGCAGCCGCTCGGCGACAACGGCGTTGTATTCACGCAGCCCGGTCTGTACCGCAAGACCTTCAGCTTGGTCGTGCGCAATGACCTCCTGAAACAGAACCCTCGCGTGGTGCAGCGTCTGCTGGAAGGGTTGGCTCAAGCGGAGGCGTTCGCTCTACGCGAACCGGAAAAGGCCAAGGACATTCTCGCCCGCGGGCTCGAGGCGAAGCCCGCCGAAGTGGCGCAGCTCTGGAAGGACTCCAATCTCATGGTGTCGCTCGACCAGTCGCTCCTGGTGGGACTCGAAGACGAGGCGAAGTGGATCATCGGCAGCAAGTTGAGCGACATCAACCAGGCGCCGAGCTACCTGGACATGATTCATGTCGATGCGCTCAAGGCCGTCAATCCCGTCATGGTTTCTCTGATTCACTAGGAGCGCGCGATGAATATTCGTAAGAAACTGTATCTAAACGCGGTGCTTCCGCTCGCGCTGGTTGCTTCGATCGGCGTGGTACTTTACATGACCGGTCGTTATGTCTCCGATGTTACCGCGCAGGAGCGTGTCGCCGCCGACCTGGTCAAGGGTGTGTTCGAGCTGACGACCGTGGCCGACGAATACCTGTTGAATCACTCGGAGCGCGCGCAGCGGCAATGGGGTATGAAGCACCAGTCGCTTGGTCAGCTGCTGAGCGAACTGCGCTCGAAGGAGCAGGTGGAAGAAGCCATCCTCGCGCGGGTTCGCAGCGAGCATCAGGGCATACGGACGACGTTCAGTGAACTGACCGCCAATTACGAAAAGGCGGCCAAGAATCAGCAGCGCCAAGCAACGCTTGCCCAGAAACAAGCCGAAGTTCCGGCGGTTATCTCGACGGGCAAGAAGGTCGTGCCGAACCCGGCGTTGCAGGAAGTTGTGGCCGAGCAAGACCAGGCGAAGCGCGAAGCCGCGACGCTGCGCGAGCTCGACACGCGTCTCGTCAACCAGTTGCTATCGAAGTCGCAAGCCATGGTGTCCGGCGGTTTGCAGCTGGCGCGCATCAACCAGAACAAGGTTACGCAGACCGAGCGGAACGCCGCGCTGGCGATTTTCGGCTTCGTTCTGCTCACGGGTCTCGGCATATCCGCCACCTCGCTTCTCATTAACCGCAGCGTGGTGCGCCCGATTGGACAGGTTAAGCAGGGTACCGAGATCGTCGCGAAGGGTAATATCGATTACCGCCTCGGCATCCGCACCAAGGACGAGATCGGCGATCTGGCGCGCACGTTCGATCAAATGTTGGATAACTTGAAGCAAACGACCGCGTCGCGCGATGAATTGAACCGCGCGAACGAGGAACTGAAAAATTCCACGAGCGCGCTCATTCAATCCGAGAAGATGGCGAGCATCGGTCAGATGGTGGCGGGCGTGGCGCACGAAATTAACACCCCCCTTGCTTACGTGCGCAGCAACGTCGAGATCGTCAAGGACCAGATGGATCAGACTAAACGGATGATTGACGCTTACGAGGAGCTTGCGCAAGCGCTCACGTCCGGCGCTGACGAAAAATCGCTCGGCGAGAAATTCAACCGCGTCAACGCGATGGCCGCCGAATTCCGCGAGAGCAACACCGTCGAGGAAGTGAAAGACCTTCTCGCGCGCGGCCTGAGCGGGCTCGATCAGATCCGCGAGCTGGTGTTGAACCTGAAGAACTTCAGCCGTCTCGATCGCGAGCGGGTCACCGGGTTCAACCTTAACGAAGGGCTCGACAACGTATTGCAGCTCGCCAAGCCCGTGTTGAAGAGCAAGGTTAAGGTCGTCAAGGAATACGGCGAGATTCCCTTCATCGCCTGCTCGCCGTCGCAGATCAATCAGGTGTTCCTGAACATCATCACGAACGCCGCCCAAGCGATCGACGAGGACAAGGGTGGAACCATACTGATCAAGACAGCACGGACCGGCGACAACGTGCAGATCATCATTCGCGACAATGGCAGAGGCATACCGCCCGAGGTCCTGCCGAAGATCTTCGATCCGTTTTATACGACCAAGAAGGTCGGCGAGGGTACCGGTCTAGGTCTGTCGATCTCGCGCAAAATCATTGAGGAGCACGGCGGAGCCATCCAGGCGCAATCCGCCATCGGAAAAGGTTCTATTTTCACCATAACCCTGCCTTCGGCAGGAGCAGTCGTCGAATTGAGGAAGAGAGCTTAAAGGGAGACCGTCATGTCGAGCAAAGCAGCCGTACTTTTCGTTGATGATGAAGAGAACATCGTTAACACCTTAAAGATGCTCTGCAAGAGCAAGTTCAACGTGTTTACCGCCACCAGTGGGTCCAAGGCGCTCGACATCGTCAAGAACAATCAGATCCATGTGATCGTCAGCGACCAGCGCATGCCGGAGATGCAGGGCATCGAGGTGCTGCGCGAAGTGCGCCAGATGTCGCCGCACACCATGCGGATCATGCTCACCGGATACGCCGATCTCGCCGCCATCATCGGCTCGATCAACGACGGTGAAATTTATCGGTACATCTACAAGCCCTGGAGCAACAAAGACGTCGTCGATACGATCGAGGCCGCCGCGAATACCGCGCTCGCGCTCGCCGCCGACGCCGCCGAGACCGGCAACGAGACGGCCGCGACGGACAACAACCGGCAGCCCGGTATTCTCGTTATCGACGATGACAAAGAGGTTTATCACGCCGTTGATAAACTGTTTTCCGGTCGATGCAAAATCTGGTCGGCGGCGACCTGCGATGAAGCGTTGGCCGTTATGGATCGCGAGCAGATCGCGGTGATCGTGTCCGATGTGTTCGTCGCTCGCCAGGACGTAACGCCGTTCATCAAGATCCTGAAGGAGCAGCATCCGGAAATCGTGACGGTCGTGCTGACCAAGTTCAACGACGCCAATATGGTCGTCGGCCTTATCAATCACGGGCAGGTATTCCGCTTCCTCGGCAAGCCGTTCCATCAGGCACAGCTGCGCGTCAGCATCGATGCGGCGCTTCTCTATTATGCCAAGCTGCGCCAGCGGCCGCGGCTGCTGTCGCGTCATCGCGTGGAGAAGGTCGATACCGCCACAGCGGGCGGCAATGCAAGTTTCACCGCGATGTTGATGACCCGCCTGCGGTCTCTGCGGGGTCCCGCCGCCGCCGCGCGCTAGTCGGCATTCGGCCCGGGCACCTCGCCGGTCGGCCCCGGCCGGCCGGCGTGCACCCGTCCAAAAAGTGGGGTAATGTAAGTCGCATGGCTATCAACTTGGACGAACGGCCGGTTTTCATGCTGGGAGCGGAGCGTTCCGGGACGACGCTCATCATGGCGATGCTCGGTTGTCACCCCCGCATCGCGGTTCCCGAAGTCGTGTGGTACTACCCGCGCTTCCGTCCTTACCTTCACACCTACGGCGACCTCGCTAAAGACGAGAACTTCCGCACGCTCGTCGATGAGATGGTCTTCGGCCTAAAGACCCCGTTCTGGGGCATGAAAGTCAACCCGCGCACGCTCGTCGATGAGATCTGCGAGGCGGTGCGCGAGCGCAGCTTTGCCGGTATTTACTGCGCGATGCACGAACGTTTTGCGCGCTCGGTGAAGAAACCGCGTTGGGGCGAAAAAACGCCTTACAACCTGTTTTTCGTGAAGGAGATCAAGGAAGACTTTCCGAACGCACAGTTCGTTTTCATCACCCGCGACGGTCGCGACGCGAGCGCCGATTACCTCCAGTCCGGTTTCGGGCCGACCAATATTTTTTGCGCGGCCGAAGTTTGGAAGCTTTGCCAGAACGCGGTCGAACCGTGGCGTAAGAAGTTGGGCCCGTCGGAGTGGCTGGATATCAAGTACGAAACGCTGGTGCGCCAACCGGAAGAAACGCTGCGCCAGGTTTGCGATTTTTTGGACGAGCGTTATTCGCCCGAGATGTTGCAGTTCTATCAAACGGATCTCGCAAAGGCGCGCGGCGCGTCGCGCGATCACGCGCCGCTCGGCGGACCCGCGACCGACCGCTATATCGGCATCTACCGCGATTTGTTGAGCCTGCGCGACCAGCGCATCTTCGCCGGCGTTGCCGGGGAGGAGATGCGGCGCGGCGGCTACACGCTCGACGTCGAGCCCCTTGTTCTCGCACCCTCCGAGGCGGCGCTCTATCGCGAGCTCGACGGACGCATCCGGGCCGCGACGCTCGATGCGCCCGAGGGGCACATCGTTTACGAAAGCTACAACGACTGGTTGATCGATCAGCGCGAAGAGCGCCGCAGAAGGGGCGTCTGGCGCGAGACGGAAGGCCAAAAACCCTTTCCGATAGGAGATCCCAACGAAGAACTGATTACCGGGCAGCGCGCTTGGCGCAAATGGAAGAACCATCTCGGCGTCAAACGCCAATACACGGGACAGAGGGTGGTGCTATGAGCTTTATCGGGAAACGTCACGGACTCGCGGAAACTCCACCGGTGGCGGCGGTAGCCGCCAACGCGCTGGCGCTGCAGCGCTTGAAAGAGACCCGGTCCATGCCCGCCAGGCAACTGCCCGCGACCCGCGCGGCACAGGGTGCAATAAGAATCGAGAATGTGTCCGTCGAGTTCAAGCGCAACGGCGCGACCTCGATCGCCGTGAAAGACATAAATATCGAGATCGCGGCCGGCGAATTCACCGCCCTGCTCGGGCCTTCGGGCTGCGGCAAGTCGACATTGCTCAACGTGATCGGCGGGATGGTGCGGCCGACACGGGGTGAGACTTGTATCGACGGGATGGCGGTGCGCGAGCCGAGCGCCACTTGCGGCGTCGTGTTTCAGCAGCATTCGCTGTTCCCCTGGATGACGGCTCTCGACAACGTCGCGTTCGGCCCACGCATGCTCGGTCACGAAGCGCCGCTGGCGGTGGCGCGTGAATTTCTCGCGATGGTCGGCCTCGAAAAGTTCGCCCGTGCCTACCCGGCCCAGCTGTCCGGCGGCATGCAACAACGGGTCGGCATCGCCCGCGCGCTCGCCATCCGTCCGCCGGTCCTGCTGATGGACGAACCGTTCGGCGCTCTCGATGCGCAGACGCGCAGCATCATGCAGGAAGAGTTGCTCAAGATCTGGTCCGAGCTCAAGACAACGGTCGTGTTTGTAACGCACGACGTCGATGAAGCGATCTTTCTCTCCGATCGAATTTTCGTCATGGGCAATGCGCCCGGATGTATCAAGGACGACATCCGCGTCGGCCTCGATCGCCCGCGTACTCCTGAAGTGGTCCAAAGCCCGGGGTACGGAAGTTTGCACCGGCGCGTCAATCGCCTGATTCGCGAAGAAAGCATGAAGGTGTTCAACGGCACGGTGAACTAGAGGCAGGGAGGCCGGCGCATGGACCGCACAATGCAAAGCGAATATTTCAAGAAGGCATTGCGCCTGCCGGCGCTGCCCGCCTGGTTGTCGGGCGCGGCATGGATGGCGGCGGGCCTCGGTATCCTGGCGCTTATCTGGACGCTCGTCGCTCTTCGCCTCAATAACCCGGTTCTATTGCCGACACCGACGGTGGTGCTCGAAGGGTTCTACCAGTTGTTCGCCGACGGCTTGTTGTTAAAGGACGTAGTAGCGAGTCTTAAGCGCGTTTTCATCGGCTTTCTTATTGCGAGCGCCATCGGCGTGCCGCTGGCTATGTTGTTGGCATACTTTGTCACCTTGCGGCGGCTGATCTTGCCGGTCGTCAATCTGATTCGTCCGATCCCTCCCATCGCCTGGATACCGATCGCCATCCTGTGGTTCGGCATCGGCGACAAGCCGAGCTTTTTCATTACCGCCATCGCCGCCTTCTTTCCCATTTTCCTCAATTCCTTCTTTGGCGGCATTTCCGTGGAAGATCAGCATCTGAACGCCGCGCGTTGCTTGGGCGCGAAGAAGGTATCGCTGGTCGTGCGCATCATGTTTCCGTCGGCGCTCCCGATGATCTGGACCGGACTCAAGATCGGGCTCGGCCAGTCGTGGATGGCCGTCGTCACGGCCGAGCTCATCGCCGCGCAGTCGGGGCTCGGTTACATGATTCAAGTGAGCCGGCTGAATCTCGAAACGAGTTACGTCCTCGTTGGCATGGTGACCATCGGCGTTCTGGGATCGCTGATGGCGTTGGCTCTTACGAGCGTGGAGCGCTACGTGCTCCCGTGGAAGCAGAAATGATGAACAACCGGAAGCGCCGCCAGGCAGGCGCGGTTGATATGGCACAAGGAGGTACCGCTGCGAACGGCACGGATGCCCTTTTCAATATCCCGATAGCTAGCTGGAGGACACAATGGGGTGGGAAGGACAACTGCTGAAGATGTTCAAAGGATTGTTGCTTGCGATGTCGCTGGGGTCGACGTTCGTCGTTCACGCGGCGGATAACGCGACGCCCATAAAAATCCGCATCGCCTATCCGAGCGGAATGAACGGCCAGATTCCGGTCGTGATGGAGCGTGCCGGGCTCGCCAAGAAAAACGGTCTCGACGCGGAGTTTGTGTTCTTCCAGTACGGGCCGCCGATGATGGAAGCGCTCGCTTCCGGGCATGTCGATGCCGTGGTGACGAGCCTCATGCCGGTGACCACCTTTCTGTCGCGCCAGCCGGACGCAGCGACCGTCGTCGCGAGCCTCGGCAGCTCCAGCTATTCGCTGATGGTCGGAAAAGACAACGCCGCTAAGTCCGTCGACGAGCTGAAGGGCAAGCGCATCGCGGTATCGTTCAATTCCGATTCGCATCTGGATTTATTGCGGCTGTTGAAGGAACGCGGCATCGATCCGAAGAAAGACGTCACGCTGCTCAACGTGCAGCCGAACGAGCTGGTGCTTACGCTGAACGAAGGATATGCCGACGCTATCGTGATTCGTCAGCCGCAGGTCTTGAAAATGCAGGAGCAGTTCGGCGCGCGCATTATTCACACATGGCCGTTCGAATTCGTGTCCATCATGCGCACGGCGTACGTGGAGCAAAATCCGGATGCGGTGCGGCGTTATCGCGAGGCTCTGCGCGATTCGGTTTTCTACATTGCGACGCACAAGGAAGAAGCGAGCGTGTGGTTCGGGGAGAAGTTGCGCATCGACCCGGAGGTCGTGCGGCGCGTTTCCGCGGACGACCCGAACTACCGGACCGTCAAGACCTTGAAGGACGTCTCGATCGAGCTGTCGCCGACGGTCCGCCGTCGATTGAGAGATTGGTTCGAGGCGAGCTTTGAGCACGGCATGGTCAAGGCTCGCATTGATGCGGACGGCGACAAGATCTTTGCCAACTGAGAAGGCGGTCGGCTCCTCCAGCCCCACGACGCAGGAGCTCGCTTTCTTCGCGCGTTATCCGGTACTGCGGGAGCTTGTTTTTGAGCAGCTCCCGCTCGTCGCGATCGTTTTCGGCGCCGGCCTCGCGGTCAATTGGCTGATCAGCGGTTTCGTGCCGGACGGCGATCGTGTTTTTCCGATCGCCGGCGTCGCGGTTCCCGTGTGGCAATTGCTCTGGCTCGGCCTGTGGGCCGGTTACGCCATGGCGATCGTCGGGCAGGCGAGCGGAACGTTCGTGCTGGCTTATTGCGCGTCCGTGCTGCAGTTCACCGCCGTCAGCTTGAGCCCTACCTGCCTGCTCATCGCGTTTTTGAATCCCTTCGGCGCGCTGCTCGGGTTTTGGCGCAATCACCAATGGAACCCTGACATGGCGCGCTGGCTTTGCATCGGCGGGCTCGTGGGCGCGCCTCTCGGACCTTTTCTGCGGGTGTACTTTTTGCGCGACCCGGTTCCGTTCAAGGCCATGATCGGGCTCGTGCTGCTCATCACCGCGCTGCACCTCATCGTGGAAGGCTGGCGCCACTTCCGGCATCGCGGCGAGCAACGACTGCCGCGCGGCTTTCGAATCGTGACG
>JAJPKH010000159.1 GCA_021323795.1 Acidiferrobacteraceae bacterium | reverse complement strand
TACAAAGACACCATCCACGCCAAGAACCGCACCGGCGTGCGCGCCATCTGCTCCGACTGTCACGTCCCGCGCCAACCGGGCCCGATGTTGCTGCGCAAAATGCGGGCGACCTTCGAGCTGTACGGTCATTTCACGGGCGTCATCGATACCAAAGAGAAATTCGAGGCGCATCGCGCCGTGCTCGCCCGGCGCGTGTGGACGCGCATGAAGCAGACGGATTCGCTCGAATGCCGCAATTGTCATCATGAGGACGCGTGGAGCGCGGAGTTGCAATCGGACAAGTCGAAGGCGCGCCATGCCAAGGGCAAAGCCGAAGGGTTGACCTGTATCGACTGTCACTACGGGATCGCGCACCAGGAACCCGAGGGACCCGGACCCCAGGAGTTGAACATCGGGAAGAAGTGAAGCTTTGGGGAGCAAGGCGGTGCAGTAGTCGCGTTATCAGGAGAAATTTTCGATGAAAACATCTACAAGCTCCGTCGCTGTACTGTCACTAGGCGCGGTTCTGATAATTGCCTTGGCTGCGTTCACTCCGCCTGCCGGAGCCGCGGACGCCGATAAGGGCGCCGACGCGAGCCCGCACAAGGATCTGGTGCTCAAGGGCGACGCCAAGTGCACGCGCTGCCACGACGAGACCGACGACTATCCCGTTCTGGAGATCGCCAAGACCACGCACGGTAAGGCAGCCAAGGCGGTGTCCCTTACGTGCACCAGTTGCCACGGCGAAAGTGAGTCTCATATCAACAAGCCGGAAGGGGCGACGGAACGGCCGAAGCCGGACCGGGTATTCGGGAAAAAGGGCGCGCGCACGCCCGCGGACAACCGTGCGCAGGCATGTCTCGGGTGCCATGGCGGTGATCGCCATCTCGCGTTCTGGGAGTCGGGACGCCACAAGAAAAACGACGTGGCTTGCGACAACTGTCACGTTATCCACCAGGCCAAGAACGTGCCACTGCGCAAAGATAATCCGACGATCAGCCCGCTCGTGACAACCAGCAGGCAGCTCGAGTACGAGACATGCACCAGCTGCCACAAGGAGATCCGCGGACAACTGCTGAAGACCTCCCATCACCCGATCGTTGAGGGCAAGCTCAAGTGCACGAGCTGCCACAACCCGCACGGTGCGCTGAGTCCTGCGATGGTGAAGGACGAGTCCGTCAACCAGCTCTGCACGAGCTGCCACACCGATAAACGCGGGCCGTTCATGCAAGAGCATCCTCCGGTGGAGGAGAGCTGCTTGAACTGCCACACCCCCCACGGGTCGTCGCACAGACAGCTGCTCGTTCAGCACCCGCCGAACCTGTGCCAGGACTGCCACGACTGGTCGCGCCACCCGGGCACGTACTACAGCGGCAACCAGGGTTTCGGCAGCACCACAAGCGGCGCGCCGAACACGCGGCTGGTCGCACGCGCCTGCCTGAACTGCCATACCAACATTCACGGCAGCAACGCCCCGGCGATGCGCGGTAAATTCTTCCTGCGGTAGGAGGCGGACATGAAAACGAAACCGATTGCGGTTCTGATCCCGATGATTCTCACTGCCGCCGGTGCGTTTGCGGCGGACGGCAACGAAGCTTTCCGCTTCGAGGGCGCCGTCGGGTTGGGCGCTATTTCGACGAATACCAGTTCGGGTACGCGGGATGCCGCAAAACTGAACGAGTATCGCGACCTAAGCCCCGGGGTGCTCGGCAATGTCGATATTAAGGGATACGGCGACAATCGTTACCTGAACCTCTTCGGCGAAAACCTCGGGCGCGACGACCAATATTTAAATGTGAAGGGTGGCGAATATACGATCTACAAATATCAACTCTACGACAACCGGCTCGTCCATAACTGGACATTCGGCGCGCGCACGCCCTACGCGGGTGTGGGCGGCGCGACACTGACCGCAACGCTGCCCAATCTCAATGCCAACACCTGGAATCGCTTCGATTACACGCAAAAGCGCGACGACATCGGCGGCATGTTTGAGGTGTCCAACAACTCGCCGTGGTACTTCCGCACGGACGCCAACCAAGTAACGACCGAGGGCCTGAAACTGATCTCAGGAGCCAACGGCACCAGTCCGGGAAACGGTTTCACCGACAAACCCTTTCCGGTCGACTTCACGACACGCAATTTTTCCGTCGAGGGCGGGTACGCGTCGAAACAGGGCCAAGTCTCGCTCACTCTGCTTCACAGTCGGTTTTCCAACGACAACGAGTTGCTGCGGTGGCAAAACGCCTTCTTCGGGGGGCTCGACACTTCCACGCTGCCGCCCGACAGCGAGATGAGCAAACTCAGCCTCAACGGCAACCTGCGCCAGTTGCCGCTCGGTTCGACGCTGGCCGGGCGGATGACGTACGGCAAGACCACGAACAACGTTCCGATTCTGACTAACATATTGAGCACCGGCGGGACCAACCCCGCCACGAACCCCGACCGCACCACGTTCGACGGCAACATCGTGCATCAAACCGCCTCGTTGTCGCTGTATTCGAACCCGACGAAGGAGATTGACACTCGCGTCTATTGGAACTGGTTCAAAAAAGACAATAACTCCCCCACCGTAACGTTCACGCCCAGCGGCACTTCCGGATTGCAATGCTCAAACGCCAGTTGCGTGACAGAAACCTTGAGCTACGACAAGACCAACGTGGGTGCCGATTTGGGTTACCGGATCAACCCGCACAACCGGGTAGTGTTCGGGCTCGATTACGTCGATCTCAATCGCAATCGCGTCGACTTCGACGAGACCAAAGACAAGCGCGCATCGGTCGAATACAAGAACACGTCCTTCGAATCTTTGAGTACGCGCGTGAAGTATCAGTATCTGCAACGCCGTTCGCATTTTCTCGAAGCCGACGCCGGCGCGAACTCGAACGATCCTGAATTTATCAATCGGTTCATCGCGCGTTTCGACGCTTCGAACGTGAACCAGAACCTGCTAAAGGTGGGTTTGGATGCGACGCCGGCAGAATTGTGGGACGCGAGCTTCGAGGGAATCGTCAAGCACAACGATTACAAGGACACGGTGCTTGGCCGCACGAAAGACACCCGCCAGGAACTGTACTTCAGCGTGGGCTATGGCGATGCTCAGAAATTCCGCGTCCTGGTATTCGCCGACCTCGAGTTCGTTCAGTACGATTCAGTACACCGCAACATCAACGGTGTCGCCGGCACCCCGCCGGTATGCTCGCCGCTTCCGGCGAACGCGGGCTGTTACGACCCGAGCACCGCGGCGAACACCAACAACTACAACTGGGACGCCACCAACAAGGACAGGAACTACGCCTACGGCGTCGGCGCGGATTGGGTACCCGCACAACGGTGGAAGATCAGCAGCTCGCTCCTTTGGCAGCGTACCTACGGCACGGTCGATTTCTCGGTGCAACCGGGCGCCAACCCCGCGGTACCCGCCGCCCCGATCAACAATTTCGACAACACCAAAAAGGTGTCGCTAAACCTCAAGGGGACGTACAAACAGAGCGATGCGTGGGAATACACGGGTGGCTATGCCTATGAGAGGTTCAAGTTCAGCGATATCGCGTACGATAACTATCAGTACACAATCGGTACGGGTACCGGGGCGAGCTATCTGAGCGGCGCCTACGCGTTTCCCAGCTATACCGCGCACAGCGTTTACTTCATTACGACTTATAAATTCTAGCGTGTGGCTAAAGACGCGCATCTCGCCACGAGGTGCGCGAGCCGCTGTAGTACCGGACAGACGGTGGCCATCCACGGCCTTGCGCGACGATAGTTCGAGCGCGCGGTATGAAATAGGACGTCATCGGGTAGACTTTGTTCTTCCTCCACAATTCCGCGGTCCGTCCAAGACCGATTCCGATGCCAGTCGCCGAGCCGACGCGCGACCATCCCGCTAGCACGTGGCTACGTTATATCGGGGCGACCCGTCCCGGTTTTCTGGCGGCGAGTCTGGTCCCCGCGTTGCTCGGCCTTTCAACGGCGCATTACGACGGCGTACCGCTGAATATCGTCACCGCCGTGCTGACGATGGTGGGCGCGGTGATCGCGCATGCAGGCGTCAACGTGTTGAACGATTACTACGACGCGCTGAACGGCACCGATGCGATTAATACCGAGCGGCTGTATCCGTTTACGGGGGGCAGCCGCTTCATCCAGAACGGCGTGTTCACGCCGGCGCAGATCGCCCGGTATGGCACGGTGCTCCTGGCGGTCGCTGCGGTCATAGGGTTGGCGCTGGTGGCCGCCGCCGGGCCCGCGCTGTTGCTGATCGGCGCCTTCGGTTTATTC
Source organism: Acidiferrobacteraceae bacterium (assembly GCA_021323795.1). GTDB lineage: Bacteria > Pseudomonadota > Gammaproteobacteria > Acidiferrobacterales > Sulfurifustaceae > JACQFZ01. The sequence continues at coordinate 4,410 of JAJPKH010000159.1, read as the reverse complement.
ATCGGCTGGGCTTATTCGGCGCCGCCGTTGCATCTCAACAGCCGCGGCCTGGGGGAGCTCTGCGTGGCGATCGGATTCGGCATTCTCATTCCGCTCGGAAGCGATGCCGTGCAACGGGGCGCGCTTTCGGCGCTGCCGGTCTGGGCCGGTGTTCCGTACGCGCTGCTGGTCGCGAATATTTTGTACGCGAACCAATTCCCCGACCGCCGCGCGGACGCGGCGAGCGGCAAGCGCCATTGGGTGGTGCGATTGAGGCCCGAGCACGCACGCTGGGGGTACGCGGCGCTCGCGGCCGCTGCTTACGGCGTGCTGGTCGCTATGGTTGTCGGCGGAGCGCTTCCCCGGCTTTCGTTATTAGCGGCGGCACCGGCGGCGCTGAGCGCCCTGGCCGCGCGCGACGTGTGGGCCTACGCGGCGACGCCCGCACGGCTACGGCCGGCGATCAAGCTGACCCTCGCCGCCGCCTTCCTGAACGGGTTGTTGCTCGCGGCAGCGTTCGTTATTGCCGCGGCTTAACGCGTCAGCGCCATGGCGGGCGCCGCTTTCCAGAAGCGACGTCTCCTATCGCGCCGAATGGCCGGTCAGCTTCACTTCGACCTTCTCGTGCTCGGCGAGGCCCGCGTAATACTCACGCAGGATCGCCAGCACTTCGGGTCGCGAGAACTCCGCCGGCACGTCGCCGCCTTCGGAAAGCATTTTGCGCAGCTTGGTCCCGGACAGCAGCAGCCGGTCTTTCTCCTCGTGCGGGCAGGTGCGCGCGGAAGCCATGCCGCCGCATTGATAGCACCAGAACGTCCAGTCGATCTTGAGCGGCTTGGTCTCGAGCGCATTCTTCGGAATTTCGTCGAAGATGTGCTGCGCGTCGAAAGGACCGTAGTAGCTGCCGACGCCGGCGTGATCGCGGCCCACGATCAAATGCGAGCAGCCGTAGTTCTGGCGGAAGAGCGCATGCAGCAGCGCCTCGCGCGGCCCGGCGTAGCGCATGTCGAGCGGGTAGCCCGATTGCACGACGGTGTTCTTCACGAAGTACTTGTCGATCAGGGCCGCGATCGCGCGCGAGCGCACGTCGGCGGGGATATCGCCCGGTTTTACTTTGCCGAGCAGCGAATGGATCAGCACGCCGTCGCAGATTTCCACCGCGACTTTCGCCAGGTACTCGTGCGACCGGTGCATCGGATTGCGCGTTTGAAACGCCGCGATCGTCGACCACCCTTTGGACTCGAACAGCGCGCGCGTCTGCGCCGGCGTCAGGTAGGTGTCGGCGTATTTTTTCGGGAATTCGCCTTCCGACAAGACTTTGACCGGGCCGGCCAAGTTGATCTCGCCCTGCTCCATGACCATCTTCACGCCCGGATGTCCGATATCGGTGGTCTTGAACACCGCTTTGCATTCGTACGCTTTGTCGATGGCGTATTGCTCGCTTACTTTCATGGTCGCCATGATTTCGCCGGACTCGCCGTCCAGCAGCGCGATCTCGCTGCCGGTGCGGATCGAGCCCGCGGCAGCCTGGTCCGTCGAGAGCGTGATGGGGATCGGCCAGAACAGCCCGCTCGCGAGCCTCATCTCGTCGCAAACGCTTCTCCAGTCGGCGCGCGTCATGAAGCCGTCGAGCGGGGTGAAGCCGCCGATGCCGAGCATGATGAGGTCGCCCACCTCGCGCGAGGCGAGGCGAATCGGCTTGAGGGATTTGGCGCGTTCCAGTTCTTGCGCGCGCGCTTCCCCTTGCAAAAGCAGCGGTCTGAGATTGCCGCCGCCGTGCGGTTTTACCAAGGTCGTCATCGATGTTGCCCCATCGCTCTTGTGCGGATTGTTTGCAAAAACGCGCGCCCCGCCGGGCAGACCCAGACGGGGCGCGGGCGTATTCTAGGGCAGGGAGGCCTGAATGAAATATAAAAATTAGGAAGAACGAAATGCGATCCGAATATATGCCTCTCTCGATACGCTTTGAGGCTGGAATCAGCGCGCCGCAGGTGCGGCGGTCTTCTGCGCGGCGGGCCTGGACTTGAGCGCGCGGTAGCGCGCGAGCTCGTTGTCGGCCCGCTGGCGGATCTGTTCCTGCTCCTGGCGTTTTTGCGCGATCACCGATTCATGCTTGGCGATCTGCTGGCGCGTCTGTTCAAGCGCCTTGGTGGTTTGTTCGGATACACCGCCGGCTTTCTGCTCCGCCGCCGCCTGGGCCTCGAGTCTCCCGAGCGTCGCCCGCAGCGGATTCAACGTATCGAGGCTCGCGCGAATCGCTGACTCGACCTGCGCGAGCTTGCGGTCGCGAATGTAGGTGATGTCCGCTTCATTCGCATAAGTGGCGAGCAGCAGCTCGTCCTGCTTCGCCTGCTCCTTCGCCTTCTGCTCCTCCTCTTCCTGTTCCTCGCGCCGTTTCAGATCCGCCTGCGACAAGGGGGCGGCGATCTCCTTCTTGGTGAGCCCCTGCTGGCTCATGACGCTGATCTTCGACTGCGCACACGCTTCCGACGCACTATCGCCGTAGTGCCACCGGCCGGCCGCATCCTGGCATTTTTTGATCGTCGGCCCTTTCGATTCGGTCGCCGCGAGCGCGGGCAGGACCATCAGGCTGGTGATGCCAATCAGGAGACGGAGCGAGACCGTGTTCATGTTCATGTGGATGTGCACGCCGAACGAAACCAATTTTGAAGATAGGCAGCCGCACCCGACCCTGTCAAACGCATGCCGATCGGCGCGCGCCAAGCCGATGTGCGGCGCAGCGATGAAAGCGGCCGAGAATCATGCGATTGGCGCTTGCTGCCGGGTGCCGGCGCGGGTTTCCCGCGAGGCACGCCCGCCGCCGGCCGGTTCGCGCGCTTCGTCGGCGTCGGTTGCGGTTCCGCGCGCTTTCGGCGTAAGGTGCGCGCACGCGGAGGGCTGGAATGAAGTTTTTCACGCGTAAGAACCGCCGTACGCTGGACCAGATCGAGTTCGCCACGGTGATCGGTGAACACACCGTGTACCGGGGCGATTTCACCGGCGATGACAGCTATCTGGTCAAGGGACAAGTGCGCGGCAAGTGCGACATCGCCGGTCACCTCGTGCTTTGGCCCACCGCCCGCTGGACCGGCGACATCGCCGCCACTCACGTCGTTATCGCCGGTGAAGTCGTGGGGGATGTGTACGCGAGCGCCAAGCTGGAATTGAAGTCGACCGCGCGCATTCGCGGCAACATCACAAGTCCCGTGATCGCGATGGCGCAAGGCGCGCTGTACGACGGCGAGATCCGCATGCGCCCGCGCCCGCAGCTGGTGCGCTTCAACGAAAAGCGCTCGATATAAAAGTCGCGCAGCGAACCAACTTCCCATTCCCGCCGGGGTGCACGAAAACCTCGTGCACCCGTTCGCTGGCGCGTACACACGTTAAGTGTGTACGCGAAAGCTCCAGCTCACCCCCCCTTGAGGGGGAGGGTAAAGGGAGGGGGGAGCGCGCAGCGAACCAACTTCCCATTCCCGCCGGGGTGCACCGGCATCTCGTGCCAGGGATCAACCAAGTACTTGCCGTCCGTGGCGTGGCTGCTGTGGCGCCATTCGGCCCCAGCCCGCGCGTCCGTGCGCGGGCGCTCGACGGCGCAGATGCACGTTAAGTGCATCTGCGACAACCCCGTCTCGCCCCGTTCGCTGGCGCGTACACACGTTAAGTGTGTACGCGAAAGCTCCAGCTCACCCCCCCTTGAGGGGGAGGGTAAAGGGAGGGGGCGTCGTGAATCAAAAGCCTCAGCGAACCGCGCTTATCCCGTAGCGCTCGCGATACGCGCCGATTGCCCGCAGGTGCTGCTGCAAGCTTTCTTTTTGCTTCAAGTAGGTCAACAAGGTATCGAGATCGACGACGCTCACCACGCGCAGCCCGAATTCCCGTTCGACTTCCTGCACTGCGGATAGCGCGCCCTGACCGCGTTCCTGCCGGTCGAGGGCGATGGCGACGCCGGCGGCGACGGCGCCCGCGCCGCGGATGATCTCGAGCGATTCGCGCACGGACGTGCCGGCGGAGATCACATCGTCGATGATCAGCACGTTGCCGCGTAACGGGCTGCCGACAATGATCCCGCCTTCGCCGTGATCCTTCGCTTCCTTGCGGTTGAAGGCGTAGGGTACGTCGCGCCGCCAATGATCGGCGAAAGCGATGGCGACCGCGGACGCGAGGGGGATGCCTTTGTAGGCGGGCCCATAGAGCATGTCGAAGCGAACGCCTGACTCCACGATGGCGGCGGCGTAGAACCGGCCGAGGCGCGCCAGCCGCGCGCCGGTGTCGAACAGGCCGCTATTGAAAAAATACGGGCTGACGCGACCGGACTTCAGAGTGAAGCTGCCAAAGCGCAGCGCTTGGCAGGCAAGCGCCGTATCCAGGAATTCGCGCTGGTAATCTTTCACGCCGCCATTCTACCGGCGGGCGGCGTGCGCGGAAACGTCG
>JAJPKH010000112.1 GCA_021323795.1 Acidiferrobacteraceae bacterium | reverse complement strand
GGTAGATTCCAGGAGCTTATGGGCCGGCCTTCTTTTAAAATAGGCCGTTGGGTTCACATGGAGGTGGGGCATGTTCACGCGTCGCTTTACATTGTTTCGGCTGCTCGGTTTCGAGGTGAAGCTCGATCTCACGTGGCTTTTGCTCGCGTTTTTGGTCACGTGGTCGCTCGCGCTCGGTGTCTTTCCCACGCTCGTGCCCGGGCTCTCCGGGACGGCGTACTGGTGGATGGGCGTCGCCGGCGCGCTGGGGCTGCTCTTCTCCATCGTCTTTCATGAGTTGTCGCATGCGCTGGTCGCGCGCCGTTACGGCATTCCCATTCGCGGGATCACGCTCTTCATCTTCGGCGGGGTGGCGGAGATGCATGAAGAGCCGGCGGACGCCAAATCCGAATTTCTGATGGCGGCGGCCGGCCCGATCTCGAGCCTGCTGCTCGCGTCCGTGTTTTACTTCTTCTACCGCCTGACGACGGCGGATACGCCGACGCCGATCAACGGCGTGCTGTACTACTTCGGCGTGATCAACCTGGCGCTCGCGGTCTTCAACCTCGTGCCCGGATTCCCGCTCGATGGCGGCCGCATGCTGCGCGCGGCGCTGTGGGGTTGGAAGGGCGATTTCCGCTGGGCGACGCGCATCGCGTCGGCGCTCGGCTCCGGTTTCGGCCTGGCCTTGATTTTCCTCGGCGCCTTCGCGTTCGTGACCGGCAACTTCGTCGGCGGTATGTGGTGGTTTCTCATCGGGATGTTCTTGCGGGCCGCCGCGGGCATGTCTTATCAGCAGTTGCTGGTGCGCGACGCGATCCAGGGCGAGCCCGTGCGCCGGTTCATGAATCCCGCGCCGATCACCGTGCCGCCGCACCTGCCCCTGAAATCGCTGGTCGAGGACTACGTCTACCGTTATCACCACAAAATGTTTCCGGCGGTGGACAACGGGCGTGTGACCGGCGTGGTGAGCACCGACCAGGTCAAGGCCGTACCGGCGGCGAAGTGGGATACGTTGACGGTGGCGGAAGTCATGGAGCCGTGTACGCCCGACAACACCGTCAGCCCCGAGACCGACGCGCTGGAAGCGTGGAACCGCATGAGCCGGACCGGCAAGAGCCGGCTTCTGGTCCTGGAGCAGGGGCGGTTGGTCGGCATCCTGTCGTTGCGCGATCTGATGCAGTTCCTCTCGCTCAAGTTCGACCTCGAACGGCCGGACGCTTACGGTTCGACCGCGGCGGCGTCTCGCGTGCTGCGTGATCGCCGGCCGGCGCACCGCTAGCGGCGCACTTCGAAGCGCCGCCGCCGTGCCCTGGACCGCGGAGCGCTATCCCAAGTCGATGCAGAATCTTCCCGCCGCCGTGCGCGCGAAGGCGGTGGAGATCGCGAACGCCTTGTTGGAAGAGGGCATGGACGAGGGGAAGGCCATTCGCATCGCGATAGCCAAAGCGAAAGAGTGGGCGCGACATCATCTGGGATACGAGGGCTGACGCGCTAATCGTTCATTCGCTCCGTGGTAGCATTCGTTCCCGGGTGGGCCAATAAGAGTGCGCGGGGGAACGCTGAATGCGACCGGGGGGCGCCGACGTTTTGCGGGCATGGTGCGCGGCGCTTGTCGCGGCGATGCCGGTGTCCGGTGCGGCGGCCGCTGAGGACGCGCTCCCCCCGCTGAAATTACCGACCATCGAGATTATTGGCACCACGCCGTTACCCGGCATCGGTCTGCCGCTGCGCCAGGTGCCCGCGAACGTGCAAAGCGCGACGGGCGAGCAAATGGCCAGGCAGCATGGCTCGAACGTCGGCGGTTTTCTCGAACAAAACCTCGGCAGTGTCAATATCAACGATACCCAAAACAGTCCGTTTCAACCCGACGTCAATTTCCGCGGCTTTACCGCATCGCCCGTGCTCGGCACGCCGCAAGGACTGTCGGTGTTCATGGACGGGGTGCGCATCAACGAGGCGTTCGGCGACATCGTCAATTGGGACCTGATTCCGCAGGCGGCGATCGCGGGCATGAACATCATTCCCGGTTCCAATCCGGTGTTTGGCTTGAACACGCTCGGCGGCGCGCTCGCCATCACCACCAAGGACGGCGCGCAGTTTCCCGGCGCGGCGGCGCGCGCGTACGGCGGCTCCTTCGGGCGCAAGGCGTTCGAGTTCGAAAGCGGAGGGCAGGCGGCGCGCTACGATTACTTCGTCGCCGGAAATCTTTTCGATGAAGCCGGATGGGCGGAGCACAATCCCAGCCGGGTGCATCAGCTGTTCGCGAAAACGGGATACCAGGACGGTGCCACCGACGTCCATTTCAGCTTGACGTACGCGGATACGAAACTCGAGGGCAACCAGACGTTGCCGTTGTCCTTCATGAGCAATCGCAAACAAGCGTACACGTTTCCCGATATCACCGAAAACAACGTCGCGTTCTTTAATCTCACCGGCAGCCGCTTTCTGCGCGACGACTTGCTGCTCGCGGGAAACCTCTATTATCGGCGGCTCTCGAGCAACATCTTCAATAGTAATATCAACGATGCCTTCGACGTGACCGCGCCGGCGGGACCGGGGAATCCGCCGGCGTCGAACGCCGTCAACGACGTCGGCGAATCGCGTCCCGGCGGCGCGGTGCAGCTGACGTCGCGACGCAAAATGGCGGGACACGACAACCAGCTGACCGTAGGGCTGAGCTACGACCGCGGCGATACGCGCTTCAAGCAGTTCGAGCAGGAAGCGACGATCGCGCCCGACCGAAGCACGGCGTCCGCTGCGCCGCGCGCTCTGGAAACCGATTTGCGCGCGACCACCCGCTACTACGGCCTGTATCTGACCGACACGTTTTCTGTCAGCGACCGGGTCGATCTCACTCTCGCGGGCCGCCATAACCGCGCGACGCTCGAGCTCGACGATCAGCTCGGCACCGTACTCAACGGCGATCACCGCTTTCAGCGCTTCAATCCCGCGGCGGGACTGACTTATAACCCGAGCCCGGCGTTGACGACTTACCTTTCGTACAACGAGGGAATGCGCGTGCCGACGCCGGTGGAGCTGAGTTGCGCCGACCCGAACGCGCCGTGCAGTCTGCCGAACGCCTTCGCCGCCGATCCGCCGCTCAAGGCCGTCGTCTCGAAGACGTGGGAAACCGGCGCGCGCGGCAAATGGAGTAGCGACGTCCACTGGAGCGCCGCGCTGTTTCGCAGCGACCTGCAGGACGACATACAGTTCATCAGCAGCGGCGGTGGCGTTAACGCCGGATTTTTTCAGAATGTCGGGAGGACGCGACGCGAAGGGTTGGAGCTCGGCGTCGACGGCAAGGTCGGCGCGCTGACGCTGAGCGCGCATTACGCGCGCATCGATGCCACCTTCGAAACGCCGTTGATCCTGAACAGCCCGAATAACTCCACGGCGCAGCCGCTGTCCTGTCCGAGCTGCAGCGAAATCGCGGTGAACCCGGGCGATCGCCTGCCCGGCATTCCACGGCACTTGCTCAAGCTGCGCGCGGAATACGACGTGACGGCGAAAGCGAGCGTGGGCATCAGCCTGCTGGCGCAATCGAGGCAATACGCGCGCGGCGATGAAAACAATCAGGACAGCAACGGCCCGGTGCCGGGATTTGCGCTCTGGAACATCGACGGCCGTTACCAGATCGAGCGGAGTTGGGAGGTGTTCGGCAGGATCGACAACGTTTTCGACCGCCGCTATGAAACGTTCGGCGTGCTCGGTCGCAACGTATTCACCGGCCCGGACAACACCTTCGACGCGAGCGGCGCGAGCTGGCGTTCGGAGCAGTTCCGTGCGGTCGGCGCGCCGCGCGGCGTGTGGATCGGTGTTGCCTACCGGTTCAAGGCCGCGCCCAAGAACTAGCGGGACCCGGGCAGCGCCTGATAAAAGCCGTTCGCCTGCAACAGCTCGACCGGCGTATCGAACAGCTCGCTGAGATTGTCGTCGGTCAGGACCGCGGATTTTTCGCCGTCCGCCACAATTTCCCCGCGCTTCATCAGCACGACCCGGGTAATTTCGGGCGGGATCTCGTGAATGTGGTGCGTCACCAAAACGAGCGTTTTCCCGGTTTGCATCAGCCCGCGCACCAGGTCCAGATATTGAAAGCAGGCTTTCAGGTCGAGCCCGCTCGTCGGTTCGTCGAGCACCAGCGTGTCCGGCTCGTTGATGAGCGCGCGGCCGAGCAGGAAGCGCCGTTGCTCGCCGGTGGACATGGTGGCGTAGAGTTTGTCCTTGAGCGCCGCGACGCCGAGCAGCGCCATGACCCGTAGCGCGCGGTCTTTGTGCGCCGCGCCGAACTGTTGGTGTGCCCAGACGTCGACGCTCGAATAATAGCCGGACAGTATCACGTTCATGCCGGTCGCGTGCCCGGCATACTCGCGCTGCAAATCGTGCGACACGATGCCGAGGTGCCGGCGCAGCTCCCACACGTTCCAGCGCTCCCGCCCGAACAGGCGGATATAGCCGTCTTCCGTGTCGACGGGATAGATATCGCGGGTGAGCAGCTTCAGCAGCGTGGTCTTGCCCGCTCCGTTCGGGCCGAGAATCGCCGTGTTCTGGCCGGAGGCGATTTCCAGCGATAAGTTACGAAAGACGCAATTGTCGCCGCGGTAGGCCGTGACGTTCCTGAGCTCGATGATTTTTTGCATGCCGCCGGTGTTGTCGGACGCGGAAGATTGTTGCGCTACGCCTTATACCATCAGCCCCGGGCGAAAGAAACGCGGCCCGCTAGGCAATCGTTGCCGAGGTCTGGCATGATCGCCCCTCCATGGCGACCCAAGCCACTCGAAAGAAGCCGAGCGCGAAGCGCGCCAAACGCGCCAAGGCGACGCTCGCGCCGCGCGAACAAAAGCGCGGGCTGGAAGCGGCGGACATGGCGCTTGCCGCCGATGCGCCGGACGTCGCGGTGCTCGCCGCCGAAGTGCGGGCGGCGGGCGGGGCGATACTCGGCGCGTATCGCGAACCGCTCTCGGGACGCGCGTTGCTGCTCGCGGCCTTGCCGCTCGGCGCCGTCGAACCGACGCCGTTTCAGCGCGATTTATCGCCGACGCATACCCGGCGCCTGGCGCAGAAGATCGAGGAGGCGGGCGTGTTTCTCGATCCGCTGATCGTGGTGCACGGCGAAGACGGCCGGCTCTGGACGCCGAACGGCCGCCATCGCCTGGCCGCGGCCAAAGTGCTCGGCCTGCGCCACGTGACCGCGCTCGTCTGCCCCGACGAGAGCCTGGCGTTTCGGATTCTCGCCCTCAACACCGAAAAAGCGCACAACCTGCGCGACAAGAGCCTCGAGGTGATCCGCATGGCGCGCAATCTCGCCAAGCGCAAGCCGCAAGCAAAGGAGAGCGAATTCACCGCCGAGTTCGAGGCGCCGGAATTGCTCACGCTCGGCATCGTCTACGAAAAGAACGGGCGCTTCGGCGGCGGCGCCTACAGCCCGTTATTGAAGAAGGTGGACCGCTTTTTGGATCGCGGCCTCTTCGTCAGTCTGCGCCGGCGCGAAGACTACGCGGCGCGCCTGCAGGACATCGACGCGCAGGTGAAACGCATCATCGAGGGTTTGCAGAAACGCGGCTTCAAATCGCCGTACCTGCGAAACTACGTCGTCGCCCGCATCAATCCGGTGCGCTTTTACCGCCCGAAGAAAGGCGCCACCGCGCCGCCGATGCCGCTCGCGGAAGCGCTCACGCGCATGACGGCGGCCGCGAAAAAATTCGATCTCGATTCGGTGCGCGGCTCCGACCTCGCGCTCGTGGCCGCCATGTCGGGCGGCGAGGAGTGAGTCATGGCCGCGTTACTCGTCTGCTGGAAATGCGGCGCTGAATTGCGCGGCGTGCCGCTGCCGCTGTCGCGCACCGCGGAGTGCCCGGCGTGCAAGGCCGAGCTGCACGTCTGCCGTCTGTGCCAGTTCTTCGACGCCCGTACCATCCGGCAGTGCTCGGAGATTCGCGCGGAAGAAATCATAAAGAAGGATCAGGCGAACTATTGCGACTGGTTCAAGCCGCGGCCGAACGCCTACGATGTCCGCGCGCCGGGTAAAGCGACCGCCGCGAAATCGAAGCTCGACGCGCTATTCGGCGGCTCCGCAGCGGCGCCGGAAACCGAGGATGCGGCACGCGCCGCCGCCGAGCGCTTGTTCGACGACCCGAAGCGTAAAACCTAGCGAACCGTCGCACGAATTGCGTTGCGGCGCGTCCCTCGGCGTTGCGAAAGCGTCTTGGTAAAGCCCGCGACGGGGCCGAGCAATCTTGAACAGAGTTGCTTCGCGCCGGCGCTTCTCGCGCGTCCCGCCATATCGGTTTGTTTCGGCGTCACCTGGTAACAGGCGGTTCCTCGCCGCGCCACGATCGAGCGTTCTTCGCTGACGTTCCCACATAATTTCTCACGTACTCCTCTAGGGTAAATTACGTAAGCCGGTTTGCGAGAGCTGCGTGCGCATGCAACTTTCGACTGCGTGACATGTCACATTTGCGACATCTCGGGTTTCGCGCTTGCCGGGCGAGTCGACAGGACGTCGATCCGCGCGCGCCGGTGGCGGTACGATTGCAATTGGGGTGAGGGATGATCCCCATGATCCAACG
>JAJPKH010000221.1 GCA_021323795.1 Acidiferrobacteraceae bacterium | reverse complement strand
CGCGCCTGCATCGTGGCCGACAGCGGCGACGCGAGGATCGAGCGCGCACCGAGCGCGCGCGGCCCGAACTCCATGCCGCCCTGAAACCACCCGATGATGCGATCGTGTGCGAGCAGCTCCGCGACTTCGTCCATGCCCTGCAAGCGGCGGAACTTGAGTCCGGCGTAGCGCAGGAACTGTTCGATCACCGCATCGGTGTACGACGGGCCGAGAAACGCGTGATCCATCACGTAACGCCGCGCGTCGTCGCCGCGCTCGCGCGCGTCGATATGCATGGCCGCCCCGAGCGCCGTGCCGGCGTCGCCCGCCGCCGGCTGGACCCAAATACGCCGAAACGGCGATTCACGCAGCAAGCGGCCGTTCATCGCGCAGTTGAGCGCGACGCCGCCGGCGAGACACAGGTCGTCGAGTCCGGTTTTTCCGTGCAGCCATCGACACAACTCGAGCGCGGTCTCTTCGAGCAACTGTTGGAGCGAGCGCGCGATATCGAAGTGGCGCTGCGTCAGCGGCTCCCCGCGCCCGCGCGCCGGTCCCAAGCGCTCGGTGAGCCTGGCCGCGGCCACCTGGTAGCGCCCTTCGGTTTCCAAAGAGAAGAATTCGCGAAACTGCGACAAATACTTGGCCTCGCCGAACGAGGCGAGCGCCATGACCTTGTACTCGTCGGATGAATGCAAAAATCCCAGATGGCGCGTGACGTCTTCGTAGAGGAGTCCCAACGAATGCGGGAACTCTACTTGCCCGATGCGCTCCAGCCGACTGCCGCGTCCGACGGCGTAGCTCGTCGTCACGCGTTCGCCGCGCCCGTCGAGCGTCATCACCGCCGCTTCGGCGAAGGGAGACGGCAGGAATGCGCTCGCTTCATGGGCCAGGTGATGATCGAGGAAATGCCAGCGGTAGCGCATGCGTTCGCGATGACCGAAGCGCGCCTGCAGGTGATGCGGCACGCCGTCCAGCAACTGGCGCGGCGCGTTCACGATGTAGGAGACGAAGAGCGGCTCCCAGGGCGAGTCCCAGCCGGGCGGCGGGTTCGCGCTCGGTTCGAACGCGAGCGTTATTCCGCTCGCCTCGCGGCCCTGCAGCGCCTGCGCGGGATCGTATGCATAAGCGATATGATCGAGATCGGCAAGCTCGATCGCCGCCCGCTGCAAGCAGTAGTCGATCGCGTGGTACGGCAACTCGTACGCGGCGAACGGCGTCGGTCGCTTCGCGTGCTTGATGCGGGTGAAGCGCTCCTCCTCCGCCGCCGCGACGACGCTGCCGTCGCGCACCAGGCACGCGGAGGAATCGTGAAAGGCCGCATTGATGCCGAGCGTGTACATGGTCATTCCACCGCGCCCGCCCGCCGCCGCGTTTGCTCGCGCTCGACCAGCAGCTCGAGTGTCGCTTCGACGATCGCGCGCGGGGACACCAGCCGCAGGCAATGATGGTGCCCCGCCGGACATTCACTCTTGTAGCAATACTTGCACGGCACGTCCTGATACAGCACCCGGTTCTCGACGCCCCATGGCATGTGTTGCGGATTGGTGAGCGCGTAAAGATCGACGACGGGCGTGGCGACGGCGGCGGCGATGTGCACCGGACCGGTGTTATTCGAAATCAGCACCGGCGCGAGCGCGATCAGCGCGCTCAAGCCGCCGATATCGAGCTTGCCCGCGAGCGAATGCGACGGCGCGTCCATGTCGCGCTGTATGCCGGCGATCAGCTCCGCTTCCGCCTGCGTGCCGGTGAAGATGACAGTGCAGCCGTGTTCCATGACCAGCGAGCGCGCGGCGAGCGCGAACCCGCCCGGTGCGTAACGCCGCGAGGCCGCGCTCGCGCCCGGATGGACCAGGACCCACGGCGCATCGAGATCGATCCCGAGCGCGCTCAGTTGCCGCCGTGCGCGCTGGAAGCACGCAGCGGACAGTTGCAGACGCAGGCGATCGTCGTCCGGCTCCGCGTCGATGTGGCGCACCAGATCGAGCTGGCGGCGCACTTCGTGGCGCAGGCGTTCCTCGGGCTCGGTTTCCCGCACCCACTCGGTGAGCAGTTGGTAGGGATTTTCCCGGCAATGCGCCAGACGCCGCGGAATGTCGGCGAGATAGCACAGCAGCGCCGCCGGCAGCGCGCTCTGGCTGTACACGGTGAAAATCACCGCCGCGTCGAAGCGGCCGTCGCGCAAACGGCGAATCAGCGCGTGATCCCCCGCCGCGTCGGCGCAGGCGGGCGTCGCCTTGACCCACGGTGCCTGGTACACCAATGTCGCGTCGACGCCGGGCAGATAGCGGGCGACGGCCGCGCCGCCCGGCGACGTGAGCAGGGTGAGATGGCGCGCGGGAGCCGCGCGCTTGAGTGCGCGCAACGCCGGCCCCGTCATCACGACGTCGCCGAGCGCATCAAGGCGCACGCACAGCACCCGTTCGGCGCTCGCCCATGCGGCCGCGGCGGTACTCATGCGTGGGCGCTCCGAAGAAAATTAAAGGTAAGGCCGCGCTCGGCGGATGCGACGTAGCGCGCGGCGGCCAGAAGATCCGGCACGACTTCGGTCGGGCGGCGGAATACCCCGTGCCGCCATTCCGTCTCGTTGCCGGCGTCGAGCAGCAGCGTGCGGCAACCGGCGCGCGCGCCCGCTTCAACGTCATCGAGGATGTCGCCGATCATCCAGGAACGGTGCGGCGTGACGTCGTGAATGGTGAGGGCCGACAGCAGCAGACCGGGCGCCGGCTTGCGGCAGCGGCACGCGACGGCGTAGCGCGCAACACACCCGTGCGGGTGGTGCGGACAATAATAAAATCCGGCGAGCGGTACCTCCTCCCCGGCGAACATGTCGCGCAAGCGGCGCTCGACGGCGCGCAACGCGCCGACCTCGAACCTGCCGAGCGCGACGCCCGGCTGATTCGACACCACGATCAACGCGTAACCGAGCGCATGCAGCCGGCGCAGCGCGCGCCCGGCGTTCGGCGTGAAGCGCATCAGCTCGGGATCCACGTTGTGGGGAACGTTCTCGAGCAGCGTTCCGTCCTTGTCGAGAAAGACCGCCTTCATGGCCACGAGGTCTCCGTCATCGGAATGACCATGATTTCGGGAATCACGGTTTCGCGCGGGCGCGTGAGCACGAAATAGATCGTATCGGCGACGTGGCGCGCGTCCTGCAGCTTGCTCGTGTCGATGTCGGGAAACCGGTCGAGCAGAAACGGCGTGCGCATGCCGCCGCTCACCACCGCCGTCACTTTGATGCCGTGCGGTCGCCCCTCGGCGTGCAGCGCGTGACTCAGCCCCAACAGGCCCCACTTGCTCGCGTGATACGCGCTCGCGTTGGCCCAGGTGCGCTTCGACGCCGTCGAGGCGAGGTTCACGATCTGCCCGCCTTGCTGGCGCTTCATGATGGGAAACGCCGCGCGCGCGAGCCAATATGCGGCGTTGAGATTGGTATCGATGATGCGGTTCCAGTCCTCGACCGCCAGCTCATCCGCCGGCAACGTGACGTCGACCGCGGCGTTGTTGATAAGAATATCGAGGCGGTCACGCTCGCGGACGACCTTGGCGATCGCACCCGCCGCCTCCTCCGCGCGGCTGATGTCGACGCCGAGCGCCGCGACCCGGCAATCTTCCCGGCGCAGCTCCTCGGCGACTTCCCGGGCGCGCTCCTCGTGGATATCCGCGCAGATCACCTGCGCGCCGTCGCGTCCGAGCACGCGGCAGATTTCGCGCCCGAGCCCGCCCGCGCCGCCCGTCACCAGCGCCACTTGTCCCGTTAATCGCTCCATGACCCGCACCCCTCCTGTTGCGTCGCTCTCGTTATCGATACCGCTACGTATCGACTCGCTGGGCGTTTTTCTGACCGTCGCCTTTCTCGGCGATTTGGCCGTCGCCGCACAGCAAGTGCATCCGCGACAACGCCGGGTGTTTCGGCGCTGCGCCTTCGGCGCTGCGCATTCCTGCTTCGCGCCGAAGTCCAGCCCGTCCATCCCTGGCCGGGCGTTCGCGGCTCCTATGGTCGCCACTCACCCCTGCTCCGCTCGACAAATGCGTCGGGAACGAATTTGGACGCGCTTTAGCGCGCCCGCCGGGGTGCGCGCCACGGACGGCGCGCATCAAACCCGGGGTCGGCCCTCCTGGGCCAGCCCGTTCGCCGGCGCGAACACACGTTAAGTGTGTTCGCGAAAGCTCCGGCTGTTTCGGCGCTGCGCTATCCCTGCTTCGCTTGAAACCCGGGG
>JAJPKH010000192.1 GCA_021323795.1 Acidiferrobacteraceae bacterium | reverse complement strand
GGGAAAACGCCATGAAGCTCGCGCTCGGCCCCGTCGTTTATTTCTGGAAACGCCGGGACATTTTCGATTTCTACCGCGCGGTCGCCGGCTGGCCGGTGGATATCGTGTATCTCGGTGAAATCATCTGTTCCAAGCGCCGCGAGCTGCGCCGCGACGATTGGCTCGCCATCGCCGCCGATCTCGCGGCGGCCGGGAAGGAAGTCGTGCTATCCACGCTCACCCTCGTCGAGGCCGAGTCGGAGCTGTCGTATATGCGCCGCTTGGTCGAGAACGGCCGCTTTCTCATCGAGGCGAACGACATGGCGGCGCTCCACATGGCCGCGCGCCGCGTTCCATTCGTGGCCGGCCCGCACATCAACACGTACAACGCGGCGACGCTCGCGCTGTTGCACCGGCTCGGCGCGACTCGCTGGGTCATGCCGCTCGAGCTCAATCGCGAAGCATTGGCGCAACTGCAAGCAACACGCCCCGCGGGCATGCAAACCGAGGTGTTCGTGTTCGGACGCATGCCGTTGTCATTTTCCGCCCGGTGCTTTACCGCCCGCGCGCACAACGTCGGCAAGGACCAATGCGGTTTTCGTTGCATCGACTATCCCGAAGGGATGCCGCTCGCGACCCAGGACGGTAAAGCGCTGCTGGCGTTGAATGGAATTCAAACGCTGTCGGCCGAGACTTATTATCTGTACGACGCGCTGGCGGACATCGAACGTCTGGCGGTGGACGTCGTGCGGCTCTCTCCGCAGGCGCACGGAATGGCCGACGTCGTCGGCGCGTTTCGCGCGGCCATGGCGGGGAGCGCGGACATCGGCGCCGTGCGCGACCAATTGGCCGCGCACATTCCGCAGGGAGTGTGCAACGGCTACTGGCACGGCCGCGCCGGAATGGAGTGGGTTACGTGAACGCTAGCTAGTATGCCGCCCCAAACATACGCCGCCTAAAACAGATGTAGGTGGGTTGAGGCGCTTCCATCGAAACCGAACAACGGCGCCGGTATGTTGGGATTCGCTGCGCTCACCGCCGAACCTACTCGGTAGTCGCGACGTCGCAAATGGGACGCCACGCTAGCGACCGGCGGACACCAAGGTGCGTACGTGGCGCACGAACCTGACCGCCAAGTCACCGGCGCCGCGCGGCAGGCGCTCGCGCACGCGCGCCTCCCAATCGTAGTCGATGGTATCGAGCAAGTTTTTCACGTGCAGCCCGGTCTCGACGTCGCCCTCGATGCAGAGGCGCCGTTGAAAGAACAGCGTATCGGGATCCTCGGCGCGCGTGGCGAGCGCGACGAAATCGCGGAGATCGCCGCGTATCGTTACCCGGGCGGCTTCTTCGCCGGCCGCGGCCAGCTCGCCATTGCGAATCCGAAAGTGCAGCCGCGTATCGGCGTCGCGAATGTGTATGCCGATAGAGCAGCCTTCCAGCTCATTCAGCCGCGCCGCCAGCGGTTGCCGGCGCAGTAACCGGTTTAGCACGCGCGTCAACACCAATGACTGCAGCGGGTCGGGCACCGCCTGCAGCGGCAAACGCAACGCGGTCAATAGCGGATTCGGCGGCATAGATAATCCTCACGATAGTGGCGCCCGCCGCCGCCCGCATTGACCTGTGTCAATTGGGGAGCCGCCGCGCTTGGCTAGAGTGCGCGCGTGGCCTATTCCACGTTGGGCGATTTTGTGCGCGATCTCGAAGCCAGCCGGGAGCTGGTGCGCGTGCACACACCCGTCGATCCCGTGCTCGAGGCCACCGAGCTCTGCCTGCGCAGCTTGCGCGCCGGCGGCCCGGCGTTGCTTTTCGAGAATCCGAAGGGAGCGCACGTTCCTTTGCTCGGCAATCTTTTCGGCTCGACCGAGCGTGTCGCGCGCGCGATCGGTCGCCGGTCGCTGGCGGAGCTGCGCGAAGTCGGTCAAATGCTGGCGTTTCTCAAGGAGCCGCGGCTGCCGCGCAATTTGCGCGAAGTATGGCGGAGGATCCCCGACTTTCGCCGGCTGCTGCATCTCGGCCCCCGGTTGCTGGACACCGCGCCCTGCCGCGACTGCGCGAGCGAAGGACCCGAGGTGGACCTCGCGCAGTTTCCGATTCAACGTTGCTGGCCCGAAGACGCCGGCCGGCTGATCACGTGGGGTCTGGTCGTGACCAAGGGTCCGTACAAGGAACGGCAGAACATCGGCGTCTACCGCCAGCAGGTGCTCGCGAAAAACAAAGTGATCATGCGTTGGCTGCAACACCGCGGCGGCGCGCTCGACTTCCGCGAATTCCAGGCAGCGCATCCGGGCAAACCGTTTCCGCTCGCCGTGGCGATCGGCGCCGATCCGGCGACGCTGCTCGCCGCCGCGACGCCGATTCCCGACACCATGTCCGAATTCGAATTCGCCGGGCTGCTGCGCGGCAGCCGCAGCGACGTTATTCCCGATCGTTCGGGAACCTTGTGGATTCCGGCGAGCGCGGAGATCGTGCTGGAGGGGCATATTTATCCGGGAGAGACCGCGCTCGAAGGGCCGTTCGGGGATCACACCGGTTATTACAACGAACCGGAAACTTTCCCGGTGTTTACCGTCGAGCGCGTCACGCATCGCGCGCGACCGCTCTATTACTCGAGCTACACCGGCCGCTCGCCCCACGACGAGCCGTCCGTGCTCGCGATGGCGCTGAATGAAATTTTCATCCCCATCCTGCAGCGGCAGTTTCCGGAGATCGTGGATTTCTATCTGCCGCCCGAAGGCTGCTCGTATCGCATGGCGTGCGTGAGCATCAAAAAGGCGTATCCGGGGCACGCCCGTCGCATCATGTTCGCCGTCTGGTCGTACCTGCGCCAGTTCACTTACACCAAATTCGTGATCGTCACCGACGACGACATCGACGTGCGCCGCTGGCCGGACGTGATCTGGGCCATGTCCACGCGCATGGACCCGGCGCGCGACACGTTCATCGCCGAGCACACGCCGATCGACTATCTCGATTTCGCGAGCGCGACCTCCTCGCTCGGAGGGAAGATCGGCTTCGACGCGACCAACAAGTGGCCCGGCGAAACGGCGCGCGCCTGGGGCCGGCCGATCACGATGAGCGAGGAGGTCAAGCGGCGGACGGAGGCGATTTGGAATCAGCTGGATATCCGCTCGCGCCAGCCGCCGTTGCATCCCACGGCGGCAAATGATGTTGCTCGCTTGACTTAAATCAAGGCCGATTTCGCCTGCGTCGTATTTACTGTAAGCGCTTGCGATGTCGCGGGCCATAACCGAGCGGAGGTCACAATGACGAATTCCGAGAGTGGAGAGCGAGTGCCGGCCATGCAGCGCGTT
>JAJPKH010000292.1 GCA_021323795.1 Acidiferrobacteraceae bacterium | reverse complement strand
GCGGACACCTTCCCCCTCAAGGGGGGAAGGCGCCTTGATGCGATTGCGCCATGAGGCAACGGCGTGGTCTGCGAGTGTCGAGCCATCTCCGGCACACCCCCCTTCCGGCCCTTCGGGCCACCTTCCCCCTCAAGGGGGGGAAGGTAAGGCATTAGCGCGCAACCATGCGCGCGAAGAACGCTGCGAAGCTGGAGGAACCTCCAGGAACAGACCCGGGTTTCTTTCAGATCAATGCTCGCCGAAAGACGCGCAACGCTGACCTACGCGAATACTTCCCCGAAACCGAGACGCCCAGTTGTTGCCCGTGCCCAGATCGGGCGCTATCATTCCCAAAATGGGAACGAAAGCAACGCGTCCGTCCGATGTTCTCTTTACCAAGACCCAGCGGCGGGTTCTGGGATTGTTGTTCGGCCATCCGGATCGGAGCTACTACGCGAACGAGATCGTGCGCTTTGCCAACGCAGGCATCGGCACGGTACAGCGAGAGCTTGGACGGTTAGTGGCGGCCGGTCTGGTCAGTGCTACCAAACGCGGAAACCAAAAACACTATCAGGCAGACCGTAAATCGACTGTGTTTGCGGAGTTGGCCGGCCTCGTGCGGAAAACGGTGGGCGAGGAGACGCAGGCTTTAGTCGCGCGAGAGGCCGGCGCAACGTATCGCAGCCGCCGGCGCGGGCGAAACCCGTTGGAGATCTCCTATCCTCGGCTCCGAGAATTGTGCCGGCGCTATCACGTGAAGAGGCTCTCGTTGTTCGGCTCGGCAGCGCGCGGCGAGCTGAAACCCGACAGCGACGTCGATCTCATGGTTGAATTCGATCCGGGTCACGCCCCGTCGCTCTGGGAGTCGGACGATATGGCGGAGGAGTTGTCGGCGCTGTTTGGCAAGCGCCGCGTCGATCTGGTGCCTCCCGGCGTTATGCGCAACCCGTACCGGCGAAAGTCGATCGAACGTGATCTGAAAGTTCTGTATGAAGCCGAGTGAGCGCGACGCGGCGTATCTTTGGGACATGCTCGATGCCGCCCGCAACGTGCGCAAATTGATGCGTGGGCTGACGTATGCGGCGCTGATGAAGGATTTTCGCACGCGCTTGGCGTTGGAGCGTTCGATGGAGATCATCGGCGAGGCGGCGCGGCGTATCTCCGAGAACCTCCGCCGCGAGCACGAAGAGATCCCATGGAAGGGTATCATCGGGTTGCGCAACATCGCACACGAGTACGGGGAGCTTGACCAAAATCGCCTCTATACCGTGGCGCGCAAAGACGCGCCCGAGCTGATTCGATCTCTTGAGAAAATGCTCGGGAAGACAGGCCGCAGGCGCCACTAAGCTTTCAGATTTCACTCTGCGATATCGGGCGGAAATAGCGGCGACGGTTGGTGAGATCGTGCGTAGTCGGTTAGACAAGAAGGCCGTGCCCCTTTGGCCGATCTATGTGAAGCTCACCTACGAGGGCTTCGCGCCGCACCGGGTGTCGGTGATTGTGGAGTGCCTGACGGATAATGCGAACTGCATGTCCTATCCGGTAGGGAGGATACGGGCCGCTATGCGTTCCGCATCAACGTGCCGACTGCGATATCTTCATCTATGTCCGGCCAGTGAACGCCTATTCCTTTGCCGATCAGCCGCCAGTGGCGCCGTTGGGCATCCGTCGCGTCTCGCAGTTTGGGGAACCAGGCTAGCGGGGCGGAAATCTCGCGGCCGTCGGCTAGCACGAAGTAAACCGCATCATTGGCGAAGCGGACATCCACGGCATGCGGATCGAACTTAATCGCTAAAGTGCCCATACCATTGCTCCAAAAATAGAGTTCGGTGTTCGAGCACCAGTGCCCGGAGTTTTGTAAGTTCGTGACTCCGGAATCCCTCGGACTGAGCGAGCTCCACCGGGTTCAACCAATACTTCGCCACTTTATCGCCGTGTTCCACATGTATGCGGAGGTTCTGACCCTTCGCCGCTAAAGAAAAAGAACCGAAAGCCGAGCGTACGAAGGACTGTAGGCATAAGACAGTCTAGAAAAAGCCGCGGTTAACGGCAACCCGGGTGGAGTGACCTTTGGTGACCTTCGAATTCAGAGCCAACAAAAGGATGAGGTATGGGCTAGGTATACTGTCCGTCTAAATCTCACCGGCAACGAAACGGTATGCAGAGCTTGCCGAAAACCGTCGGACTCCCGGACGCGCGTCTGATCGTTCTGGATAAGTTGCGCAAGAAGCGGAATCTGAGCGACTACAGCGGTGAAGGCGGTGGCGAGGAAGAGGCCGCCGCCTGCGTACGCGCGGCGGAGGAACTTACCACAAACTGTCGAGCAGTGGCTGCGGAAAAGCCGTTCCGACTTGATGGGTTGAATGCAGCCGCCCATCTAATCGCGCCGATCGCTCCCGCGCGCCCCTGCGGCTGCCGCGAAATTTGTACATTCTGTACAGCATCTGTTCTCGGTGGTCTTAGTTGCGTTCCCTGCACGTCACCGCGCTCTCCTTATATACTGTCCCCGAAATTTCTACCCCTATTAACAGATACGCCGAGGACGTAGGTCATGGGTGCACAGTGGAAAGCGAAGGGCCGGCTTTTTACGAAACTCGCACGGGAGATCACGGTGGCGGCGCGCCTAAACGAAAACGTTAGCGCGTAATCGAATCAATCAGGGAGATCACCATGAACAGCACCGCCACCGACAAAGTCTTCGCCGGGTCGATTCCGAAACTCTACGAGACGTATCTCGTGCCGCTGATTTTCGAGCCGTACGCGGCCGATTTGGCGCAGCGGCTGCGCGGGCGCAAGCTTGCGAGCGTATTGGAGATCGCCGCCGGGAGCGGCGTGGTGACGCGCGCGTTGGCGGCCGGGCTGCCGGCGAACGTTTCCATCGTCGCGACCGATTTGAATCAGGCGATGTTGGATCAAGCGGCGGCGGTAGGGACGAAGCGCGCGGTCGCGTGGCGCCAGGCGGATGCGATGGCGCTCCCGTTCGGCGACGGCGAGTTCGATGCCGTCGTATGCCAGTTCGGCGTGATGTTCTTTCCCGACAAGGCCAAGGCGTTTGCGCAGGCGCGGCGCGTGCTCAGGCCCGGCGGGGTTTTCATTTTCAACGTCTGGGATCGGATCGAGGAAAACGAGTTCGCCGATATCGTGACGAGCGCGCTGGAGCCGCTCTTTCCCAAAGACCCGCCGCGCTTCCTGGCGCGCACGCCGCACGGTTATCACGACCGCCGCGCGATCGAACGCGACCTCGCGAGCGGCGGGTTCACCGCCTCGCCCCGGGTCGATACGCTTGCCGCGCGCAGCCGGGCGACATCTCCTAAGGTTCCGGCGATGGGATACTGCCAGGGGACGCCGCTGCGAAACGAGATCGAGGCGCGCGATGCCGCGGCGCTCGGCAAAGCGACCGACGTTGCCGCGGAGGCTGTCGCCAAGCGGTTCGGGAAGGGCGCGGTCGACGGGAAGATCCAGGCGCACATTGTCAGCGTCGAACGGTGAGGATTTTCAACCATGGGTGCACAGTGGAAAGCTAAGGGCCGGGAAGCGTCGGCCACCGCGAAGGGGCGGTTATTCACGAAGCTCGCGCGGGAGATCATGGTGGCCGCGCGTGCCGGCGCGGATCCGGCGATGAATTCGAAACTGCGTCTCGCCGTGGAGCAGGCGAAGAAATCGTCCATGCCGAAGGACAGTATCGAGCGGGCGATCAAGAAGGGCGCGGGTCTCGCGGGCGAAGGGGTGAACTATGTGAAGCTCACCTATGAAGGCTTTGCTCCGCACCGGGTGCCGGTGATTGTCGAGTGCCTGACGGACAACTTGAACCGTACCGCCGGTAACATCCGGGTATTGTTTCGCGAGGGGCATCTCGGCGCCGAGGGCTCGGTATCTTGGGACTTCGACCATCTGGGAGTTATCGAAGCGACACCCGAAAAAGCGGGTGCGGACCCGGAAGTCGCCGCCATCGAAGCGGGCGCCCGGGATCTCGAACCCGGAGAGAACGGCGCGACGGTATTCCTTACCGACCCGACCGATCTCGACGCGGTGACCAAGGCGCTGCCCGCGCATGGATTTATTGTGCAGTCGGCGCAGATGCGTTACCGGCCGAAAAATCCGGTGAAACTCACCGACGCGCAGCGCGCGGAAGTCGAGGCGTTCCTGGAAGCCATCGACGCCGACGATGACGTGCAAGAGGTGTATCCGGGGCTCGCCGGTTAGCGCAATGCGGCGGATTATGGCGGCGCCTAATCCCCCTGCGATCTCTGAGCTATGAGATCCGCACCATCGAGTTGGAGCGCGCCGGCGCCTTTAGGGAGACTAACGAAACGCCAACGGCCTGAATCCAGGCACCTGGACTGTTCTAACGTCCGGCCCGCAGCATTCCCGTATTTACAAGTCCTTGGCCCATCAACCTCGTGTTGTGACCTATCTTTCACGCACCACACGCACACCTCAACCAGTTTCTGAGGTTTGTGTTAACCCCGATCGTTGCATATATGTAGATGGATAATCGGTACAAACGGGGGGGTAAACGGTAATGGATCGGCTGGATACTCGGCAGGTAGTGCAATCCGTGACAAGGCTCGTCGAAAAGCCGGATATCAGGGCGTTCGAGGTGTCGCTCATTGCCACGCTGAAAAAGATAATCAAGGCGACATCGATAAAGTTCTGTCACCTGCGGCGGGACGCGGATCTTCCGGAACGACGCGTGCTCATTTGTTCCGATACTCAAAAACGAATTCCCTTCGAGAACGCGCCCGGTTTCACTGAGTGTTTGCAGACGGAGTGCAAGGTCGTTGTCCCCAAGGACGACCACGTGCTCGTCATTCACCCGATGATGGTAAGAAGCAACTTCGTCGGGTTTCTCGTTATCGAATGCGAGAAGGAAGACGAGCACGATCAGGACATCGTTACGAGCCTTCTCGCTTTCTACAAAAACTACGCCGCGCTGCTCTACGCCACCGAGCGCGATACGCTGACCGGCCTGTTCAATCGAAATTCCTTCTACGAAAAGGTACTGCAGCTGATCGAAGTCCATCGCGGCGGTTCTCGGGCGAGCGATCCGGGCGCGGGATGTTGCGTGACGGTGATCGATATCGATCACTTCGGCAACGTCAACGACGAATACGGACAGTTGGTGGGGGACGAAACGCTTATCCTCTTCGCGCGCGCGATGACGGAGTGGTTCCGCGGCTCCGACTTGCTGTTCCGCATGGGCGAAGAGTTCGTGGTCGTGCTGCAAGACGTGAACCAGGCGAGCGCGTCGATGGTGCTCGACCGCATGCGGCGCTCGATCGAAGCGCAGGATTTTCCGCAGTTGGGCCGGCTCACCGTGAGCGTGGGCGCGTCGCTCCTCAGCAGTGGCGACCTGCCGATGACGGTCTTGGATCGCGCCAAGAAGGCGTTGACTTACGCGAAGGCGAACGGCCGCAACCAAGTGCGCTTCTACGAGGACCTGGTTGCGGAAGGAAAGCTGCGCGTCGTGCAGCGCGAGCACCGTATCGAAATCTTCTAGCGTCGCTATTCCTCGCGCTCGTTTTGCCTGGGCGGGTCGCTTTTCGGTGACCGCTGCCCGCTAACTTATCGTTGATGAATCCCATCCGGCCGGCACCGTCGGCCGATGTTTTCCTTCCCCGCGTATCTGCCAGCGAATTCATCCAACAGCCCGGGCACGGCCGATCTCCGGAACTCGGCCGTTTCTAGGCACTTGGCAGAGCACAGGTGGTCGCAGACGGCACCTTGGCCGGGCCTGTCGGTGGGAGTAGGCTTTGCGCGAAGAATAGAGGGAGAGTAACGATGACACGGAAGCTCCTGCTCGGCTCGTTGGTCGCGTGTGCTCTTTCCTTCCTTGGTAGTTACGCCCCCGTTCCGCTCACGCAGGCGGCGGCGCCGCCCGGCAACGGTGGCGGCGACGGTCCGGAACCGTCGCGATGCCTTACCGATGCGACAATTCAGGTGACGGCGAGTCCGACGAGCGTACAGCTCGGCCAATCGAGCGTGGTGAAGTGGTCGGTCGGGTTGCCGAACAATTGCGGTGGCGTGCACGTGAAGTTCAACGGCGCGTCGGTCGGCACGACCGGAAACCGAACGGTGACGCCGCCGCGTAAATCGACGTTCACGGTTACGATCAGTGAAACCCACCTCGGCGTGTTCGGACAGCGGAGCGCCTCGACCACCGTCGACGTGACTTATCCGCCGCGTGTCGTCATCGATCAAAACACGCCCGATCCGGCGCGGGTTCTGCTCGGCGCCTTGATCGACTCGACGAATCCGCAGCAAACGGTTGAGTTATGCAACGTCGATATCGACCTGACCGGTGTCACCGGCATTACCATCGGCGACAATCGAACGCTGATCGCCTCGCCGGCCTGCGCGCGGGGGCCGCGCCAGCTCGGGCCGCGCATCTTCGTGACCGACGCACGCGGCCGGGCGCCGCTGTTCGAGATCCGCGGCGACAACGTGCGCTTCTCCGGATTTCGCCTCGAAGGTCCGACCGACTATATGGCGCAGGGGGACCGCAAGGAGAAGGGCATCGTCGTTTCCCCGTTCGACGGCGCCAGCCCGATTCGCAACATCGAGATTTCCAACATGGAAATATTCCATTGGAGCGGTCTCGGCGTTCAAGTCAACGACAACGTAGAACAGGCGGAACGCGGCCGCCTGTTCAACACCAATCCGGGCGCGGTGCGC
>JAJPKH010000064.1 GCA_021323795.1 Acidiferrobacteraceae bacterium | reverse complement strand
GTGGGAGTCGGGGCCTCGGCCGGAGTACTGCTACCGCCGCCTCCTCCGCCTCCGCAGGCCGCGAGTGCGGCGGCGAAGAATCCCGAAACAAAAATATTCCTTAACGCGCTTGTCATTGTCGTTCCCTCTCATAGTTGTTAAAAAACCTTCGCAAAAGAACGAAAAAGTTCTTTTACAAAACGCGAAGCATTTTGCTTCACGCTTCCGGGTGTGTCTGTGAGGGGTTATGCCGATGCCGGTAAGGAGTTGTCCTGTTAATCCCGCGCACGCTTCAGGGACGGCATGCAGCAGTCACCGCACTGGAATGAGGGCCGAGCCGGCGCGCGTGGGCCACCCGGCTCGCGACGAGGGAAGTGGGGAGAAGCTAAGGAGCGGAGCGGGTGCGGAAAAATTCCCCGACCGCGCGCAGCGGCAGAGACTCGACCTGCTTTTGGTTTCGCGCCTTGTATTCCACGGTGCCCGCCGCGAGGCCTTTTTCGCCGATGACGATGCGGTGTGGAATGCCGATTAAATCCATATCGGCGAACATGACGCCCGGCCGCTCGTTGCGATCGTCGAGTAGCACGTCGATGCCGGCGGCGATCAAAGCGCGGTAGAGCTCGTCGGTTGCCGTTCTCGCGGCGTCGGACTTCTGATATCCGATGGGCACCAGGGCGACAGTGAACGGAGCAATGGCGTCCGGCCAGATGATGCCGTTCGCGTCGTGATTCTGCTCGATCGCCGCCGCCACCACGCGCGACACGCCGATGCCGTAGCAGCCCATCGTCATGACGACCGCCTGGCCGTTTTCATCGAGCACGCTCGCCTGCATCGCTTCGCTGTATTTCTTCTCGAGCTGAAAGATGTGCCCGACCTCGATGCCGCGGCGTATCCTGAGCTTCCCTTGGCACTCGCCCGATCGGCTGGGGCACGGATCGCCGTCGACGACCTCGCGGATGTCCGCGACGATCGGCTCGGGCAAATCGCGGCCCCAGTTGACGTTGATAAGATGCCTGCCGTTTACGTTCGCGCCGCAAACGAAATCGGCGAGACGCGCCGCGCTCTCATCCGCGATGACGGGAATCCGCAGACCGACCGGCCCGATCGAGCCCGGCTCGCAACCCGTCGCCACTTCAACTTCACCGGGCGTGACGAAAACGAGCGGCTTCGCGACCGCGGGCAGCCGCTCGGCCTTGAGAGGATTGAGCTCGTGGTCGCCGCGCAGCACCAGCGCGACGACGCCGCCGGTGCCGCGCACGAGCAGCGTCTTCACCGTGCGCTCGGGCGGAACTTTCAGATGGCGGCTCACTTCCTCGATCGAATGGGCGCCCGGGGTATCGACGGTCATGAGCGCCGTGCCGGGGGCGGCGCGTTTGCCGAGCGGCGGCAGCGCCGGCGCGAGCTCGACATTGGCGGCGTAATCGCAGCGATCGCAGAGGGCGATCGCGTCCTCGCCGGAATCGGCGAGCACGTGAAACTCATGCG
Source organism: Acidiferrobacteraceae bacterium (assembly GCA_021323795.1). Lineage (GTDB taxonomy): Bacteria > Pseudomonadota > Gammaproteobacteria > Acidiferrobacterales > Sulfurifustaceae > JACQFZ01. The sequence continues at coordinate 13,500 of JAJPKH010000064.1, read as the reverse complement.
AGGCGCGCCCGCCGATGGCGCCGGTGTCGGCCTCGACGGGTCGGAACTGAAGTCCCAGGCGCGTGAAGATGCGCGAGTAGGTATCGTACATCTGCGCGTACGTTTCCTTGAGCGACGCCGCGTCGATGTGAAACGAATAAGCGTCTTTCATGAGAAACTCGCGCGCGCGCATGACGCCGAAGCGCGGACGAATCTCGTCGCGGAATTTGGTCTGGATCTGGTAGAAGTTCGCCGGCAACTGGCGATAGCTTTTGAGCTCGCGGCGGACGAGGTCGGTGATGACCTCTTCGTGCGTCGGACCGAAGCAGAAGTCGCGCTGATGGCGGTCCTGCAGCCGCAGCAGCTCCGGCCCGTACTGCTCCCAGCGGCCCGACTCCTGCCAGAGCTCGGCGGGCTGTACCGCGGGCATCAGCACCTCTTGGGCGCCGGCGCGATCCATTTCCTCGCGCACGATGCGTTCCACTTTGTGCAGCACGCGCAGCCCGAGCGGCAGCCACGTGTAAAGTCCGGCCGCGAGTTTGCGGATCATGCCGGCCCGCAACATCAGCTGATGCGAGATGACTTCGGCGTCCGCGGGCGTTTCCTTGACGGTCGCGAGGAGCAGCTTCGTGGTGCGCATTCGAATTCTTAACGATAAGAAACGAGACCCGCAGTATAAGCGAGCGCGGTACCCGATCAAACGACCGGCGCGTCCGCGCGCTCGCCCGCCCGCCCCGGCGCCGGCGTGCGCAGCACGAGCGCGATCGCGCCGAGGATCAAGCCGGCCGCGACCACTTCGCGCCACGTCAGTCGTTCGTTCAGCAGCCACACCCCGCTCAACACGCCGATGACGGGGGTGACCAGCGACGAAAGCGACGACACCGCCACCGGCACCATGAGCACGATGCGGTTCCATGCCCAGTAGCAAAACATGAAGGCGACGAAAATGTTGTAGAGGACGCCGAGCGCGGGAGCGAGACCGAGTGCGCGCCATTCGCCGTGCTCGAGCGCGACCGCGGCCACGGCGATCGGAATGCCGGCCAAGAGCATCGTCCAGCCGGTCAGCGTCACCGTCGGTATCGGCACGGCGAACCGTTTGAGCAGCACGACACCGAGCCCCCACAGAAACGCGGCCGCCAGCATCAACGCCACGCCGGTCAGGGCGCCGCCCAGTCGGGTAACTTCGCCGCTGATAAGCACACCGACTCCGCCCATGCCGAGCAGTAGCGCGGCCGCGCGCGGCGGCGTCAGTCGTTCATGCAACAATCCAACCGCGAGCAGCACGCTCCAGAGCGGCATGGTGTAACCGAGCAGGGCCGCACGGCCGGATGGAAGGAGCGCGACGCCGTAAACGACGAAGACGTTCCAGCCGAGGGTGTTGCACAGGGCGAGCAGCATCAGGTGCCGCCAGTAGCTCCGCGGCACAGTCAGCGACTGCCCCGCAACGCGCGCGATCAGCAGCACGCCGACGCCGCCCAAGAGCAGGCAGACCGCGCGAAACGTGAGCGGCGGGACGTCGCGCAGGACGATTTTCATGATCGGCCAATTGAAACCCCATCCGAGAGCCAGGAGCGCGAGTAATACGAGACCAAGGCGAGAAAAGCCGGGACGTTCCATGTAAATTTTTTCCCTAAGGCAAGCCGAGTGCTTCGCGCACGATGCCGTCGAGCAGCGCCTCGACCTCCTGCAACCGACCGTGCGCGACCGGCGGCTCGCCGGCGCCGGGTCGGCGGAAGGCCACGTACACTCGTTTGGGTTCGTTGTGCAGCACGTAGACGGAAATCGCGTACGGGCAGAGCGCGATGTCGTGCGGGTTTGCTTCCAGCATGCGCCGCGACACGACGGCGCTGCAGAAGGAGAACACCTGCGCCTCGCGGAAAATCGGTTGCGGCGTGCCGAGATCCTTGCCGGTGCGCTCGAGCATGGCGTGAACGTGGGAGACGTGGTCGATGACCAAGCCGCGGTTTTGAATGGCAAGCGCCACATCGTCTTTGACGTCGTCGAACTTGCCGTCGATGAAATAACGCGCGATCGGCCCCGGGGTCGGACCGGAAGCGCCCCAAGCATTACCCACGAGCGCGAGACAAGCCAAGGCGAGCGTTCGAACGTGACGGGCCATCTATTCGGTTCCCCAAAGTTGCGCGGCCCCGCGCACGCCGGATGAATCGCCGTACATATTGCGCTTTAGCGGTGTGCGCAGTTCGTCGTCGGCCGCGTGTCCGTGTGCGGCAAAGATGTAGCGCCGCAGCCGCTCCGGCCCCGCCGTATAGAGCGTCTCGATGTTCGACATGCCGCCGCCCAGCACCACGACGTCGGGGTCGAGAATATTGACGACGACGGAGAGCGCGCGGCCGAAACGATCGAGGTAGCGTTCGAGCGCCGCGGTCGCCGCCGTTTCACCGGCGGCGGCGCGGGCGACGACGTCGCTTGCCGAGGCCGCGGCGCCGCCCGCCGCGCGATAGTCGCGCAGCAGCCCGGGCCCGGACAGAAACGTTTCGACGCAGCCGCGCTTGCCGCAGTAACACGGCGGGCCGTCCGCCTCGAGCACGTTGTGCCCCCACTCGCCGGCGATATGTTGTAAGCCTTCGAGCAGCCGACCGCGCACCACGATGCCGCCGCCGACCCCCGTGCCCATGATGATGCCGAATACCACGTCGGCACCGCGCGCCGCGCCGTCGGTGGCTTCCGAGAGGGCGAAGCAGTTGGCGTCGTTCGCGATTCGTATCGGCCGCGCCAGGGCGCGCCGCAAATCGTCGAGGATCGGTCGGCCGTTTAAGCAGGTCGTGTTGGAATTTTTCAATCGGCCGGTGCGCGCGGATATCGCCCCGGGCGTTCCCACCCCCACGCGGCACGGCTGACCGATCGCCGTTTCGAGATCGGTCACGAGCGCGACCACGCCGGCAACGACGGCTTCATAGCCTTCCGCCGCCGGCGTCGGGCGGCGTTCGCGCCGGAGCTCGGCGCCGGTTTCGTTAAGCACGACGCCTTCGGTCTTCGTTCCGCCGAGATCGATGCCGATGCGCAGCATTAGGTGGGTTGAGGCGCGGAGTGGGGTTGACCCTCGAGCAGCGCGATGAGGGTGTACCCACCGAGCGCGGCGACAAGCGAGGTAAGATAGGGGTACGGAAGATCGAGCGCGTACTGCGCCGTCGCCCAAGTGCCGGCGCCGGCAAGCAGCGCGGTGTAAGCCGCGCGCACGTGACCGAACCGTGAGAACAGGCCGATCGTCGCGACCGTGACGATACCGGCGCTGCCGAACGCGGAGGCCTGCTCGACCAGCGCATAGACGCCTTCCGCGTGCAGCGCCAGAACGTAGGCGATAACGCCGGCGACGATCACGCACCCTCGGGCCACGCGCACCTTGGTGGAAGCGTGCAGGTTCGGCGCCAGCCGCGCGATCACGTTGTGCTCCGTCAATGCCGCGGCGGCCAGCAACGCGCTCGCGACGGTGGAAAGAATGGCGGAGACGATGGCGCCGGCGAACAGGATGTGGAGCGCCGGAGTAAGGTAGCGTTGCGCCATCTCCGGCAGCAACTGCTCCGACTCGGTGAGCTGCGGCAGCAAGCTCACTCCCATCAATCCTATCGCGACAGGAATGAGGCCGAACACCAAGTAGAGGCCGCCGCCGAGGAGCGCGGCGTTGCGGGCGGTCTGCGCGGTGTGCGAAGCGAGGATGGCGGCGACGAGCTCCTGCGCCAGCACCGACCCGAAAATCGGTATCGCCCAACGCTCGAGGATTTCGAGCGCCGGTGTCTCGGGCCCGCCGAAAAGACGCAGGCGCTGCGGGTCGATCGCGGCGATGGCGGCGTCCGGACCGCCCGCGGCGATCACGACGGCGACGAGCAGCACCACGAGGCCGATCATGACCATGAGGCCTTGCATCAGATCGGTGACGGCATTGGCGAGCATGCCGCCGTAGACCGTATAAACAACCACGGCGCCGGCCGCGATGGCGATGGCGATCTCGACGTCGAAATTCGACGATGTGGAGACGACTTGGCCGAGCGCGCGGACTTGCGCCGCCGCCCACATGACCGACGTCGGGATAAGGAGCAGCGCCGCCAGGCGCTCCACGCCGGGCGAGTAGCGCTGCCGGTAAAAATCCGCGAACGTCGTGAGTTTGCGCCGCCACAGCGGGATCGCGAAAACGAAACCCATCAGGAACAGGCAGGCGGTGTAGCCGAAGGGGTCGGAGGTGCTGTTCGCGAGCCCGCCTTCGTAGACGCGACCCGCCGCGCCGATGCAGGTCTCCGCGCCGAACCACGTGGCGAAGACCGTGAAGGTCGCGAGACCGGGACCGAGCCGGCGGCCGGCGAGCAAGTAGTCGGTTTCGCTGCGGCGCTCGGCGCGCCGCCCGATGATGAACACGATGAGGAGCTGAACGGCGACGTAACCGACGATCCCGAGGAGAGCGGGGCTCATGGCGCGAGCGTTCGCGCGAAGTCAGCGCAGGCCACGAACCCAATGCTCATAAAGCGTATCGGCGACGCGATGCAGCTCCTGTGTGCGCCGCGCGGCATCGCGGAGCATTTCTTCGCCGCTCTGGACCGTGCGGGCGGGCGCGAGCTCGCCGTCGGCTTCCCGCACCCAGTCGGCGATCAGTGCCGGCGTCATTTCGACGTGGCACTGGAGCCCGAGATGCTTGCCGAGCGCGAACGCTTGATTGGCGCAGTCCGCGGAGGCGAGCAGCCGCGTGGCGCGCCGCGGAATGGAAAATGTTTCGCCGTGCCAGTGGTACACGGTGAGCTCGGACGGCAGATCCTTTAACCAGATTCGCGCCGTCGGGCTCTCGACCACCGTCACCGGAAACCAGCCGATCTCTCTCACCGGATTGCGCGTCACCGGCGCGCCGAGCGCTTTCGCGAGGAGCTGCCCGCCCAAGCAGTGACCGAGCACGGGCACATCGGCCGTCACCGCTTCTTGAATAAGTTTCGTCACCGGCGGGATCCACGGCAGCGGATCGTTGACGCTCATGGGCCCGCCCATGAACACCAGCCCGGAAATCCCGTCTAGACTTCGAGGAACGGGATCACCGGCATCGATGCGCACGAGCTCATGGGCGATGTTCTTACGGTTCAGAAAATCCGCGAAGTAGCCGGGACCCTCATGCGCCGCGTGCCGGAAGACGAGGACTTTTTTCATGAGCGCATTGTAGCGTCGGTAATTCCGCTGCGGAACGCGGCATGCGCAGCCGTGTTCGCGCTCTGCGCCTTTGCGGTCGCTCCGGCGATGGCGGTCGAATCCATTATCTTGCAGGCGCTGTTCAAGGACAAAGCGATATTCGTCATCGATGGATCGCGCCGCTTGCTGGCGCAAGGCGCCGAGAGTCCCGAAGGCGTGCGCTTGATCTCGACGGATACCGTCGCCGAGCAAGCTGAAATCGACATCGGGGGAAAGCGCGAGACCGTCAAGCTCGGCATGGTGATGGCGCGTTTTCAGCCGGTCGGCCCGGCGAGCGTAACGTTGTTCGCCGACGCGCGCGGCCATTTTTTCGCCGACGGGACGATCAACGGGTCGCCGGTGCGCTTTCTCGTTGATACCGGCGCGACCACGGTCGCTTTAAGCGGGGAGCAGGCGACGCGTCTCGGCATCGATTACCGCAAAAACGGCCGGGCCAGCTACGCGAGCACCGCAGGCGGGGTAGTGCGCTCGTATGTGCTTACGCTTCAGAAGGTCGAGATCGGACCCATCGTCCTCTACAACGTCGAGGCCGGCGTGGTGGAAGGCCCCTATCCGCGCGAAGCGCTGTTAGGCATGTCGGTACTCGGGCGCTTGAGCATGAAGCGCGAGGGGGAGCAGCTCGAGCTGTCGCAGCGGTAGGCGATACGTTCAGCGAGCCGCTTCCGCGTCGGCGCGTTTGTCGCGTTGAATCATCGCGTAAGCCGAGTGGTTGTGGATCGACTCGAAATTTTCCGATTCCACCCGATAGGCGTCGATCCGGGGATCGGCGTTGAACTTGGCGGCGACGTCGCGCACCACGTCCTCGACGAATTTGGGGTTATCGTACGCTCGCTCGGTGACGTACTTCTCGTCCGGCCGCTTGAGCAGCCCGTAGAGCTCGCAGCTCGCCTGCTTTTCGACGAGCTCGATCAGGTCCTCGACCCAGATGAAGGTATTGGTCCGCACGGCGACGGTAACGTGCGAGCGCTGATTGTGGGCGCCGCGATCGGAAATTTCCTTGGAGCACGGGCAGAGACTCGTCACCGGCACGACGACCTTGATGGTCATGCAATCCTGGCCGTTGCGGATTTCCCCGATAAAGCTCACCTGGTAATCCATGAGGCTCCGCACGCCGGAGATGGGCGCCGCCTTGTTGACGAAGTAGGGGAAGCTCATCTCGATGTGCCCGACGCTCGCATCCAGGCGCTCGCTCATCTCGCGCAGCATGTCCTTGAACGACTCGACGGAAATTTCCATGTCGTGCTGATTCAAGATCTCGACGAAGCGCGACATGTGCGTGCCTTTGAAATTGTGCGGCAGCTCCACGTACATGTTGAACGTCGCGACGGTATGCTGCTCCCCCTGGCTCTTGTCCTTCACGCGCACGGGATGGCGGATGTCCTTGATGCCCACCTGGTCGATCGGCAGATGGCGGGTATCGAGACTGCTCTGCACGTCCGCAATCGGGATGGGCTGGGCTTTTTCTTTGAGCTTCATGAATGGCAGATCGTCGCTAAAGTTGACTAATGTGGTCAAGTTTAGGCGGATTCAAGAATGCCAGCAAGGCCGCGCGGCCGATGCTGCAGGATGCTGCGACGAATCCCTTCAGCATCCAGTCCGCATTCGGCGAGCAATTGTTTCGGATCGCCGTGCTCGACGAAGCGGTCAGGCAGCCCGAGGTTGAGCACGGAGGGGACCAGGCCCGCCGCCGCCAGGAATTCATTCACCGCGCTACCGGCGCCGCCGCTGATGACGTTTTCCTCGACGGTAACGAGGAGCTGATGGGTGCGCGCCAGCTCCGCGACGAGCGCCTCGTCGAGCGGCTTCACGAAGCGCATGTTGGCGACCGTCGCGTTCAGGGCTTCGCCGGCGGCGAGGGCCGCGGCGAGCGGACCGCCGAAGGCGAGGATCGCGATCGCTCGTCCCTTGCGTCGAATCTCGCCTTTGCCGAGCGGCAGCGGAACCAGCGCCTGCTGCACTTTCGCGCCCGGGCCGCTGCCGCGCGGGTAGCGCACCGCGGCTGGTCCGTCGTGCTGGAATCCCGTTGTCAGCATGGCCCGGCACTCGTTCTCATCCGCTGGCGCCATGACCACCATGTTCGGCACGCAGCGTAGGAACGAAATATCGAAGGCGCCCGCGTGCGTGGCCCCGTCGGCGCCGACGAGGCCCGCGCGGTCGATCGCGAACAGCACCGGCAGATTCTGCAGGCAAATATCGTGAATCACCTGATCATAGGCGCGTTGCAGGAAGGTCGAGTAAATCGCGACCACGGGCTTCAATCCCTCGCATGCCAGCCCCCCGGCGAAGGTGACGGCGTGTTGCTCGGCGATGCCGACGTCGAAATAGCGGCCCGGGAAGCGCTTGGAAAATTCGACCAGGCCCGACCCCTCGCGCATCGCCGGCGTGATGCCGACCAGACGCTCGTCTTTCAGTCCCATATCGCACAGCCAATCGCCGAGAACTTGCGTGTAGGTCGTGCCGGTCGGTTTCTTTTCGATTTTTCCGGTCGCCGGATCGAAGGGTGTGACGCCATGGTAGACGCAAGGGTCGGCCTCGGCGGGTTCGTAACCTTTGCCCTTGCGCGTGACGACGTGCAGAAAGCGCGGTCCTTTCTGTTTGCGCAAGTTGCGCAACGTCTTCACCAGTGTCGGCAAGTCGTGGCCGTCGATAGGCCCGAAGTAGTGAAAGCCGAGTTCTTCGAACAGCGTGCTCGGCATTACCATGCCCTTCATATGTTCTTCGGCGCGTTTGGCAAGGTGTAACATCGGCGGCACGGTCGAGAGCACTGATTTCGACCCTTCGCGCACGGTCGTAAAGAACCGGCCGGAGAGAATGCGCGCGAGGTAGTTCGACATGGCGCCGACGTTCGGCGATATCGACATGTCATTGTCGTTCAACACCACGAGGAGATCCGCGTCCATGTCCCCGGCGTTGTTGAGCGCTTCATAGGCCATGCCCGCGGATAGCGCGCCGTCGCCGATTACGGCCGCCACCTTGTGATCCAATCCCTGGCGGGCGGCGGCGACGGCCATACCGAGCGCCGCGCTGATAGAGGTGCTCGAATGTCCCGCCCCGAAAGTGTCGTAAACGCTTTCGTCCCGGCGTAGGAAACCCGAGAGGCCGTTTTTCTGTCGCAGCGTACCCATCCGGCTCCGGCGTCCCGTCAGCACTTTATGCGGGTAGGCCTGATGCCCGACGTCCCACACCAGCCGGTCGCGGGGCGTGTCGTAGACGTAGTGCAGCGCGATCGTCAATTCGACGGTGCCCAAGCCCGCGGCCAAATGGCCCCCGGTTTTTGAGACCGTCTCGATCAGGAAGCGCCGCAGCTCCGTCGCGAGCTCCGCAAGCTCGTTTTCCGCGAGCTCGCGCAGATCATCGGGGGTATTTACGCGTTCAAGGAGCGCGTACGGGTTAGGGCCGGTGGTCATTGGTCGCGTTCGACGATATAGCGGGCGAGATCGCTGAGTGCCCTCGCATTATCACCCAAAGGCGCGAGGCTTTCGAGCGCAACCGCCTGGAGTGCGCGTGCGCGCGTTTTGGCGGCGTCGAGCCCCAATACCGACGGGTAGGTTGGCTTCCCGAGCGTGCGGTCGGCGCCGGACGTCTTGCCTATCGTGGCTGTTTCTCCTTCGATGTCGAGCACATCGTCGATGATTTGAAAGGCCAGCCCGACCGCCCAACCGTAGCGGTGCAGCGCCTCGGCGATGCGCGCGTCGACCGGACGGGCCGCGGCGTGGAAGCCAAGCATGACGGACGCGTGAATCAGCGCGCCCGTCTTGCGCCGATGCATGTCTTCGATCTCAGCGGGCGAGAGCGCGAGGCCGACCGCCGCAAGATCGAGCGCTTGGCCTCCCGCCATGCCATGCACTCCGATGGCGTGCGAGAGCAGCCGCAACATCGTCACGCGGCGGAGATCCTCGCGGCGCGACAGGATTTCAAAGGCGAGCGCCTGCAAGGCGTCGCCGGCCAGGAGCGCCGTGGCTTCATCAAAGGCGCGATGGCAGGTGGGTTTGCCCCGCCGCAGGTCGTCGTTGTCCATGCAGGGAAGATCATCGTGGATCAGGGAGTAGCTGTGGATGAGCTCCACAGCGCACGCCGCATCGTCGAGAAGATCGTCGTCGGCCTGCACCGCGTCGCCGGTCGCGTAAATCAGGGAGGCGCGCACGCGTTTGCCCCCGTTCAGCGTGGCGTAGCGCATCGCTTCGAGGAGGCGCGCGGCCGGCGGCGCCGTGACGGGAGAAAGATGGGCGGCGAGCGCCCGCTCCACGCGGGCCTGCGAGCGCCTCAAGATATCGTGCGGTGCAAGCAAGTGCGGCTTATGCGGAATTTCCCGTGTCATCCGTGAGCGGCTGCACCTTGAGTTCGCCGCCCTCGCGCGCCAGCTTTTCGACCCGCTGTTCCGCCTCTTTCAGGCCCTGCTGGCAGGCGCGCGTGAGCTCCACGCCGCGCTGAAAAGACGCGAGCGCTTCCTCCAGCGTTTGCTCGCCCGATTCCATTTTTTCCACGATTCCTTGAAGCTCGGCGAGCGCCGCTTCGAAGTCGAGAGGTACGGGCGACCCGGATTTATCGGCCATGGCGATGCCATAGTTGGGAACAAGGGGAAGCTAACGCGGCCCACGCGGCGCGTCAACCGCGCCGGGGGACGGGGCGGTGAATCGTGCTGGAAAACGTGCGTGCGGCGGCGCTCGCGCACCGCCGCACTCGAAAAGTCAGCGGCGCACGCTTTCCGCCGCGGCTCCGCGCAGTTCGGAAGTCGCGGCGGCGCTTATCGGCTCGCCTTTTTGCAGCTTGTTGCGATGTACCACGTCTTCGAGCGTGATGCCCTTCAGGAAGTCATAGAACACCTTGCTCAGGTCGTCCCACATCTCGGCAGTGGGGTTGTGATCCTGGCCGAGCCCGGCCCGACGTTTGGTTTCGTCCGCGCCATCGACGGCGGCAACGATATCGGCGAGGCTGATGTCGCTCGCCGGCCGCGTCAGGATGTAGCCGCCCCCCGGACCACGGACGCCTTGAACCAGGCCGCCCCGGCGGAGATAAGCGAAGAGCTGTTCGAGGTACGACACCGATATGCCTTGTTCTTCGGACAGGTCCGCCACGTTCAAGGGGCCGTCTTTGTAATGCAAGGCAAGGCTCAGGGTCGCGGTCACAGCGGATTGAGCTTTCGTCGACATTCTCATAGTGGTTACCTTTGGTTAGTTAGTTATTCGCCGCGTACGGGCGATGGTTGTTACGCAGACGCGATCGCTCGGGCCGCTCTCGCCGCCCGACCTACCGCGCCCTCCGGCACCGAAGCGACATCCCCGTCGCCGTCGATAGAATAGGAAAGCGTGTTCGCTCGACCTTGAGTCGCGCTCGCCGCCGCCTTCTTCTGCGCGAGCAATAACACCACGAGCGCGCGGAAGGCGTTGACGTCGTATTGGTCAAACATGAGCCCCGCGCCGTCGGGCGCCAGGCGCGCCACCATGGCATGCAAGCGATATACGCGGGTACCGTTGTCTTGCTGCAGCATGAGCACGAGCTCCACCTGCGAGTTCTTGCTCAAGCTTCCGGGTTCCGTCCGGACGTAGAGACCGCCGACGCCGACGTTGCCGATCCGCCCGTGGAGCAGGCAGGCCGGCTGATTATCAATAACAACGTCCACTTCGATGGCTTTACGCATTCCCCAGCGACGCTCCATGGCCCGTCATCCTCCTGTCGGTTGCAATTGGTGTGAGGCGGTTTACCACCGGCAGTGCTGCCGCCCGCCGGGTCGGTCCTTCCTGGCCGCCCGATAAAGTGCGCGAAGAAGTTGCGCGTTACGGGGGGTTTTATACTGGAAGCAAAATAGCCGCGTAATTGGGAGATATACCCTGATGAATCAGGGTTTCTCCCTAAGGTCCTGGCGTTGCAGCACCATCCGCATCAAATCAGGCAGGCTGCGCGCCCGCAGCTTCTGCATCATGCGGGCGCGGTGCGCTTCCACGGTTTTCTGGCTGATCGCGCGTTCCGCCGCGATGACTTTGTTGGGTTTTCCGGCCACGACGTCGTGCAGGATCTCCTTTTCGCGCGGGGTCAGCAGCGCGAACCGCGCCGCGAGATCCGCTTGCGCCGCGTTGCGCACCTGCCGTTTGCGCGCCTCCTCGATGCACTGCGTGATGCGGTCGATCAAGAGGTCTTCGCTGAACGGTTTGGTGAGAAAGTCGATGGCACCGGCGCGCATCGCGTGCACCGCGGTCGGAACACTCGCATGCGCGGTGATGAAAATGATTGCGATGTCGATGTCGCGGCTCGCGAGCTGCTTCTGCAGAGCGATGCCGCTCATGCCGGGCATGCGCATGTCGAGCACCAGGCAGCCGGGCCGCAGCGGATCGTAGGACGCGAGAAAATCCTCGGCGGAGGCGAATGTCTCGACTTTCAGTCCGGCCGCTTCGATCATCCAGCTGAGCGAGTCGCGCACGGCCGCGTCGTCATCCACCACAAAGACGGTCGGTTCAGCGTTCATGCGCATGTGTCTCCACGGGCACGGTGAAGCGGAACGTGACGCCGCGTTCGGGATTCGGCGTCACCCAGATGCGTCCGCCGTGGGTTTCGATGATCGTGCGGCTCACCGCGAGCCCGAGCCCGACGCCGTCCGGCTTGGTGCTGAAGAAGGGCTCGAACAGCTTCGCCGCGAGCCGCGGGGGCAGCCCCGGGCCGGTGTCGCTCACCGATATTTCGATGCCGCCCTCTTCGGTTGTCGTGCGCACTTTCAGCTCGCGCGCGCTGCCGTCGGCGCTCGCCAACGCCTCGGCGCCGTTGCGCAAAAGATTGAGAACCACTTGTTCGATCTGCACGTCATCGACGTAGGCCGGCGGCAGGTCGCGTGAGAGGTCGAGGGTGATCGTGATGCCGCGTTTGCTAGTTTCGGCGGTGGCGAGCGCCGCGACTTGGGTTACCAGCGTGTTGATGTCCACGCGCACGCGCGCGGGCTTGCGACGTGCGACGAAACGGCGCAACGTGAGAATCGCATCGGCGGCGCGCTGCGACTGCGCGACGATCTGCTCGAATACGCCGAGCAGACGTTTGCCGTCGATCTCGCCCGTGCGCAGCCGCCGAATGGAACCCTGCGCGTAGTTGATGATCGCCGTCAACGGCTGACTGATTTCGTGGGCGATGCTGGCCGCCATTTCGCCGATGACGTTCACCCGGGCGGTGTGCGCGAGCTGTTCGCGCCGCAGCTGTGCCTCTTCCTCCACGCGCCGCTGCTCGGTGATGTCGCGCCCGGTCGCGACGAAATGCGCGATGCGACCGGCCGCGTCCCGCAACGGCATGATGGACTTCTGCTCCCAATAGAGCGTGCCGTCCTTGCGCCGGTTGATGAACTCTTCGCGGAAGACCTCGCCGCGCAGGATGGTCTCCCATAAACGTTGATAGAACGCGCTGTCGTGGCGTCCGGAGCCGAGGACGCGGGCATTTTGTCCGCGCACTTCCTCGACGGTGTAGCCGGTCACGTGCGTGAAAGCGGGATTGACGTATTCGATCGCCCCGGCCGGGTCGGTGATCATCACCGCGTCCGCCGTCTGATCCACTGCGCTCGCAAACATCTGCAGTTGATCCCGCGTGCGATTGCCCTCGTGAATTTCGCGCGCGAGCCGCCGGTTCGCGTGCCACGCATACGCGGCCGCGAGGGCGAGGATCAGTAGCACCAGAATGGCGATGAGCGCGAGCACCCAATGTTCGCGGGCGAGATCAAAATGACGCGTATCCGCATGGGCCGCTAAGGCGCCGATGGGTAAGCGCGTCGACGCGTCGTTCGACGCGCCGGCTGCCGCTTCCACGAGCAGGGGCAGCAGGACGGCAATAACGAGAAGGCGCTTCATCGATCAGCAGGGAACAAATGCCGGCGATGCAGGTGTTAAAACGCTGCATCGACAACGTCAAAAACGTCCACACCCTCCATGGAGGGCGTGATGTGAGGCACGCGTCACGAACGCGAAGGTACGGACGCGTCTTCCACGGCCGTGTCGCCGACGTTCGCGTCGTTCGCCGCGCGAGGTCGCAAGTGGGCCAGCAACGCCGCCCAGGTATCCGGTTCCACTCGGCCGAACATTAGTCCCACGCCCGTCCCGGCGGAGCGCGTGACGATTGCCGGCAAACGGTAAGAGCGCGTAACAGTTCCGACGCGCAGCGGCAGGATTAATTCAACCGGCGCGTTCGGAGGAGGCGCGGCGCGCAGCTGCACCATGGCTCCACCGTTGCTGATGTTGCGTAATCGTCCTCGCAGCAGGCCGAGAGGGCGGCATGCGATCGACACGGATAGCCGCGCGGGTTGGCGCGGTGTCCAGCGGTGCTCAATGCTCATGCGCCTCTCCCTGAGACGTCCGACGGGCATGTGCCGCCCGG
>JAJPKH010000253.1 GCA_021323795.1 Acidiferrobacteraceae bacterium | reverse complement strand
GGCGACGGCGTGAGCGATATCGACATCCGCCAGCTCGTGCGCTTCCACAAGGAACAGAACACGCTCGCCACGCTCACCGCGGCGCAGCCGCCCGGGCGGTTCGGCGCCTTTACGTTGCAGCAAGGGCAGAATCGCGTCGAAACCTTCATGGAAAAGCCGCAAGGCGACGGCGCGTGGGTCAACAGTGGGTTCTTCGTGCTCGAGCCGGCCGTGATCAACTACATCGACGACGACACGGTGGTCTGGGAGCGCGAGCCGCTGCAGCGCCTCGCGCACGAGGGACAATTATCCGCCTACCGCCACCAGGGGTTCTGGCAGCCGATGGATACGCTGCGTGACAAAATGGTGCTGGAGAATCTCTGGCAGAGCGAAAAGCCGCCCTGGAAGGTCTGGCAATGAGCTGCATGAATCCGGATTTCCTCGTCGTCGGCGGCGGGGTTATCGGCATCAGCGTCGCACGCGAGCTGAAGCGCCGCTTCGGCAGCGTTTCCGTGGTGCTCATCGAGAAAGAGGCGGCGTGCGCCGAACACGCGAGCGGGCGCAACAGCGGCGTGCTGCACGCGGGCTTTTACTATACGGCCGATAGTCTCAAGGCGCGCTTCACGCGCGACGGAAATCGCGAATTGACGGCCTATTGCGAGGAACGCGGCATTGCGCTGCGCAAGTGCGGCAAGCTCGTGGTCGCGCGCGACGAATCGGAGCATGCCGGGCTCGATGAGCTGCTCGAGCGCGGGCGTCGCAACGGCGTGCCGCTCGCGGCGATCGACGAGGGCGAAGCACGGGAAATCGAGCCGCGCGCACGCACCTGCGGCCGCGCCATCTTCTCGCCGACCACGGCGTCGGTGAACCCGGTCGCGGTCGTGCGCCGGATGGAGGCCGACGCGCGCCGCGAAGGCGTGCGCATCAAGACCGGCGTCGAGTACGTCGGCCGGCGCAAGGGCAGCGTTTTCACCAGCGCCGGCGTGTATCACGCCGGCCACGTCGTGAACGCGGCGGGTTTGTACGCCGATCGCGTGGCGCGCCATTTCGGCTTTTCCGAGCGCTACCGGATCCTGCCGTTCAAGGGACTGTACCTGTATTCCGGCGAGCCGATCGGCGCGATTCGCACGCACATCTACCCGGTTCCCGATTTGCGCCATCCGTTTCTCGGCGTGCATCTCACGGTCGCCGCGGACGGACGCGTCAAGCTCGGTCCGACGGCGATCCCCGCGTTCTGGCGCGAGCAGTATCGCGGCGGCGAAAATTTCAGCCTGCGCGAGCTCCTCGACATCATGTATCGCCAGTGCGGGCTCGCGTATTCGGACTTCGGTTTCGTGCGACTCGCGTGGGAGGAGCTGCAGAAGTATTCGCGTCGCCGCATGACGGCGCTCGCGGGCGAATTGGCGCGCGAGCTGCGGCCCGAGCAATACCGGCGTTGGGGCAGGGCAGGCATCCGCGCGCAACTGCTGGATATCAAGAAGCGGAGATTGGAAATGGATTTTGTCGTCGAAGGGGACGAACGCTCCTCGCATATTCTTAACGCCGTGTCGCCGGCGTTCACGTGCTGTCTGCCGTTCGCGCGTCATGTCGTCGATCTGATCGACGAACGGACGCGGCGAAAGGAGGCGGCGTGAAGATACTGGTGACCGGCAACATGGGTTATGTCGGCCCGGGCGTCATCGACCGGCTGCGGCGGGCGTATCCCGAAGCGCGCCTCGTGGGTTTCGACATGGGCTATTTCGCGCATTGCCTGAGCGCGGCAAGCGCGTTTCCCGAGCGCCGTCTCGACGCACAGTACATCGGCGACGTGCGCATCATCGCTCCCGACATGCTGGAAGACGTTTACGCCGTGGTGCATCTGGCGGCGATCTCGAACGATCCGATGGGGAACGCGTTCGAGGCGCTGACGAAGGACATCAACCAGGCGGCGGGCATCCGGCTCGCGCAGCTTGCGCGGCAGGCCGGAGTACGCAAGTTCGTGTTCGCGTCGAGTTGCAGCATGTACGGCTATGCCGAAGGCGGGGCGCGCACGGAAAACGACGCGCTCAATCCGTTGACGGCCTATGCCCGTTCGAAGGTTGGAACCGAGCAGGCGCTGCGCGAGCTGGCACGCGACGATTTCGTGGTGACGGCGCTACGCTTCGCCACCGCGTGCGGGATGAGCGAGCGGCTGCGCCTGGACCTGGTCTTGAACGATTTCGTCGCCGGCGCGGTGGCCGCGCGCGAGATATCGATACTGAGCGACGGGACGCCGTGGCGGCCGTTAATCCATGTGAACGACATGGCGCGCGCGATCGAATGGGCGGTCGGACGCGAAGCGGGCGCCGGCGGCGCGTTTCTCGCCGTCAATGCGGGGAGCAACGAGTGGAATTACCAGGTACACGAGCTGGCGGAGGCGGTGGCGCGCGAAATCCCGGGCGTGCGTGTCTCGATTAATAGGGAAGCGCCGCCCGACAAGCGTTCTTATCGGGTCAACTTCGACCTTTACCAACGGCTGGCACCCCGGCATCAGCCGCAGGTTGGCTTGACGGAGGCGATACGCGAGCTCGCGGCCGGGCTGCATGCCATGGACTTCCGCGACGCCGACTTTCGCAATTCCTGCTTCATCCGCCTGCGGGTGCTGGCGGCGCTCAGGAGCAAGGGCGTGTTGAACGAGCGCCTGGAGTGGGCGTCGCGGGCGGCGGCGTAGCACCTATGAGCGCGCAACCCGCCGAAGGACCTGTCACCGTCATCCGGCCCTCGTCGGCATTCGCGTGGGCGGACGTCAAAGAGCTCGCGCAGTATCGCGATCTTTTCTATTTTCTGGTGCGCCGCGATATCAAGGTCCTGTACGCACAAACCGTGCTCGGGTTCGCCTGGGCCATCCTCAATCCGCTCATCCAGATCGTGATATTCACCATCATTTTCGGCCGCGTCGCCGGCATCGACACCGACGGCTTCCCGTACATCCTGTTCGTCACGGTCGCCATTGTCCCGTGGACCTACATGTCCGACGCCATGGTGCAGTCGAGCCAAAGCCTGGTCACCGAACAGCATATGTTGGGTAAGGTGTACTTTCCGCGGCTCATTTACCCGCTGACGCCGACGATTTCCAAGCTGCTCGATTTCTCCATCGCGCTGCTGCTGGTGATCGCGGTCCTGTTCCATTACCAGATCGCGCCGACATGGAATTTATTGCTGCTGCCTTTTTTCATCGTATGGATGGTGGCGATTCCGGCCGGCGTCGGCATGTGGTTCTCGGCGCTCGCCGTGCGTTTTCGCGACGTGAAGTTCGCCATGCAATTCGCGATTCGCATGCTGCTCTATACCGCGCCGATTCTATACACCGCTTCGCCGCTGCCGGAGAAGTACCGGCTGCTCTATTCGCTCAACCCGTTGGTGGGGGTGGTCGAGGGCTTCCGCGGTTGCCTGCTCGGAGGGGCATTTCCATGGGAGTACATATTGCCGGGACTGGCCACCACCGTGCTGCTCTTTATGAGCGGCGTGATGTACTTCCGCAAAATGGAGCGGGTGTTCGCCGACGTGGTTTAACGAAGAATAACAGGAAGCCGGATAACCATGACACAAGGACAAACGGTGATAAGCGTCGATGGGCTGAGCAAGGTCTATCGTATCGGCCAGAAAGAAAGGGCGCACGATAGCCTGGTTGCCGCCACGTTCGATTTTCTGCTCGCGCCCATTCGTAACTATCGCAAATTTGCCTCGCTTTACCGGTTCAACGATCTCGAAACGGACGCAAGCGGGACCGCGGTGGCCGACATGATCTGGGCGTTGCGCGGCGTCAGCTTCAGCGTGCGGCAAGGGGAGGTCCTGGGAATCGTCGGGCGTAACGGCGCGGGCAAGTCCACGCTCTTGAAGATACTCACCCGCATCACGCCGCCGACGCGCGGGTGCGTGCAAATCCGCGGCCGCGTGTCGAGCCTGCTCGAGGTCGGTACCGGCTTTCATCAGGAGCTCACCGGCAGGGAAAACGTCTACCTCAACGGCACGATTCTCGGCATGACCAAAAAGGAGGTCGATCGGAAGTTCGACGAGATCGTCGATTTCGCCGCGATCGAGAAATTTCTCGATACGCCGGTGAAGCGCTATTCGAGCGGCATGGCGGTGCGCCTCGCGTTCGCCGTGGCCGCGCATCTCGAACCCGAAATCCTGATTGTCGATGAGGTGCTCGCGGTTGGGGATGCGGCGTTTCAAAAGAAATGCATCAACAAGATGCAGGATGTCGGAAGAAGCGGGCGCACGATCCTTTTCGTTTCGCACAACATGCCGGCCGTGAAGATGCTGTGCAATCGCGCCATATTGCTGAACGAAGGCCGGCTCATGATGGACGGGACGCCGCACGACATCGTCAGCAGCTACATGAGCTCCGACGTGGGCGTGCCGGCGGCTCGCCAATGGGATGATCCGAGAACATCGCCCGGCGGCAGCGTCGCGACGCTTCGTGAGGTACGGGTTGTCGGTCCAGCCGGCCGCGTCGTCGACACCGTGGATATCCGCGAGACGGTCGGTTTGCAGATGGAGTACGACGTGCGGGTACCCGGCCACATTCTGATGCCGCAGTTTTACGTGTACAACGACGAGGGGCTGTTACTCTTCGGAACGGTGGATAGGGAATGGCAGCCGCACCCGCGCGCCGTCGGCCGGTACCGCAGTACCGCGTGGATCCCCGGGAATCTGCTGACGGCGGGGACGTTCTACGTCAGTTGCGCGTTGTTGTCGCGCAGCACGGATACCAGCCAATTTTACGAGCAGCAGGTCATCGCCTTCATGGTCACGGATAACATGGGGGAGGGGACCGCGCGGGGTGATTGGGCGGGATGGATGGGCGGTGTGGTGCGGCCGCGGCTCGAATGGGAAACATCGCACAACGAGGGCGCTCGCAAATTGCATACCGTTCGTTGAGGACATGACACTTGCGACAAGTTGCACGGCGTACCAACTAGGAGGGGCGACCGATGCTGACGATAGAGCACGATAACGGGTTAGTGCAGGTTCTGCGTTCCATCAAACGAGCCACGCCGCCGGGGTGGCGCCGTCGATTACGACGCGCGCAGCGAGCGGGGTCGTACCTTCCGCGTCAGCTCCTGGGAACGATTACGGGCGTCAAAACGGAGGAACCGGCGGTCGCGCTCACCTTCGACGACGGGCCGCATCCGGTGCAAACGCCGCAATTCCTGGAGGTATTGGAAGCGCATGGGGCAAGAGGCACGTTCTTCCTCTTAGGCGAGTCCGTGCGACGTTACCCCGAGCTCCTCGCGCGTATCGTCCGAGGTGGGCACGCGATCGGCAATCATTCCTGGGATCATCCGTCGTTTCCGGCGATCAGCGCCCGGGAACGCCGGCGACAGATACGCGAATGCGGGCGCGTGCTCGGCGGCGTGCACCCGAAACTTTTTCGCCCTCCCTACGGTGACCAGACGCTCGTTTCCCGGCTCGATCCATTGTGGCTTGGCTGGAAGGTGGTGACGTGGAGCATTTCCGGCACCGATTGGCGCGGAGACAACGCCGAAAACATCGCGGCGCGCATCCTGCAAGGTCTCCGCCCCGGCAGCATCGTGCTGCTGCACGATGCCCTCTTTAGATATGAAGACGACCGCTTCGTGTCGCGCGAGGCGACGCTCGGAGCGCTCGCCTTGGTGTTGGAGTCCGCCGCCGACCGTTACCGATTCGTCACGGTGCCCGAGCTTCTGCGCCTCGGCCGGCCGCAGCGCGAGTTCTGGGTGCAGCCGGGACGGGCCGATTACCTGGCGACGTTGAAGAGCGGGGAAACCTGATCATGGCCGCGCGAGGTGCCGCGGGGTCACGTGTTGCCCCGGATGTCAGCGTCATTATCCCGGCCCGAAACAATGCGCACACCATCGGCGCGCAACTCGCGGCGCTACGCCGGCAGCGGTACGACGACGCGTGGGAAGTCATCGTTGTCGATAACGGGTCGTCGGACGCCACCTGTGAAGTCGTCCGCGCCTACCAGCACGCGATGCCGAATCTTGTTCTCGTTACCGACGGCCGCATCCCGACGGCGGGATACGCGCGCAACGCGGGCGCCGCGGCGGCGCGCGGAAAGAGGTTCTTGTTCTGTGACGCCGACGACGTCGTCGCCGACGATTGGCTTCGATCCATGGCGCAAGCGCTGCGCCAGCACGAATTCGTCGTCGGGCGCGTCGAAGTCAAGCAACTGAACAGCGGGGTCGAGGAGGATTTCGGCAACAACGGCCTGAATGACCGGCTGCTGAATTTCCTGCCGTATGCCATCGGTTG
>JAJPKH010000267.1 GCA_021323795.1 Acidiferrobacteraceae bacterium | reverse complement strand
TCAGCGCTCCGCTGTCGCGCGGGCAGCGCAGCGCCGGTATCAAGCTCGCTGGAAATCCGCGGTACATTATGTCCCCCCGAATTATTGGCGCCTATAACAACCGATGTGACATGGCATTTCAAGCAGCCGAGGATACATCGCTTGTCGATGATGGCCGTCTGTTTGTAAGCTTCGGACTTCCCTGGCTCGGAACGAACGTGAAACTCCAAGGCAAAGTCGTCGTCGTCACGGGCGGTGCCACCGGTATCGGCGCGGCGTTGTGCCGTCGCTTCAAACAGGAAGGGGCGCGCGGCATCGTGGTCGCCGACATCGACGGCGACGGCGCGGGCGCAGTCGCGCACGAGACCGGCGGATTGGCGGTAACGACCGACGTCGCGGTAGAAGCGGACGTGATTCGGCTCGTTGAAACATCGACGGCGCAGTACGGATCGATCGATCTCTTTTGTTCCAACGCCGGCATCATCGTCCCGGGCGGGGTCGAGACTCCCGACGAGCAATGGCAGCGCGTTTGGGAAGTGAACGTGTTGGCGCACGTGTACGCCGCGCGCGCCGTGTTGCCGGCGATGCTGTCCCGCGGCGAGGGATACTTTCTGCACACGGCGTCAGCGGCCGGGCTCTTATCGCAGATCGGTTCGGCGACATATGCGGTGAGCAAGCACGCGGCGGTGGCGTTCGCCGAATGGCTCGCGATCACGCACGGCGGTCAGGGCATCAGGGTGAGTTGTCTGTGTCCGCAAGGCGTGCGGACCAAGATGCTGCTCGGCGAGCACGGCGATCGCCAAACATTCTTAACTGCGGGTTCCGTATCCGCCGAAGAGGTGGCGGAGGCGGTGGTGAAGGGGATCGATGCGGAGCACTTCTTGATTCTGCCGCATCCGGAAGTGCTCGAATATTTTCGCCGCAAAGCGAACGATTACGACCGTTGGATCGGCGGCATGCGGCGGCTGCAGGCCAAGGTGAAGGCGGAGTTTGGCGGTTGAAGGGCCGCCGGTCGGATGGGATCGACGCCCGAATCCCGCTGCGGCGGCGAGACACGCCCGCCACCGCTGAGCACGCGAAGAACGGAACGGACAGACGATGTGCGCAGTGTTTGGTCGAATAGAGCTCCGGAGGAAACATTATGGTGAAGCGTACCCCGAAGGAGATCGTGCACGCCTACCTGGACGCCATTGCGGCGCGCGATTTCGCGGGCGCCCGTACGTGGTTGTCCGATGAGCGCTTTTCGACGCACAGCCCCATTTCGACTTTTAGCAGCGCCGATGCCTACATCACCGACATCGCGCGCATCGGGCCGATCCTCGAGTCCGTCGAGCGGCGCAAGACGTTTGTGGATGGAAACGACGTGTGCGTCATTCTCAACTACGTCACGCGCATGGACGCGCGGCAGGTTTCGCCCGTCGTCCACTGGATGCAGGTGGCCGACGACAAAATCGTTTACATTGAGACTTGGTTCGATGCGCGCCAGTATGCCGCGATGTTCGTGATCGAGTAATCAGACCCATCGGAGAAATCGCCAAATGAAGATATCGATGTACCAAGCGTCCGTCCCCGTTTATATCCGCATGCTGACCAACCTGGCGGCGGTCCTCGAGAAGGGAGCGGCCCATGCCGAGGCCAAGAAAATCGACCCGTCGGTGCTCATCGGCAGTCGCCTTTATCCGGACATGTTCCCGCTCTCGCGGCAGGTGCAGATCGCGACGGACAACGCCAAGGGGCCGGCCGCGCGGCTCGCGGGCGTGGACGTGCCGAAGTACGAGGACAACGAAAAAACGTTTCCCGAGCTGCGCGGCCGTATCGAGAAGACCATCGAATTTCTGCGCACGTTGAAGCCCGAGCAGATCGACGGTTCGGAGGAACGCACGATTACGTTGCAGCTGCGGGGCAATACGCAGACCTTCAAAGGCCTGCCGTATCTGCTGAACCTCGCCATGCCGAATTTCTATTTTCATGTGACGACCGCCTACGACATCTTGCGCCACAACGGCGTCGAGCTCGGCAAGTCGGACTATCTCGGGAAATCCTGAGCCAGGGTGGCCGCGGTCAAGGAAACCCGGTTTGTGCCGGTAAGGAGGGATGGTGGTGGGCGATGTAGGGTTCGAACCTACGACCCCTGCCGCGTGAAAACGGCTTTCTGAATCTGACGTCATTCAACTCAACAACCTACGCGTCTTGGCTCCGCGCGAACGTGACACAGAATGACGGAAATGGCCTGCATTTTACTGGTGGTCGTTACGGCATTGTCCCGTCGTTCAAGCGGCTCTTTTTTGGGTTGCTGATAAGTTTTTGATGAAGCGAACCGAGCAACTTCCACGTGCTTGCCGATCAATTTTTTGGCCTATCAGCACCATCGTGCCTAAAGCGCGTCTTTCAGATCGACATTACACTTTGCCCACACTGCCAGGGACCGCTCAAGGTAATCAGTTGCTTCGACGACCCGGCGGTGATCGAGAAGATTCTTACCCACCTTGAAAGGAGAGCGAGCACGACACCCATCAGCGCCTCCGCGCTTGCCCGTGCCCCGCCGAACGATGTGGCGGCGTAGCTCACTTAAATTCCCCCACTCAACATGCTGCAAGCCCAGCGCGCGGTAGGTTTTCTTGTTGCGCCATCGCACGGACACCGCGCTAACCCGGTCATTTTCCTGTTCAACATCTCCCTGTCAGCCGCTCGCGGCGGTCCCCTCATAACATAAAGAGACGAAGAGAGCAGGCGGGATGAGAGTTTTCGGGAGCGGGTTTATACTTTTTATACCCTATACCCCGGCTGTCTGTGACGGCCCTTATGTTTCCTAGGCTCAAGGGGACACGCTTCACGAACTGATCGGAGGCGGAGACAATGAAGACGACTGTGAACGTCGGCGTGATTTCGATCCTGGGGGTAGTCGTACTCTTGGGATCACTCGCAGTCACTTTCGCAAAACCAAGATTCCAGGTGGGCAAAACATACTGCCAATGCGCCTGTCGTTGGGGTAGCGGGAGTGGCAATCTGTATTGGGAAAAGGCGGGAGCGTGCAGTTTAGCTGACGGCAAGAGCTGCACGTACAAGGATTACCTTGGCGACCATAAAGGCACCTTGGATAGCTGTCTTGAGTGTAAACCCTATAGCGAGACGGGGGTTGTGTGTGGCGGGCGGCAGATTCAGGCGCCAGATGGCCAAATCGTTGCCCCGCCGGGCGATATCGCACCGCCACGGCCAACTGCCCCTCCCGGCGGCGACCGACCTCGTCCGGTCCCGGACGTAAAGCCCAAGTGAGCCGCGATGATGGCGATGCGCGGGATATGTTGACGCTTCATCTCCAGCGGCTGCTCTCGACGTTCTCCGTTGACCCCGGGTCCCGTCCGGCATAGGGTACCGCCCGACCCGGCGGCCTGAAAGGAGGCACGAGTGAACCGCGCCTCGAGCTGTGGCCTCGTCCTCATGGCATTGACCTTCGCCGCGACGGTTTCCGAAAGCCTGGCAGCGCCAGTGGAATGTAGAGCGAGAACCTGCGGCGACTGGACGCAAGAAAACGTCCGGGCGGCGGTCGATGCTTTGGTGACCACGTCACGATCTGGTCACGTTCGACAATGGGAGGAACATGCAGGGGCAGTCAAGTGACTGAAAACATGGTGGGCGATGTAGGGTTCGAACCTACGACCCCTGCCGTGTGAAGGCAGTGCTCTACCGCTGAGCTAATCGCCCCAGAGAGTGGAAGTTTACGTGTTCCGCCGAATGACCGTCAATTTTCCGCGCACGGGATGACGGCGGCGCAGTCTCCTTTCTTTTTGCGGTTCCATCCGTGAATCCGGCTCGGCGCGGCAAACAATCCGTGGGCGGGCGTTCAGAGCGACGTCGGCGCCGAACCGCGTATGCGTTGCTCGCGCACAAGGGCGGTGAGCGGCACCGAAAGCAACGATATGGCGGCACCGATCAGCAGTAGCCGGCGGAACGCTGTTTCGACCGTTTGAAGCAGCGGCAGGCGCGCCGTCGGATCCGCCGACGTTACCGCCCGGCCGATGACGTCTTGCATCATCTCGCCGCCCGGCAGCTCGGACGCCGGGCCCGGCGCATGCTCGCGCAACAGGACGAGCAGCACCGCGCCGAGCAGCGCGATGCCGACGGCTCCGCCGAGCGAGCGGAAGAAGGAAATTGAAGCGGTGGCGACGCCGATATTCTCCAGGGGCACGGCGTTTTGCGCCGCGACGAGCGCGGTGGGGATCTGCAGGCC
>JAJPKH010000289.1 GCA_021323795.1 Acidiferrobacteraceae bacterium | reverse complement strand
TAGAAAGCCTGCAAGTTCTCGATGGCGACATTCTCGATGTCGGAGCGATTGCCGATCGGCGAGTGTTGGTAGTTATGCCAATCGAACGCCACGCTCTGCATGCGCTTGTACAGCACACCGCCGGGACTGTTCTCGCCGCGCTCGTATTCGTTGCGCACCACGCTCATCTCCGAAGCGAGGTCCCGGCGCGCGATGTTGGAGTTGACCATGCGGTCGGCTTCGAGGTCGATGGCCCATTTGAGGTTTTCCGGCGAGGCCGGCACCGTTTCGAAGTAGTTGGTACGGTCGAAACCGGTCGTGCCGTTCCAGCGTGCGCCGCGTTGATTGAATTGCTTCGGGATATCGGGATTTTTGCGCGTGCCTTTGAACAGCAGGTGCTCGAGCAGATGCGCCATGCCGGTTTCGCCATAGCTCTCGTGCCGCGAGCCGACCAGGTAGGTGACGTTAACGGTCACCGTGGGCTTCGACGGATCGGGGAACAGCAGCACGCGCAGCCCATTGGCGAGCCGGTATTCGGTTATGCCTTCAACCGACGTGACTTTGACCGGCGCGGTGGCGTGTACGGATTTGGCGACGGGCTTCGTCGGCGGGGCCGCGGGCTGCGCCATCGCCGGCATCGCGGCTGTCAACATCGCGCCCAGCAGGCCCGCGCAGACCAGGCGGTTGCGCACGCGGGGAAAATTACAAGACGCCATAAAAAACATCTTTGTTAATGATAGCCGAATTCGCCGTTGAAGTGGCCGGTTGACACGAGTTTGTAATCAAGACCCTCTATAATCACAATCCGATCGTCACGCGCTGGCGTTTATGAACGACTCGAGGACCCGAATACTTTTCCTCTGCACCGGCAACTCCTGCCGCTCGCAGATGGCCGAAGGCTGGGCCCGGCATCTCGGGAGCGATGTGCTTGTCGTCGAGTCGGCGGGCATCGAAGCGCACGGGAAGAATCCACGCGCCATCCGCGTGATGGCCGAAGCGGGCGTAGATATCTCCGGCCAGGAGTCCACCCGCGTCACCGATGAAATGATTCGCCGCGCCGACCTCGTCGTGACGGTCTGCGGCCATGCGGACGAACATTGTCCACTGCTGCCGCCGGGCGTGACGAAGATTCACTGGCCGCTCGACGATCCCGCGAAGGCCACCGGCACGGAAGAGGAGATCATGGCGAAGTTTCGCGCGACCCGCGATGAAGCGCGTTCGCGCGTCGAGGCGTTGATCGATCAGATTCGCCGCCGCGTCGCCCGAGGTCGGTCATGAGCGTGCAGTGCGAAACGCCCGCGTCCACCGCCGAGAACCGGCTCGGCTTTTTCGAGCGCTTTCTAACGCTTTGGGTATTTCTTTGCATCGCGGCCGGAATCGTCCTGGGGCATTGGTTCACACCGGCGTTCCAGACGGTAGGCCGGCTCGAAATCGCGCGCATCAACCTGCCGGTCGCGGTGCTGATTTGGCTTATGATCTTCCCGATGCTGCTCAAGGTCGACTTCGCCGCGCTGCGACAGGTGAACGCGCATTGGAAGGGCATCGGCGTGACGCTGCTGGTGAACTGGGGCGTGAAACCGTTCTCGATGGCGCTGCTGGCGTGGCTCTGCATCGGCTTGCTGTTTCGGCCCTGGCTGCCGGCCGCGCAGATCGATTCTTACATCGCCGGCTTGATCCTGCTCGCCGCGGCGCCTTGCACGGCCATGGTGTTCGTGTGGAGCCACCTCACGCGCGGCGAGCCGAACTTCACGCTCACGCAGGTGGCGCTGAACGACGTCATTATGGTGTTCGCGTTCGCGCCGATCGTGGGGCTGCTGCTCGGTTTGTCCGCGATCACGGTGCCGTGGGAGACGCTGCTGCTGTCGGTGGCGCTGTACATCGTCGCGCCGCTGACGGCGGCACACGTCGTGCGCCGATGGCTACTGCGGAACGTAAACGGCACGGCACGGCTCGCCCGCGCCATCCGGTCGTTCCATCCGCTTTCGCTCGCCGCGTTACTCGCAACGCTCGTGCTGCTCTTCGGTTTTCAGGGCGAACAGATCTTGCGCCAGCCGCTCGTGATCGCGCTCCTCGCCGTGCCGATCGTGGTGCAAGTGTTCTTCAATTCAGGCTTCGCTTATCTCCTGAACCGCCAACTCGCTTCGCCGCACTGCGTGGCGGGTCCGTCGGCGTTGATCGGCGCGAGCAACTTCTTCGAGCTCGCCGTCGCCACGGCCATCGCGCTTTTCGGTTTCGAATCGGGCGCGGCGCTCGCAACCGTGGTCGGGGTGTTGATCGAAGTGCCGGCGATGCTCGCGGTCGCGAATGTCGTGAACCGCACGCGCGCATGGTACGAGGCCAAGCCCGGCGTGCCCGACTACGCCCACTGTTGTCCGCCCGCCGAGATCCACTCCCCGGCTGCCGGTCTGACGCTGTGCGCCACGCCCGCCACTGCGCGCGGTTCCGCGGTTAAAACAGATGCGTTGTCTGCTCGAGATCGAACGGTATGACCTGCGCGCCGCGCCTGGCCACTTCCCGTTGACGCTCGGTGTCGGCCGCGCCGGAAGGAGGGCGGGTGCCGTGAGCGACAGCACGGCTTAAGGAAGCTGATTAATTCCCGCCGTTCGCGGCGAACCTGTCGAGCCATGAACGGCGGGCCCGATGAATCAATGTCTTGCGCTGTTCGTCCTTCGACAAGCTCAGGACGAAGGAATTAATCAGAGGCTCCTTAAGTATGCCCGTGCAGTCCCGGCTGACCGGCACGGTCGAAAATTGTGAGATATATGCACGAAGCGCCCATTAGAGACGAGGGCGGCAGACGTTAAACTCGTGCCGATGCAGAGCCTAGTGCTTGGCGCCGCTCCGGCTGTCAGTGCCTGTGCGGCGCGAGCCCGTGTCCTGCTTGGGCAGCTGGCGCGCCGCCGGCCGTTGTTGCCGCGAGGAATTCAGCAGCGCGTTGTCGATTTGCCGTTCGGCCTGAAGCCAATCGTCCTCCGGGCTCCCGTTCGCGAAGCCACGACCGAGCGCCCGGTAGTACGCCGCTTCCGCTATCAGGCGCCGGCGTTCTTCCGCGGTCACCGGCTGCGAAACATTTGCTTCAGGGCTTCCGTTTAATTTGCGCTTTTCCACCGACATGTCTCCTACTTGGTTGGGTCAACCGTTTACTACCTGTCTGTTGTGAAGCGCGGAGCCGATCTCCGAAGGTTGCGGCGTATCCGCCGCCGCGCTCAGCGGCGCCGCCGGAATTTCCGCGTCGTAATATCTCCCCCGCAATGCCCCCAGAATGTCGGTGGCGGTTTCAAGGAATGCCAAGGCGATGCCGCCATCGCTGTGTCGTATCACCATGGCTTGAAAATGAAATTCTTCGCGGTATTTATCGCCCTCCACCTCGAAAGTCACTTCGACGGGGGTAAGCAGAGGGGGACGCGCGGCGGTGGTTTCGATGAACATTCCGCCGAGGCCGACATCGCGAACTTTGGCAAGGAACGAACCTCCATAGTGACACTCGACGAAAACGCGACACTCATGCTGTTTACGCGTTGTCCAGCGGTGCTCCATGGCCGCTCCTCCTGCCTTACGGCATTGTGCAGCATACGATCGGAAGAATCGCGATTCTTTGACTTGCGTCAAAACATTTGAATCGGGCGCCACTCGCGCGAGTGCGAAGTATGCAGCAGCGCTATGTAAATGTTGTTACAAAAAGCGCCCGGGTGTCGCAAGGGCGGGACCTCTAGTCGGCTTCCC
Source organism: Acidiferrobacteraceae bacterium (assembly GCA_021323795.1). Classification (GTDB taxonomy): domain Bacteria; phylum Pseudomonadota; class Gammaproteobacteria; order Acidiferrobacterales; family Sulfurifustaceae; genus JACQFZ01. The sequence goes on along the minus strand of JAJPKH010000289.1, from coordinate 10,285 downwards.
GTTCTATGTTGCAGCAGTGCGGTGCGGTCTTATTTTCGTGGGCGGATGCGAGGACCGCGCCGGTGATAGGATTCGGCCGAAAAGTCGTACAGCCCTTCAAGCCAAGATCGTAGGCGCGCTGGTAGATGTTCTGAAACGCTGTGAAACTCACATCGCGTGGAACATTGACGGTTTTCGATATGGCATTGTCGACATACGGCTGCAGCGCCGCTTCCATGGCGAGATGGGCTTCCGGCGCGAGTGCCTGGGCGTCGACGAACGCGCGCGGCAGCGGCGCCGAAGGGTGGCGGCGCCGGAAGACCGATAGCGCGTAGTCGGTGAGCCGGTATTCCGCGTAGCGCCCGTCCATTTCAAGCACACGGCGAGTGTGGGAAAAATCGTAAACCGGTTCGAGACCGCTCGATATGTTGTTGGCGAGCAGGCTGATGGTGCCGGTCGGCGCGATCGCGGTCAGGTGGCTGTTGCGTATGCCGTAACGCGCGATGCCGTCCCGGATGTCCTGCGGCAGGGCGCGAATGAATTCGCCCTGCATATGGCGGTCGCTGTCGAGGAACGGAAACGGCCCTTTTTCCCGCGCCAGCTCGATCGAACAGCGGTAGGCATCGTGGCAGATCGTCCGCATGACGCGCGCGGCGAACTCGCGGGCCGGGGGCTCGGCATAGTGCAGTCCGAGCATGATGAGCGTATCGGCGAGACCGGTCAGCCCGAGGCCGATACGCCGCGTTCCGCGGGCCATTTCCGCCTGACGCGGAAGCGGAAAACGCGACGCGTCGATGACGTCGTCCATCAACCGGACGGCCGCCCGCGTGGTTTCAGCGAGAGCGCTCCAATCGAGCGTGGCCCGGTCCGTGAACGGATCGCGCACGAACGCGACCAGGTTGACGGAGCCGAGATCGCATGCGCCATACGGCGGCAGCGGAATTTCCCCGCAAGGATTGGTGGCGCTGATGGTCTCGCGGTACCACAAATTATTGAGCCGGTTGATGCGGTCGACGAAAAGCACGCCCGGTTCGGCGTATTCATAGGTGGCGCGCATGAGCTTGTCCCAGAGCAGCCGCGCCGGGACACGCCGATGGACACGGCAGGGCACCGGGGCCGACGTGCCGGACCAGCGCCGCCGCACGATTTCGCCGTCACCTTGTTCGTGCGGAAAAACCAGCGGCCAGTCCGTCCCTTCGCGCACCGCGCGCATGAAATCATCGGTCACCAGCACCGACAGGTTAAAGTGGCGCAGCTCCCCCGGCGTTTGCTTGGCGTCGATGAACGTTTCGATATCGGGGTGATCGCAGCGCAGCGTCGCCATCATGGCGCCGCGGCGCGCGCCGGTCGAAAGCAGCGTCGCGCACATCGCGTCCCAGATGCGCATGAACGAGACCGGTCCGGAAGCGATGCCGCCGACGGCCTTGGCTTTCATGCCTTGCGGACGCAGAGTGGAGAAGTCGTAGCCGACGCCGCCGCCTTGCTGCATGGTCAGCGCGCCTTCCTTCAGGCCGTCGAATATTCCGTCCATGGAATCTTCGATGATGCCCATCACGAAACAGTTGAAGAGCGTTACGCGCCGATCGGTGCCGGCCCCGGCTTGAATCCGCCCGCCGGGGAGAAAACGGAAGTCTTCGAGGATGGCGTAGAAAGCGTTTTCCCAGCGGGCCGGCTCCTTTTCCACCGCCGCCAGCGCGCGCGCGATGCGCCGCCACGTGTCCTCGATCGTGCGGTCGCGGATGGTGTCGCCGCTACGGAAGCGATACTTCGTGTCCCAGATATGGCGCGAAATGTCGGCGTCAAACGCGTCGCGGTTCATGGCGGCTATGTTACTCGAGGGTGGACGGCCGCAGCACGAAAGCGCGCTGTTCCCCGAGTTGGGAACGATAAGCAACCGGGCGGCGATTTAAGCCGGATTGGACGTGGCCGACGTTATCGACCTGCCCTTTATCTCCCGTTGCCGCTCTTGCGCCAGCAGCTTGGCGATCAGGCCGAATTCCTCCGATACGTTTTCCAGGATGTCGTCGAGCGTGATGATTCCCGCGAGGTCACCCTGCGAGGTCATGACCGGCGCTCTTCTCACGCCCTTTTGCCGCATGAGGCTCAGGGTTTCGTATATCCCCTCCGATTCCTCGACGACGAACAAGCTTCGACTCATGATGTCTTTCACGGTTACGCGGTCGAGGGGAACTTCCAGCGCGATGACTTCGATCACGATATCGCGATCCGTGACGATACCGACCGGGTGCACGCCATCGGGCTCTTCAACGGCGACCAGCAGATCGCCGACGTGATGCTCCCGCATCAAGCGCGCCGCTTCCACGATGCTCGTATCGGGAGAGCAGAATACGACATTGCGCGTGCAAATCTCACCGATGTGCATATCATCCTCCTTCTCCGCGGTCGTCCCGGCCGGGGAGATCGTTGACCGGGCGCTAGGGACGCGCGTCGCCCACCAGCTCGTTCACCTGCTGACGCGGGCTGAGCGCGGCGAGCGCGCTCATTTCTTCCGAAAGGCGCTGGTACAAGTCGTCCTGTGACACGATGCCGACCAGCTCGCCTTCATTGTCGACGACGGGAACGCGACGTATCCCGCGCTCGCTCATCATCTCGACGATATCGTGCACGTCGTCGTCGGCTTCGGCGGTTATCAGCTCGCGGTTCATGATATCGCCGACGGAAATGGAGGAAGCGTCGAGCTCGGGTGCGACGATTTCCCGCACGATATCCCGATCCGTCAGGAGCCCGATCGGAACCGCGCTGCCCGGCTCCTCGACCACGACGAGGGAGCCGACGTGGAACTCGCACATCAGCTGTGCCGCCTCCTTGACGCTGGCGTTTCGGTGGGTGCATACCACGCGGCGTTTACACAGTTGGCCTATCGACATTTCCGTTCTCCTTTCGGCGCTTGGACGACTCCACGTTACAACCCGGAGCGACCGTCTCTATTGATCTTCGTCAAATATGGCAACCTGGAGTTCAGGCGAAAGGCGTCCAACGGTGGAGCGCGTTTCCACGGGCGTTTTGATCCGGGTCAAGATTCCGCGCCGCCGCTCCGTTTATTGTTACGCGGAAATGGCGGGTATTTCCCAAGAACAACCAAGGTCTTCCCGGAGTAAGCCCGCAAGCGCGCTCCCGGGAGCCGAGTGCATCATGTCGTGATGGAGACGCTACGTGCGTGGACGAAATGGATCGGCGGACATCGCGTGCTCAGCGCGGCGGTGCTCGCCGTGTCGGTGGTGTTCGTGTTGTTCGCGCGGTTCTATGCCGACCGGTCGAACGGCGTCGTGTCGGACCCGATTCGGCGCGGCGCGATCGTGCAGTCGGTGTACGGCATCGGCACCGTAACGGTCAAGCGCAGTTATCAAATAAAGCCCGGTGTCATCGGCACGATCAACGAGCTCTTCGTCAAAGAGGGGGAGGCGGTGAAAAAGGGCGCGCGGCTCCTCATGATCGACAGCGTCGTCTACCGCGCGCCCTTCGACGGCACCGTGACACTGCTGCCGTTCAACGTGGGCGAGAACGTTTTCCCGCAGACCGTGGTCCTGAGCCTGGTCGACCTTTCCGATCGCTATCTGGTGGTGTCGCTCGAGCAGCAAGGGGCGTTGCGCGTGAGGCGCGGCCAGAAAGTGAAGATGAGTTTCGACACCATGCGCGAGCAAAATTACGACGGCGTCGTTTACTCGGTCTATTCGAACGAAAGCAACTTCCTCGCGCGCATCGATATCGCCATGCTGCCGCCGCAGATTCTGCCGGGCATGACGGCCGACGTGGCGATTACCATCGAGGAGCATAACGGCGCGCTGCTGGTTCCCGCGGCGGCGTTGGAAAACGGCGATACGGTCTGGGTCAAGCGCGGCATCGGCATTCCCCGGCGCGTCACGGTGAAGACCGGCATCGTCGATCGGGCGATGGCGGAAATTGTGTCGGGCGAGCTGCGCGAGGGGGACCGCGTGCTCATTCGCACGCAGCTCTCCCGATGATCTTTCTCGCGCTGCGCTACCTGCTCGCGCGCAAGCGGCAAACGCTGTTGACGCTGCTCGGCGTTTTCTTCGGCACCATGGCGTATGTTTCCGTCTCCGGGTTTTTCGTCGGCTTTCAAAATTACCTGGTGGAACAGCTCGTCAACAACAGCGCCCAGGTCCATATACAGGCGCGCCAGGATTATCTGACCGAGCATCAGCTCGACCAATCGTTCTACGGGAAGGTCTTCGAGCACGTGTTTTGGCAGTCGGCGCCGTCCGGCGTCTCCGGGTATCCGGAAGTACAGGACACGCAAAGCTGGTACGCGCGCCTCGATGCCGACCCGCGCGTCATGGCGTTCTCGCCGCTCATGACCGCGCCCGCGTTGTTCACGCTGGCAAAAATTTCCGTGTCCGCCAGCCTCATCGGCTGCGACCCGGAAAAGCAGGCGCAAGTAACGAGCATCGCGAACTACATGGTGACGGGAAAGTTCTCGGACATCGGCGTGGGCGGAAACCGCGTCATTATCGGCGACGAGCTGATGAAGCGCCTGGGCGCCGGCATCGACGACGTCGTGCTCGTCTCCGTCGGAACCAACAAGCCGGTGCCGTTTCGCGTCATCGGCTATTTCTATACCGGCAACCGCGCCGCCGATCTCCAGGCGTACGGGTCGATCCACGACGTGCAGAAGCTCAACGGCACGCCCAATCGGGTCACCGAAATCGCGGTGCGGTTGCGAGACTACAAGCAGGCGGCCGCGATCGCGACCAACTGGACGCGCCTCGCGCCCGAGCGCACCGAAAGCTGGGACCAGCAGAACGCCAATATTCTTTCGGTATTCAAGATCCAGAACGCGCTGCGCTTCTCCATGATCATGACGGTGCTGATCGTCGCCGGTTTCGGCATTTACAACGTCCTCAACATGACCGTCACCCAGAAGCGCCAGGACATCGCCATCCTGCGATCCATGGGTTACGACACGTTCGATATCGTCATGCTTTTCTTTTCGCAGGGGCTCATTCTCGGCGTGTTCGGCGCGGCTTTCGGGCTCGTCGCGGGTTATCTTTTCTGCCTTTATCTGCAAACCGTGTCGTTTCTCGCCGCCAACCCGATGAATCCGAGCGGGCACTTGCATATCGCGTTTTCGCCGGGGATTTACCTGCAAGCGACCCTGCTCGCGATCCTGTCCGCGTCCCTGGCGAGCATTCTGCCGGCGCGCGCCGCCGGCAAGCTTCCGCCGATCGAGATCATCCGGGCGGGCGGGTGAACGATGGCGATCGTGGCCGCGCACGTGAGCAAGCGTTTCGGCGCGCCGCCGGTCGCGGCGCTTACGGACATTTCGCTCAGGATCGGCGACGGCGAATTCGTGTCCCTGACCGGGCGCTCCGGGTCGGGCAAAAGCACGCTGCTTTATATTTTGAGCAGCCTCGATTTACCGAGCGAAGGCAAGGTCGAAATCGACGGCACCGATCTCACGACCATGCCGCCGGAGGACCTTTATCGCTTCCGCAACGAGCGCATGGGGTTCATCTTCCAGTTTCATTACCTGCTGGCGGAATTGAACGCGATCGAGAATATATTGATGCCGGCGCGAAAGTTCCGCCAGGAGCTGGCGCGCCAGCCTTACGCGAAGGCGCTGCTCGAGCAGTTTGGCCTGGCGGACAAAATGCATCGTCTCCCGCGCCAACTGTCCGGCGGGGAGCAGCAGCGCGTCGCGATCGCGCGCGCGTTGATCATGCAGCCGCGCTATCTGTTCGCCGATGAACCGACGGGTAGCCTCGATTCGGTTAACGGCGATATCGTGATGGGCATCATCCGTGAAGTGAATCGCACCGAGAAAACGGCGGTCGTGATGGTGACGCACGACCCGGACTTCGCGAATCTGGCGCAGCGGCAAATCCGCCTGATGGACGGCCGGGTGGTACAGGCGGAGTAGCGCCCGCGCGCGTGGGGTATCGCCGTTGTGCCATGCGACAGCGCCGCGCCGGGTTTCGGTTCTGGAATCCGCTCGGCGTCACACGACCGACGCGCCGGTGCGTGTCGCATCTTGAGCGAGGCGACTCAGTACGGCGGCCCATGACGCCCTTGTTTCCGCGTCGCCGCGTCGTTGCTCCGAGGAATACGGCACGACGAATGCCAGTTCCTCCGTTTGCAGCGGTTCCTGAATCCGTAGTTGATGTTCCAGGACCGCGATGTCGGCTTCGGACGCGTCCTGTTGCCGTCGTTGGCGCTCGATGACGCGCGCTCGCAACGTCGCTTCAGCGGCGACAAAATCGAGAATAAGAAACGGAACATTACGCGCCCGCGCCAATTGCGCGAACGCGTCGCGTTGCGCACGTTCGAGAAAAGTCGCGTCGATGATCGCCGGATAGCCGGCCTCCGCGATCGTTTTAGCCACTTCGGCGAGCCGGCCGTAGGTGAGGGAGGTGGTCTTCGCGGCATACGCTCCTTCACCAACGCGCGAGCCCGTGCGCGCGAGCGCCGGCATGTCGAGCAAGCGCTTGCGCTCGACGTCGGAACGCACGCGCACGGCGCCGGCAGATTCGAGCAGCGCTTGCGTGTGCGTGGTCTTGCCGCTGCCCGAGAGCCCGTGCGTGATGAGGATGGCCGGCGCAAAGCGGCGCGCCCACTCCGAGGCGAGCGCGATGTATCCGCGCGCCTCGGCGAGCGATCGGGCTTTTTGTGCGGCAACGACGTCCGGCTGGTTCGCCCGCAGCGCATGAATCTTGGCGCGCACCAGCGCCCGGTACACGACGTAAAATCGCAACACGCGCAAGCCGGCGTAGTCGCCGGTGATTTCCAGATACCGATTGAGGAACCGGTGCGCGAGATCCGGTCGTTTCTTGTCGTACAAATCCATCACCAGGAACGCCACCTCGCTCATCACGTCGATCCAGCGCAGGTTGGCGCTGAACTCGAGGCAATCGAAAAGAGTGACTTCACCGTCGATGCACGCGATGTTCCCGAGGTGAAAATCCCCATGGCACTCGCGCACGAAGCCGGCCTGTTTGCGTTCGCGGAACACGCTAGCGAGCGCTTGGCACTGGTCGGCGGTCCAGCGTTCGAGAACATCGAGGCTTGGCGGGTCTTCGGCATCGGCGAGCGCGGCGCGCAGCGGCGCGAAGTTCTCGAGCGCCGGCTGAGAGATAGCGGCCGGCGTGCCGAAGGCGTCCGCCGATGACGCGACATCGGCGCGAGCGTGAAAGTCGGCGAGGACCGCCGCCAGTTGGTCGATGTGGGCCGGCGCCAGCCGCCCGCGCGCCAGCAAGGCGTCGAGCAATTGCTCCTGCGAAAAACGCCGCATCTTCACGGCGTATTCGATCGCCGGTCCGTCGCCCTCGAGCACGGGGCGCTCCGGCGAACCGGTGATGGCGACGACGTCCAAGTAAAGCTTCGGCGCGAGGCGGCGATTCAGCCGCAATTCTTCCGCGCAATAGTGGCGGCGCGACTGCAACGTCCGGAAATCGAGGAAACCGAGCGCGACGGCTTTCTTGACCTTATAGGCGTATGGCCCGGCGAGGAAGATATAGGAAATGTGCGTTTCGAGCCGTTGCACGCGTTCGCCGGCGAGGCCGTAGACCGAAGGATTGAGCAATGCGGCGGCAAGCGTCGCTTGGTCTTCGGCGTTCATCGCTGTCCGATCTCAACGGCGGGAACCGGCGGTCAGGCGCCGCCCGCTTCCGTTCGCGCTTATGTTCGAAGGTGAGGCGTACCTATTAGCATGACACGTGCACCGGTTCACCGACGCGCGGAGTTTACAGTGCCTTTATGGACGGCGGTCTTCGCGCGACAGGGTGGCAAAAGTTATCGTCACGCCGCACGCGCGCAGGTGCCCTCGGCCAACAGCCGCAGCCGGGCGGGTTCGATCAGTCGCACGCGGCGCCCCTGCAAGACAATCAGCTTTTCCTTTTCGAACTTATGCAACAGCCGGCTGACGGTTTCGAGCGTGATGCCGAGGTAACAGCCGAGCGCGTCGCGCGACATGCTCAAGGTGAGATCGCGCATTTGCGTGCGCGTCGTGAGATCCATGAGAAAGCTCGCCAAGCGTTCCGCGGCGGTCTTCTGGCCGAGCATGAGCATGTGCTCGTGCAGCACGGCGATGCGCCGGCTGATGAGCTGCAAGAGGCGGTGCGACAGGCCCGGCGAGCGCTGGTACAAGGCATGGAGCGCCGGCAAGGACAGCGCGCGCACGTGCGTCGGCTCGAGCGCCACCGCGGAGCTGTTGTGCGATGCCTGGCCGAGCGCCTCGAGGCCGAGGAGCTCGCCGGGAAGACCGAAGCACACGATCTGTTCGTCGCCGTTGGGCGACAAGGTCGAGACCTTCACCGATCCTTTCTCGATCAAATAAATGCCGCCGCACGATTCGCCGGCGCGGAACAAATACTGGTGGCGCGCGAAATGGCGTTGGGGACCGAAGGCTTGCAGCAACTCATCGACAACCTGCGTGGCGGGTGCCGGCTGCAAGGCGTGTAACGAGGCGGGGCGGCGCGAATCCGATGAACTCGTCTGGGTCTGCATGGCTCCTCCGTTGAACGGTGCTTCTAGGAGGCATTAAAGCGGCGAGAGGCGGTGCAAGAAATGCGCACGAGCACGTACGGGTCGCCGCCTACGTAGGACTACGTATAGACGGGGCGAGGTGTGCCGCCGGCCTGGCCGTTTAACGGCTTTTCATGCGGTGCTCGAAGGCGTGGGCGGTGTAGACGAGTTCGACTGGGGGAGCGGATTTGCGCGTTTGCATTTCGTGGAGCATGCGGACACTGACGTCGCGGCCGGCGGCGAACCAGCGGATTACGCCGCGCGCGACCGGCCGCGACGTTATCCCGAAGCGAGCGCTAATAGCGCGGACCGCGGCCGCCGCCGGGGCCCATGCCACCGCCGGGGCCCATGTTGCCCGGCCCGGTACCCGGGCCGCCGCCAGAGCCGCGCGCCGGCGGTTGGTCAGGTATGTTCACCCCGCGTTCCTTCGCACGCGCCTGCATCTGCTGATGATGCTCGTTGCGAATCCGGTCGCGCTCTTCGACCGTTCTAGCCGCCTGCATTTTCGCGCGATATTCGTTGCGCTCTTGGGGCGTCATCAGCTGGTAGCCGTAAATATCCCGATCGCGGATTTGTGTCTGGTCGCCGGTCTGCGCGCGAGTTTGATCGCGCGTCCGCGGCTGGTCGGCGGCGGGTATGGCGGTGCTCAGCAAAGGCACGAGAGCGGCGACGGCGAGAGTGGCTGTCAGCTTGCGGTTCATGACACCGGTTCCTTTGTTTGTTTGCGAAATAACATTCTGCCGGCTCCCGCGGCGTGTACTTTGATATATATCAATGAACGTTGCCGCCGACACCGTGCGATTGTTGTTATCCCGCATGCGGCGTGCGCGGCCTTCGGCAGACATAGCCGCGTGGGTAGTAAGGTTCCTACGGCGCTTGCTTCCGCTTCGCCTCGCAGGCGTGGTGCCCTGCCGAGGAAGCGCGTCGGCTGTGCGTCGTTTAACCGCCTTTGTCGGGCGGCGCGGTTATGAGCCCGAGGGCGCGGGCGAGGTCGGCGAGCTCGAGCACCGAGCGCGCTTTCATTTTTTGCATCACGCGGGCGCGGTGGATCTCGACCGTGCGGTGGCTGATGGCGAGCTCGCGCGCAATCTCCTTGCTCGCGAGACCGGCGGCCACGCGCGTCATGACCTCGCGTTCGCGCTCGGTCAGGCTCGCCAGACCTTCGGCCATCTGCGTGCTGCGCGCGAGCGCCGCGCGCACGCGCTTGAGCAGTACCGCGCCGTCCGCCGGCTTGGTGAGGAAATCGACCGCGCCGGCCTTGATGGCGGTCACGGTCATGGGAATATCGCCGTGGGCAGTGAGAAAAATGATCGGCATCTGCGCGCCGCGCCGGTTCAGCTCCGCTTGCAGATCCGGCCCGCTGACGTCCGGCATGCTGACGTCGAGCACCAGGCACCCGGACCATTCCGGTCGATACGCCGCGAGAAAATCCTTGGCGCTGCTGAAAGCTTCGACCGGCAGGCCGGCGGCGTCGAACATGGCCGTGAGCCCGTTGCGAACCGCGGCGTCGTCATCGACGACATACACTTTCGGTTGCGCGCTCATGCGGCGAACGGCAATGTAAAGTGGAACGCCGCGCCCGCGCCGTTGCGGCTGTCGGCCCAAAGCTTACCGCCGTGCGCTTCGACGATGCTGCGACTGATCACGAGTCCCATGCCGAGCCCTTCCGGCTTGGTCGTGTAAAACGGCTCGAAGATGTTCTGCATCGTCTCGGCGGTGAGCCCCGGTCCCGTGTCGATCACGCTGACCTGCGCCAAATGGTCGGAAATCGGGCGCGTCGAAAGCGTGATCGAGCCGCTCGCCATGC
>JAJPKH010000005.1 GCA_021323795.1 Acidiferrobacteraceae bacterium | reverse complement strand
TCCACGTTGCGGCGATACACCTGCGTGCGGCCGTAGAACTCGTCGGTGAGGACTTCGCCCGGCGGCAATTCATAAGCTCCGAGCCGCACGTTTCCGGTGGCTGGGTTGCCGTCCGCCGTCGAAATGCTGAACCGCAATTTATCGCGGTAGAGATAACAGCAGTCGTCGATCGTGAAGCGGACGCGCACCGCCGGCCCTTCCACGGCCGCCGCTTCTACGAGGAACGCCTTATCGGGATCGACGACCTCGCTGCTCTCTTTTGTCAGCCCAAGCGTCTGGGCGAAGTTGCGCAGCGAGTTGATCGATTTTCCGTCCGACGTCATCGCCGCCGCAACCGGCAGGGACATGTTCACATCCTTAACGATGGGCGGGTAGCACACGCCTATCGGCTCGTTGCAACCTTGCGCAGTAATACGCACCCGCATGCTGTCCCCGGCTCTAGAAGCAATCGTCAGCGGAACGCGCACACCCACCTGATCCACATAGATCGGCGTTCGGCCGAAGTACGGATCCTCTTTGATTTTTGCTTCGGGGAACTGCGGGGCGCCGAGTCGAAGATCGGGATCAAGCGCCTGGAATTTGAATTTATCGCGGTATAGATAATAACCGGAAGCGATTTTCCAGCTCGCTACGATCGCTGCTCCGTCCACGCCTGTTGTTAGCTGGAATGCCTGATCCGCGGGCAGCAGCTCATCTTCCGGCGCCGCTAGCGCGGCGCCCCCGAACGCCAACAGCGCCAGCAGAAGTAATTTCTTCATGATGTGGCGTCGGGATTTTCTAGCCAAGCGAGGTAAGCCGGGAGTCCGTTGAGGATTGGGACGGCAATGACCTCGGGAAGTTCATAGGGATGGAGCTCTTCCAGGCGCCGTTGTACGGCGGCGTAATCGTCCGCTCGTATCTTTATAATAAGCAGCTGTTCATTTCCCGACCTGATCTTTCCGCTCCAGCGATATACGGATCGCATCGGCGGCAGGATATTCACACAGGCAGCCAAGCGCTCCTCGACCAATGTCGTGGCCATACTCTCGGCCAGACGCGGGTCCGGGCACGTGGTCAACACGATTTGGTAGCTGCTTCCCATGATGGATTTGGATAACGATAACATGATGGCATTGCTTAAGGTTCTCTAAATCAAGGTCTTGTAAAAGCTCCGGGCGCCACGGGCAACGCGGCCTGTTTTTCTTTCCTCCACAACTACCCCTAGCTTGACTCCTTGGAGCACCCGATTATCATTAGCACTCACTTAACACGAGTGCTAACAACTCGTCCAGCAAGTTGGCGAGGAGCGCTCGGTATCGACGCCCAAGTCGGCAGCAAAACATCTTTTTTCTTTACGGAGGACTGTACCTATGACGGCTCAAGCCATTGCGAAAAAAGGAGAAACCGTGGTGAAAATTCGGCCACTGCATGACCGTGTGATCGTGCGCCGCCTCGAAGAGGAACGCCGTACCGCCGGTGGCATCGTGATTCCCGATACCGCCAAAGAGAAACCGATCCAGGGCGAAGTGGTAGCCGCTGGGAAGGGCAAGATTCTCGAAAACGGTGAAGTGCGCCCACTCGATGTGAAAGTCGGCGACAAGATTCTGTTCGGCAAATATTCCGGCACCGAGGTCAAGGTCGGTACCGAAGAGCTGCTCGTGATGCGTGAAGAAGACATCATGGGCATCGTCGAAGGTTAATCAACAAAGGAAAAATTCCGAAGAGGGTTTGAACTATGGCAGCTAAAGACGTTGTATTCGGCGATTTCGCCCGCCAGCGCATGTTGCGCGGCGTGAATGTTCTGGCCGACGCGGTGAAGGTGACGCTCGGGCCGAAGGGCCGCAATGTGGTGCTCGACAAGGCGTTCGGTGCTCCCACCGTCACGAAGGACGGTGTCTCGGTCGCGAAGGAGATTGAACTTAAGGACAAGTACGAAAACATGGGTGCGCAGATGGTGAAGGAAGTCGCGAGCAAGACTTCCGATGTCGCCGGTGACGGCACCACCACCGCGACCGTGCTGGCCCAGGCGATCTTGCGCGAAGGCCTGAAGTCGGTCGCCGCCGGCATGAACCCGATGGATCTGAAGCGCGGCATCGACAAGGCGGTCACGTCGGCCGTCGAGTCGCTCAAGAAGATTTCCAAGCCCTGCTCCGATCCGAAGGAAATCGCTCAAGTCGGCACGATATCGGCGAACTCGGACGAGTCGATCGGCAAGATCATTGCCGACGCGATGGCGAAGGTCGGCAAGGAAGGCGTTATTACCGTGGAAGAAGGCCAGGGCCTCGAGAACGATCTCGAGATCGTGGAAGGAATGCAGTTCGACCGCGGCTACATCTCGCCGTACTTCATCAACAAGCAGGACACGATGAGCGCTGATCTCGAGAACCCGCTCATCCTCATCACCGATAAGAAGATCTCGAGCATTCGCGACATGCTGCCGATACTCGAGAGCGTGGCCAAACAGGGCCGTCCGCTCCTGATCGTCGCGGAAGACGTCGAAGGCGAAGCGCTCGCGACCCTGGTCGTCAACAACATTCGCGGCATCCTCAAGGTCTGCGCCGTGAAGGCCCCGGGCTTCGGTGACCGTCGCAAGGCGATGCTGCAAGACATCGCGGTCCTCACCAACGGCCAAGTGATCTCCGAGGAAGTCGGCATGAGCCTCGAGAACACCTCGCCCGACGTACTGGGTCAGGCCAAGCGCGTGCAGGTCGGGAAAGAGAACACAACCGTCATCGACGGCGCCGGCAAGAAGTCCGAGATCGAGGCGCGTATCAAGCAGATCCGCGCGCAGATCGAGGAGGCGACGTCCGACTATGACAAGGAGAAGCTGCAGGAACGCGTGGCAAAGCTCGCCGGCGGTGTCGCGGTGATCAAAGTCGGCGCCGCGACCGAAGTCGAGATGAAAGAAAAGAAGGCCCGCGTCGAAGACGCCTTGCACGCTACCCGTGCCGCGGTTGAAGAAGGTATCGTCCCGGGCGGTGGTGTGGCGCTGGTGCGCGCGATCCCCGCGATTAAGAGCCTGAAGGGCGACAATCACGATCAAGACGTCGGTATCCAGATCGCGGTCCGCGCCATGCAGGAGCCGCTGCGTCAAATCGTCGAGAACGCCGGTGTCGAAGGTTCGGTGGTGTTCCAGAAGGTTGCCGAGAGCAAGGATGCGAACTACGGCTACAACGCCGCCAGCGGCGAGTACGGCGACATGCTCAAGATGGGCATTCTCGATCCGACCAAGGTAACCCGCACGGCGCTGCAGAACGCGGCCTCGATCGCGGGGCTCATGATCACCACCGAAGCGATGGTGGCGGAGCTGCCGAAGGAAGAAGAGAAGATGCCGGCCGGCGGTGGCATGGGCGGCATGGGCGGCATGGATATGTGAGACGGCGCGTGTGCGCGAGTAGGTCGCGCGTCGCTCTCTGTCCGTCCGTTAAGTAAGTCAGAAAGGCCCCGGCAACGGGGCCTTTCTTTTTGTCGCGCCCGAACGTCCGATAGGTGCGGGTGACGTATTTCGTCACTTGCGAGTTTGCTCTTGTCGCAAGCACTTGGCATGACGAGCTCGTGCCGATTTTAAATTGACGAACGGGATCTTGAATCCCGGACCCATCACTGGCATTCTGCCGGCTCGCTTTAGGTTTTTCGTTTCTACGGTTTTGCACCCCAACCGCCTACGAGCGAACAAAAGGAATTGTTACGAGAGAGCGCTTTTGATCGGCGACACCCGGAAGCCCTCTTTCGCGTATTGAAGGGTCGCTTGTACAACAACAATAAATAACGATTCAGCATCCTCCTACAAGGAGGACTTCGTCGCGAGCGGATAACGCTCGCAGCATGTGGTTGCGCGTGCGCGAAGTTTTATGGGGCGAATAAAAAAAGCGCTCCGCAAAAAGCAATTCGAAAAACAAGTGCAGGTTCGGGGGGAGTTATGGTGGTAAGCATTTTCTGCGCCGCGTTCCGCGGTGTGGCGGGCGCGGTGGTTATCGCGCTGTTCGCGCTGACCCTATCGGCGTGCGGCGGGGGAGGCGGCGGAGGCGGGGGCAGCGGAAGCGCTTCCTCCACGCCGACGACCTATACGATTTCCGTTTCGGTTTCCGGTCTCCTCGGTTCCGGTTTGCAGTTGCAGCTGAACGGTGGCAATACTCTAAACGTCGCCGCCAACGGCAACGTTACTTTCCCCGGTTCGCTTGCCAACGG
>JAJPKH010000266.1 GCA_021323795.1 Acidiferrobacteraceae bacterium | reverse complement strand
TTGGCACATCCTGTGCGGCATCGCTCCGCACATCCGTGTGCTCCCGCGAAATTGGCACATCCTGTGCGGCATCGCGGCGCTCAACCCACCCTACAGTTGAATTATTAAGAGGTCCCCATCTCAAAATCGATTGCTTCGCGTCGCTCGCAATGACAGCCGCGTTTGTCATTGCGAGGGACGGCGTTTGCGACGAAGCACTCTCCGGTACTTGGATTTTGAGATAGCTTCGTAGTCGGGGGAATCGGGTTACGAGCGGGCTAAAGAATAGATCGCGTTCCCTTTTTTACGACGATGATGGGATTGGTGAAAAGCACGGAGTTCGGAATCAAAATGCGATTGGCATCGCTGTCGAGCGTCGTGTAGCGCAGATCGATATTTACCACTACCCCCTCCTGGTTGGTCACGTTAATCCGATCGTTGATGCCGAACGGGCGGTAGATCAAAAGCAGAACGCCGGCGAGCACGTTGGAAATGGTGTCGCGCAACGCAAAACCGAGCGCGAAACCCGTCAGCCCGAGGCCGGCCACCAGCGCGGATATATTGACGCCGAGCGTTCCGAGCGCCGTTACCACGCCGAAAAATATCAGCCCGAAGCGGGCGGCGCGCGAAAGCAGGGACACCACGAGCACGTTCAGGCGCGCGTAACCGACGACGCGCGCGATCGCCCGGTCGGAGAAGCGCGCGAGCAGCCAGAAACCGAGAAAGATGAGCAGCGCGACAAGAACGCGCGGCCCCCAATAAACGGCCAAGCCTTCGGCGTGCTGCAGCGATCGTTCCAGGAGAACTTCGTTCACGAGAAGGCGGACGCGGTGAGACCGAGGTTATTGATCACGCCCACCGTGTGTTTATGCTCGTGCTGTCCGAGCCAACCGTTCAATTCGACTCGAAAGACCGATGCGGCCGGAAGGCGGTAACGCGCTCGCAGAAAATCGGCGATCCCCAAGAACGCGCGCGTGACTGGCCCGCTTTCGAGCCGGTCGAGATCGTCCCAAACGATGACGAAACCCGCGGCGAACGCATTGGCCAGCACGTAGATGTTCTTTCCCACCGAAACGCCTAGCTCGAGGTAACGCACGCCGGATGGCAATGGCGACGCCACATTGAGCAGCGGCAGCATGCGCGGGAGGCAACCGTAGTGCGCGCGACTGCGGCGGTAATTCTCGAGCGCGATCCAATTTTTTACCGAATGCAGATGCGCGCGGTTCTTGTGAATAATATCCCTGTTCATGCGTGGCTTCCCTTTTCTATCTTGCAGGAAGCGCGCCGCGGGTGAAACCGGGTTGTTACGGGCAGGTAGTAGATCGGCGGGCCGGATATAACTTCTGAGAGAGCCTTGCGGGAGTGTGGCGAATCGGGACGATGAACGCGCGACCCCTTCGATGACGTCAGCGCTTCTTTGCGGTGAATCCTCGAACCGGACGATGCCGCGCGCGTGCGCGTTCACCGCGCACCGCCTGCGGGCGCTGGAGCCGGGGCGCCGCGAGCCCCGCCGCGGCGTACAGCGACTCCAATTCTTCGCGCTCCAAATAGGCACTGCGACCCGGCCGCAGCATTCGCGGCAGCGCTATCGGACCATAGCGCACGCGAATGAGCCGGCTGACCGTCGCGCCCACCGCTTCCCACATGCGTCGCACCTCGCGGTTGCGCCCCTCGCGGATGACGACGTGATACCAGTGATTGGCGCCGGTGCCGCCGGCGTCGACGACGCTCGCGAAACTCGCCGGCCCGTCTTCCAGCATCACGCCCTTGGTTAAACGCTCGATCGCCTCGGGCGTCACTTCGCCGAGAATGCGCACCGCGTATTCGCGCTCGATCTCGGCGGACGGATGCATCAACCGGTGCGCCAGCTCGCCGTCGGTGGTGAAAAGCAGCAGACCCGAGGAGTTCAAGTCGAGGCGCCCGATGGCGATCCAGCGCCCCTGCCGGATCGGGGGAAGGTTGTTGAACACGGTCGCCCGTCCCTCGGGGTCGCTGCGGGTCGTCAGCTCGCCTTCGGGTTTGTGGTAAATCAACACGCGCTGCTTCGGCGAAAGCGTCGCCTGCGGGAGCGGCCGGCCGTCGATACAAAGCCGCTGCCCCGATCGCACGCGGTCGCCGATTTTTGCGGGCTGCCCGTCGATCGTCAGCCGCCCCTGCTCGATCCAACGTTCCATCTCGCGGCGCGACCCCACTCCCGCGCGTGCCAATACCTTTTGCAGTTTTTCGCCGTGCTCCGCCGCGTTATGCCCGGCGCCGTACCGAGAGGTACCGGTGTCGCGGGAAGCAGGACGCGGAGAGCGACCGCCGTGCACGGACATACCCATGTCGCGAAAGGCGGGAAGCCGGGGGCGGCCGCGCAAATTCTCTCCCGCCTGCGTCGTGTCGGCGCGCGGACTCGATTTTCCGCGTGGTGCCGGCCGGCCCTGACCCTTGGCCGCGTCGGCAGCCGGGCGCCGGGGACGATCCTCGGCTTGAGACGAGCCCGTCCGCGGCTTCGTATGTTCGGATGCGGATCGCGGCGGGACACCGCGTTTGGTTGTCATGACGGAAACGACTTATCCGCCGCGGTTCGCTGTCGCTCCGGCGGAAAGGGGTCGTTCAATCGGATTTCGGCGCGTGGGCGTAAGCAGGCGCGGTCTCCGTCTCGACCAGCTCGCCGACGGCCACGCTATGATCCGGTTCGCCGGCCGCCTCCGGCGGCGCGGGAGCAACGTCGGGAGCGTTCGGGCTCACGCCTTCGGCATTCTCGCCGGCGCGTTGATCGAGCTCGGCGCTGATCGCCGCGATGTCGCGCAGCTCCGCGAGCGGCGGCAGGTCCTCGAGCTTCGTCAGATTGAAGTACTCGAGGAATTCGCGCGTCGTGCCATAAAGCACCGGGCGTCCGGGCACCTCCTTGCGGCCGACTTCGCGCACCCAGCCGCGCTCGGTCAACGTCCGGATGATTTCCGTGCTGACGGCGACCCCGCGGATGTCCTCGATGTCGCCGCGGGTCACGGGCTGACGGTAAGCAATGATCGCGAGCGTTTCGAGAGCCGCGCGCGAATAGCGCGCCGGGCGCTCCTCCACCAGACGGCCGAGCCAAGAGGCATACCGCTCGCGCGTCTGCAACCGATACGCGCGGTCGATTTGTTTCAGCTCCACGCCGCGGCCGGCGTACTCCTCCTCCAGCCGCTTCAATGCCGCGCGGATCTCCTCGCGCGTCGGGCGGGAGTCCTCGGGAAACATCGCGGCCATCCGATCGATCGTCAGCGGCTGCCCGGCGACGAGCAGCGCCGCTTCGATGATATTCTTCAGTTCCACGTTGGGCTCGCTCATCACGCGGCCGCCTTGACGTGAATGGGGGCATACGGTTCTTGCTGTATCACCACGATCAATGCCTCCTTGATGAGTTCGAGCACCGCCATGAAGGTCACGACTACGCCGAGGCGACCTTCGCGCGGCTCGAACAACGATTCGAAGTTGAGAAAATCCGCGCCGTTCACGCGCGCGAGAATTTCCGTCATGCGCTCGCGCACCGAAAGCGCTTCCATCCGCACTCGATGGTGTCGATAGAGCGCGGCCCGTTCCATGACTTGTTTGAACGCATCGAGCAACTCGTAAAGCGGCACGTTCGGCTGCGGTTTGCGATAAGGAATGTCACCGGTGTTGACCGACACCAAATGCAACTCGCGCCCGACACGGGGCAACTTATCGATGCCCTCCGCGGCCCGGCGATAGCGCTCGTATTGCTGGAGCCGGCGCACCAGCTCGGCGCGCGGGTCCGCGTCCTCGGCCTGCTCGGCCGGCTGCGGCGGCAGCAGCAACCGCGACTTGATCTCGGCGAGCATCGCCGCCATCAGCAAATATTCCGCCGCCAGCTCGAGCTTGAGCTCCTGCATCAACTCGATGTAGCCCATGTATTGGCGCGTCACGTCCGCGATCGGAATATCGAGGATGTCGAGGTTCTGCTTGCGAATGAGATAAAGCAGCAGGTCCAACGGCCCCTGGAACGTCTCGAGAAAGACTTCGAGCGCGTTCGGCGGAATGTAGAGATCCGCCGGCAGCTCGATCATCGCGTCGCCGCGCACGACGGCGACCGGTGTCGTATTGGATGTATGGTCGGTCGGCGTCGTCATGCGTATCCCAATCCCATGGCGGTACGTACCTCGGCGAGCGTCGCGTCGGCGACTTCGCGCGCTTTGCGCGTGCCGTCGGCGACCAGCGCGCGAACCGTCGCGGGATCGCGCGCGAATTCCGTGGCGCGCGCCTGGATCGGCGCGAGTTCCGCGAGCACGGCGTTGATCACCGGTTGCTTGCACTCGAGGCAACCGATGCCCGCCGTGGTGCAGCCTTGGCGCACCCATGCCCGCGTCTTGTCGTCCGAGTACACGGCGTGGAACTCCCAGACCGGGCATTTGTCCGGATCGCCCGGATCGGATCGGCGCACGCGCGCGGGGTCGGTCGGCATGGTTTTGAGCTTCTCCTCCACTTGCTTGGGATCGTCCCGCAAATAGATGGCGTTATTGTACGACTTCGACATCTTGCGGCCATCCAGTCCCGGCATTTTCGACGCCGGCGTCAGCAGCGGCTGCGGCTCGGGGAGGATGATCTTGCCGCCTCCCTCGAGGTAGCCGTACAAACGCTCCTTGTCGCCAAGCGAAATATTCTTCTGCCGCTCGAGCAGCGCGTGCGCGCGCTCGAGCGCCTCGCGGTCGCCGCGCTCCGTATACGCCTCGCGCAGCTCGACGTAGAGCTTGGCGTTTTTCTTGCCGAGCTTGCGAATCGCCTCCTCCGCGCGCTGCTGATAACCCGGGTCGCGGCCGTACAAATGATTGAAGCGCCGCGCCACCTCGCGCGTCAGCTCGACATGCGGCACCTGATCCTCTCCCACCGGAACGTACGACGCCCGATAAACCAGGATATCGGCGCTTTGCAGCAACGGATATCCGAGAAAACCGTACGTCGAGAGATCCTTGTCCTTGAGCTGCTCCTGCTGATCCTTGTAAGAAGGCACGCGCTCGAGCCACGCGAGCGGCGTGATCATCGAGAGCAGCGTATGCAGTTCCGCGTGTTGCGGCACGCGCGATTGGATAAAGATCGTCGCGAAGTTCGGGTCGACCCCCGCCGCGAGCCAGTCGATCACGATGTTCCAGACGTTTTCCTCCAAGCCCTGCGTGTCTTCGTAACCGGTAGTAAGCGCATGCCAGTCGGCGACGAAGAAGTAGCACTCGTACTCGTTCTGCAGCCGGATCCAGTTCTTGAGGACGCCGTGGTAGTGCCCGAGATGCAGCGAGCCCGTCGGACGCATGCCGGAGAGCACGCGCGGGGTTTCCGCCGCGAGTACGGCGCTCACGCTAGAGCCCCACCACCCGTACCACCAGCCGCTCCAGGAACACGATGGGCGGAGCCAGAATGATCGAGAGCGTGCCGGTCGCGACGAGCGCGAGCAGAATAAAAAACCCGTACGGCTCGACGCGGCTCAGCTGCCACGCGAGAGGCCCGGGCAGCAAGCCGACGGCGACGCGTCCGCCATCGAGCGGCGGCAACGGCAGAAGATTGATGACCATAAGAACGATGTTAATGCCGACGCCCCAATCCCCCATATACGCCATGGGCACCGCGACCCAAGCCGCGCTCGCCGGAAGGAAGTTCGCGATTTTCTGGACCAGCGCCCACAGGATGGCCATGAGGAGATTGGCCATGGGACCGGCCGCGGCGACGATCGCCATGTCGCGCTTGGGGTGGCGCAGATTTTCCCAGGTTACGGGGACCGGTTTCGCCCAACCGAAGATAAATGGAATCCGCCCGCCGATCGCGCCAAAGATCAGCAACATGCCGGGGATAAGCACGGTGCCGACCGGATCGATGTGTTTGATCGGATTGAGCGTCAGGCGCCCAAGCCGCTGCGCGGTCGGATCGCCGAGGTGTTTCGCAACCCATCCGTGCGCTACTTCGTGGACGGTAATGGCGAATAGTATGGGGAGTATCGCGGCCGCGATCTGTTGAGGCAGGGTTAATTCGCCCATCGCGGCCGGGAGTATAACAGGGTGAGCGGCTTGCGGGGATAACCCCGCGCTACCGGCGATCCCGCAAGAAAGGCCGGAGGGCGAGCCGCGAGGCGCTTATTGGCGCAGCGCCGGTTCGAAGTCCACCACCTCGCCCCGGCCGCGACGGGCGATCTCCGCCGTTCCGTCTTCCAGCACCACGACGGTCGTCGGCTCCAGACCGCAGTTTCCGCCGTCGATGATGAGATCGACCTGGTGCTCCAGCCGCTCGCGAATCTCTGGGGGATCGTTCAGGGGCACGCTTTCGCCCGGCAGTATCAGGGTACAGCTCATCAGCGGCTCGCGTAACTCCGCGAGCAGCGCCTGGGCGATCGCGTGGTCGGGAACGCGCAGCCCGATGGTCTTGCGACGAGGATGCTGCAAGCGACGGGGCACCTCGCGCGTCGCCGGTAATATAAAGGTATAAGGCCCCGGGGTATGCGCGCGCAGGATGCGATAGTCCGAATTGGTGAGCCGGGCGTACAGCGCCACCTCCGAGAGGTCGCGGCAAACCAGGGTGAAGTTATGCCGGTCGTCGAGCGCGCGGATACGGCGGATGCGCTCCATGGCCGCCTTGTCCCCGATGTGGCAGCCGATCGCATAACTCGAATCGGTCGGATAGACGATCACGCCGCCGTGGCGCACGATCTCGACGGCGCGCTTGATCAGGCGCGGCTGCGGATTCTCGGGGTGAACTTCGAAGTATTGCGCCATGCCGTCGCGGCTATGCTGAGGACGCGCAAGTATACCCCGGCGCGAACGCCGTCCATACCGGACAAACCTGCGGAGCGAGCGTCGGAAGCCTGCCGATGTCGATCCAGGCCTGTTCGGGCCCGTGATAATCCGAACCGAGCGAGCCGAAGAGCCCGAGCTCGACCGAGAGGCTGCTCATGTGCTCGATCTCCGCGGGCGGCTGGCTCCCGGAAACGACTTCCATCGCCTGTCCGCCGCATTCCTTGAACTCGTGTAGCAACCGCCGCAACTTGCTCCCGGTCAGCTGGTAGCGGCCCGGATGCGCCAACACCGCGACGCCGCCGGCGCCGCGTATCCATGCCACGGCTTCGGCAAGGTCGGCCCACTGACCCGGCACGTACGCCGCGCGTCCGCGCGCAAGATATTGCTTGAACGCCTGTCCCGCGCTCGGCACGTATCCTTGCGCGACCAGGAAACGGGCGAAGTGAGTGCGTGAAATAACGGCGCCGCGCGCAATGGCGCGCGCGGCATCATAGGCGCCGTCGATGTTCTTGCGTTTCAGACGCCGCCCGATTTCCTGCGCCCGCCAAACACGCGACTTGCGCAGCCGCGCCAACCCCTGTTGCAACGGCTCGTGGCACGCATCGATGCAAAGCCCGATGACATGGAGCGTTTGGCGCTGCCACGTGGCCGAGATCTCGACGCCCGCAATCAGCCGCATGCCTGCGCGCTCCGCCGCCGCGCGCGCTTCCGTCACCCCGTCGGTGACGTCGTGATCGGTGAGCGCCAGCACGTCCACGCGATTGGCTCGAGCGCGTGCGACCAGCTCGCTCGGCGTCAACGTGCCGTCGGAGTGGATCGTATGGGAGTGGAGGTCGTAAGTAGCAGACACAAAATAACCCGCTATATTTAAAAGGTATGCACCCTTCCCCAAGCGCACCGGGCAGTAGTCTGGCGGATGCCGAACGCCGCTACAAGAACGCCGTCGAAACAATCATCGAAGCCTATGAGGGCATTAACCCGGCCCCGCGCGGGCAAGTGACTCCCCAACAGCTCGATGCGGCGATCAAACAGTTCCTCGCGGCGAGTAAGCGGTTCGATAACCTGCCTCAATCGAGCCTATCGAGCGAACGCGAGGAGGTGAGCCGTCTTGGCGACTATGGCATAAGCCTGCTCATGGATCTCTCGATGTGGGCCAAGCGGCTGGGCCTCGACGACATCGAGCCCGAGTTCGACCTCGTCGTGCTGTCGTTTGCCGATTGGACGGTGGACCACGCGGGCGAGCTGCGCACCATCGAACCGTTGGTGGATGCGTTCGCCAATCTCGCCAACCGCATGCGCGAGGCGAACACCTTGGAACACCTGACCCACCGAATGACGCGCATTATTCGGGCGACGGCGCCCCTCGCACGCATGGGCGTCGGCCAAACCCTCCCGACGCATCCCTGGCGCCTGCTCAATCTGAACCGTGGAATCGTGGCGACACGCACGCACAACGCCGCGCTCATGGAACAAGTGTTCGACGAGCTGGTGTCCAACTTGCCCGACGATGCCCGGAACTTTTTCGCCGAGGGGATGCAACAGATGGACGCGTTCAAATACCCGATCCACGTGCGCACCGTCATGGCCAAATACTTCGATCGCTGGACGCGGATCCGCATGCACTGAGTCGGGTACGCCGCCCCGAACGAGAGGCCTGCCGCGCCAGGTTCGCCGAGCCGCACCCGATTTACCCGCCGCCTGCACGCGCTCGAATTTGCAGGAGTGTGGGCCGAGTCGCTGTTCGAATCATGTCCACGGAGTTGCGCTTCCGCGGAATTCCCGCTCCCGGTTGCGGCCTCCGGCGCAGTAATGGACAATAGCGCGCCGCCTCTTTCACCCCTGATGGTATGAAACTACTGTACGACCTGTTCCCGCTGCTGCTCTTTTTTGCGGCGTTCAAGTTTTACGACATCTACGTGGCGACGGCGGTCGCCATTGCGGCCTCGGTCGTCCAGGTCGGCGGTTACTGGCTCAAGCACCGGCGCTTTGAAATGATGCCGCTCGTCACATTGGGCATCCTGATCGTCTTCGGCGGCCTGACGCTCGCGCTGCATGACGACACCTTCATCAAGTGGAAACCGACGCTGGTTTACTGGGTGCTCGCGGCGTTGATACTCGGCAGTCAGTTCATCGGACACAAGCCGTTGATCGAACGCCTGCTCGGCCAGCAGATCGCGCTGCCGCCCGCTGTGTGGGCGCGCCAGAATTTGAGTTGGGGGCTTTTTTTCATCGCGCTCGGCGCGCTCAACATTTACGTCGCGTTTTTCTTCCGCCCCGAACTCGATACCGCCGAACGTCAGGCGATATGGGTGAACTTCAAAGTCTTCGAGCTGCTTGGCCTGACACTCCTCTTCCTGTTGGTTCAAGGAGTATTGATGGCGCGACACGTACAAGAACCGCGCGGGAAAAATACGCCGACGGGGTCCGACTGAGATGCATTACGTCATCAAGGGAGCGGACCGTCCGGACAGTCTCGCGCAACGCCTGGCGGTCCGGCCGGCGCATTTGCAGCGCCTGCAAGAACTTCAGCAGCAGGGCCGTCTCCTGCTCGCCGGTCCGCTACCGGCGATCGACAGCCCCGACCCCGGCCCGACCGGCTTCACCGGCAGCCTGATCGTCGCGGAATTCGATTCGTTGGAAGCCGCCGAACGCTGGGCCCAGGGCGATCCGTACGTCACCGCGGGCGTCTTTCATACGGTAACGGTGGAGCCGTTCCGTAAAGTGCTGCCATAATGCGGGGCGTCGCCGCCATCGAAGCCCGGCTGCGTGATGCGTTCGCTCCCGAGAGCCTGACCGTCACCGATGAAAGCGCCGCGCACGCCGGCCACGCCGGAGCGCAAACGGGCGGCGGGCATTACGCCGTCACCATCGTATCGCACCGCTTCGAGGGCCGCGCGCCGCTGGCGCGCCACCGCCTCGTGTACGACGCGCTCGGGGAGATGATGGGCCGTGATATCCACGCATTGCGCATCGAAGCGCTGACGCCGGACGAGCTATAACTTCCATTCCAATCGAGGACGTTTCATGAATCCGTATCGTTTGTCTGCACTCGTACTGCTTGTCGCCGGCGTCCTGCTGAGCGGCTGCCAGCAAAAAACTCAGAGCGAGGGCAAAGTATTGGCCTTGGTAAACAGCCAGCCGATCACCGACGCCGAATTCCAGCAATACCTGCAACTGCGCCAGCAACGCGAACCGGTCACCGACAAAGCGCAGGAGAAGAAGGTGCTCGATGAAATGATCGATCGCGTGGTGCTGGCGCAGCGCGCCGAAGCAACCGGAATGGACAAGGACCCGGAGGTGAGCAGCCTCTTGAAGCGCGTGCGCGAGAACATTCTGGTGCAATCGTTGATCCGCAAGCAGCTCGGAGACAGCCCGATCACCGACGAAGAGCTCAAGCAGCGCTTCGAAAAGGAAGTCGCGGCGACGCACAAAACCGAATACCTGGTGCGCCATATCCTTACCAAGAACGAAGATGAAGCGAAGGAGATTATCGCGCAGCTCAAGAACAAGAAGACCAATTTCGCGACGCTGGCCAAGCAGAAATCGATCGACGTGCAGTCCGGCAACAACGGCGGCAGTCTCGGCTGGATCAATCAAGGAATGGTCGTGCCGGAGTTCTTTGCGGGTGTCACCGGTCTCGAAAAAGGCGCCATCAGCTCGACGCCCGTGAAATCCGATTTCGGCTGGCATGTCATCAAGGTGGAAGACACACGGCCGGCGAAAATACCAACCTTCGAAGAGTTCATGGCGGACCGCCAAACCAAAGCCAATTTCTACCGCAAGCTGCAAGACGAAAAGGTCGAGAACCTGGTGAAAGAGCTGCGCGCAAACGCCAAGGTCGAGATGAAGAACGAATAACGAATTCGTCCAGGCAGCCCATGCATCCGGCGTCGGATTCGCCGCGCGGCGCAGGCAGGCGGCTTTATGTGTTGCTGCTCGTCTGGCTGTTCGCGGCGGCGCCGGCGGCCGGCGCCGACGCGCTTCTAGCGCTCAACGCCAAACCCGTCCCGCTCGCCGACAACCTCGCGATCGGCGAGCGCGTCGGAAAATTCCGCTTCCTTGGCATGCTCTATTTGCCGAGCCTCGTCGTTAACGGCGTGCGCTTGTCACAACTTTCCGACAT
>JAJPKH010000246.1 GCA_021323795.1 Acidiferrobacteraceae bacterium | reverse complement strand
TTGGCACATCCTGTGCGGCATCGCTCCGCACATCCGTGTGCTCCCGCGAAATTGGCACATCCTGTGCGGCATCGCGGCGCTCAACCCACCCTACAGTTGAATTATTAGCGGTTCCCTTATTACATCGAACCGTTGTTACATCGACAAGTAATTACATCGACGAGCGCGCCGAGAGGCGCTCGACGACTTAAACCGATACACGCCACGGCGCGCGCTCGCTAGCTCGCGCCGAGTACGCTCGCCGCCTTCTCCACGTCCTTCGGCTTGACCCAGAGCATCGCGCCGTATCGTCCGTTGCCGGCACTCGCGGCGTCGACGGCGGTGACGTTGATCTTGGCGTCGGCCAGGCGCTGCAGCAGCGCGCCGATCGCGCCCTGGCGATCGTCGCCTTGGATAAGGAAGACCGTCTTCGGCGCCTTGAGCTTGAGCTTGGCGCGCTCCGCGGCGCTGCGGAAGGCCGCGGTGTTTTCCGGAATGAAATCGAGCTGCGCCTTGCCGGAACCGCCGGGGAAACCGGTGAACGCGAGCAGGTTCACGCCGGCGGTCGCGAACGCCGCGAGCAGGCGCGCCGCTTCGCCGCGCTTATTCGGCACGTTCACCGCAAAATAATCCGCTTTGCGTACTGATTCCGCCATTGCTGCCTCCTGTCCGTGAGGGACCGTGTGGATGTGCGGATTACCCTAACAGACCCGCCGTCGGCGAAACAGCGGCGCGCTCGACTCGCCGCTGCGGGCGGGTACAATCGCAGTCCCATGCGCCGCCCCCACCCGGATTTCTACGACTTTGTCCGGCCGCTGCTGTTCCGGCTCGACGCCGAGCGTAGTCACCGGCTGCTGTTCGCCCTGCTGCGCCTCGGCTTTCGCCTTCCGGGCGCGGCGACGTGGGTCGACCGGCGCTTCGGCCGTCGCGTGCCGCAGCTCCCGGTGGACATCCTCGGCCTGCACTTTCCGAATCCCGTCGGCCTCGCCGCCGGCCTCGATAAAGACGCGCGCCATATGCACATGCTCGCCGCGCTCGGTTTCGGCTGGCTCGAGCTCGGCACCGTCACGCCGCGCCCGCAGGCCGGCAACGAAAAACCGCGGCTCTTCCGTCTCGTGAAGCAGCGCGCCCTCATCAACCGCATGGGATTCAACAGCGCCGGCATGGCGGCGTTCGTGGCCAACCTGTCGGCCCGGCCGAAGCCGTGCCTGCTCGGCATCAACATCGGCAAGAACCGCGACACGCCGATCGAGCGCGCGCTCGACGACTACCTCTACGCGCTGCGCGCCGTCTACATCCACGCGGCCTATGTCGCCGTGAACGTGTCGTCGCCGAACACGCCGGGTCTGCGGGCGTTGCAGGAACAAGAGCGTCTCGAAGAACTGTTGCAGGCGCTCAAGACCGAGCAAGCCGCGCTCGCGCGCGCGCACGGCCTCTATGTCCCGCTCGCGCTCAAGATCGCGCCGGACTTGAGCGACGAGCAGATCGGCTTCATCGCTCAGAGCGTGCTCGCCTGCGGGTTCGACGCCGTGATCGCTACGAATACGACGCTCGCGCGTCCGGGGATGGAGGCGGATCTGCTCGCGCACGAAACCGGCGGCTTGAGCGGGCGCCCGCTCAAGCCGCTCGCGACGCGCGTCATCGCGCGGCTCTACCGCTACCTGCAAGGCCGGGTGCCGATCATCGGGGTGGGCGGCATCGAAGATGCCGAGGACGCGTGGGACAAGCTCGTCGCCGGCGCGGATTTACTCCAGATCTACACCGCGCTGATCTATCAGGGGCCGCGCGTGGTGGAACGCATCGTGCGAGGGCTCGCGGATCGCGTCGCCCATTCCGGCCAACCAACGCTCGCCGCCGCCGTCGCGGCGGCACGCGCCGCGCGCATTCAAACCGTGCGCCACGGCGCGCGCTAGTCAGCCGAGCGCGCGGCGCAGCGCCTCGCACACCCGCTCGATGTGCGCGAGCGGCATACCCGGATAGATCGGCAGCGAGAGATTCTCGGCGGTCAGGCGTTCGCAAACCGGCATGCTGCCCGGCCGATAACCGAGATCGCGGTAGACTTCCTGCAAGTGTAAACCGAGCGGATAGTAAAGCGCCGTCGGAATCTTCGCGTCCGCGAGCGCCTGGCGCACGGCGTCGCGGTTCGGCACGCGCACGGTGTACGCGTTGTAGACATGCGCCGCCTCTGCGCTCGCCGTCGGCGTTTTTACCGCACTGCCGGCCAAGCGCCGAGCGTATTCGGCCGCCGCCTTGCGGCGGCCGGCGATATCGGCGCGCACGCGTTTGAGCTTCAAGCGCAGGATGGCGGCCTGAATTTCATCCAGCCGGCTGTTGCAGCCGAGCTCGGAGTGCAGATAGGGCTTCCCCGATCCGTGGTTGCGCAGCCGCCGAATGTGCTCGTTCGCGCTGTCGCTGTCGGTGGTGATCATGCCGCCGTCGCCGTAACAGCCGAGCACCTTGGTCGGATAGAAACTGAAGCTGCCGCAATCCCCGAGCGACCCGACCACGCGCCCCGCGCTCATGGCACCGAACGACTGCGCGCAATCCTCGACGATCGCGAGCTTGCGGCGGCGCGCGATCTCGCCGAGCTCCGACATCTCGCACGCATGGCCGAAAATATGCACCGGCAGAATGGCGCGCGTGCGCGGCGTGATTTTCGCCGCGACCGCGGCGGGATCGAGGGTGAAACTGTCCGCGCGTATGTCGGCGAACACCGGCCTCGCGCCGACCGCGCTGATGGCTTCGCTCGAGGCGAAGAAACTATAGGGCGTGGTGATCACTTCATCGCCCGGCCCGATCCCGAGCGCGCGCAGGCTCAGCACCAGCGAATCGGTGCCGTTCGCCACCGCGATTGCGTGTTTCACGCCGACATAGTCGGCGAACTCGCGCTCGAACGCGGACACTTCCGGGCCGAGGATGAAACTGCCGCGCGCGCCCGCTTCGCGGATCTTGGCGAGCCACTCTTGCTCGAGCGCGCGGAACTCCGCCGCCAGATCGAGGAACGGTACCGGCTCGGTCATTGCAGTCATGCGGCAATTCTCTCCTTCACGAGTAACGCCACGCGCAGCGCTTCGAGACCGACGCGCCCATCGACGAGCGGTCGCTCGCCGGTGCGCACCGCCCGCACGAAATGCGCAAGCTCGGTGTCGAGCGGCGGACGCGGCTCGATCGCGAGCATTTCGGTGACGATCTTCGGCCACTTCCCGCCCGCTTCATCGGGCACCGCGCGCACGATCTCGAGCTTCTGCTCAATATAGTCGAGGCCATAATAATGTTCCTTCCCGAACACGCGGATGCGGCGCAGCTTCTTGTTCGATACGCGGCTCGCGGTCACGTTCGCGACCGCGCCGTTCTCGAACTCCATGCGGGCGTTGGCGATGTCGACCTGATCGGTGATCACCGGTATGCCGTCGGCCGCGATGTGGCGTATGCCCGATTTGACCAGCGACAGCACGATGTCGATGTCGTGGATCATGAGGTCGGTGATGACATCGACGTCGGTCGCGCGATCGACGAACGTGCCGAGGCGGTGCACTTCGAGGAAGCGCGGCTGGGCGACGCGGGTGGCAAGCTCCATGATGCCGGCGTTGAAGCGCTCGAGGTGCCCGACCTGAAAGATGGCGCCGGCGCGCTCGGCGAGCTCGACCAGCTCTTCCGCCTCGCCGAGCGACGGGGCGATCGGCTTCTCCATCAGCATGTGGACGCCGCGCTCAAGAAACGGGCGCGCGACCGCGGCGTGATGGATGGTGGGAACCACGATGCTGACCGCGTCCACGCGACCGAGCAGATCGTTGTAATCGGTGTACGCTTCGCAGCCGTGCTGCTCGGCGATCTCGCGCGCGCGGGCGGAATCGACATCGACCACGCCGACCAGCTCGACGTCGGGCATGTCCGCGTAAATACGGGCGTGGAACCGGCCAAGGTAACCCACCCCGACGACGCCGACGCGCAGCGGCTGCTTTGGGCGGGGAGCGGCGGTGCGAGTCATCGATAAGGCGTGGCGGCGCTCGTTGTGATTGACGATTCGCCCGCGCGGGCCGGCACGGGCGTTGTGCGCGCATTATACTAGTAACTTAAAAGAGCCGCATGAGACCCGGGGCTTCACCGCGGTTGCTAGAATGACAACAACAATGCCTGAGCGCTGCGTACTGATCACCGGATGTTCCTCCGGCATCGGCCGATGCCTGGCCGACGGGCTCAAAGCGCGTGGCTATCGCGTGTTCGCGACCGCGCGTAAGCCGGCTGACGTGGCGGCGCTCGCGATGGCCGGCTTCGAAAGCCTGCAGCTCGATCTCGGCTCTTCCGAATCGATACATGCCGCGGTCGACGCGATCCTCAGGCGCTCCGATAACCGCCTCTATGCGCTGATCAACAACGCCGGTTTCGGCCAGCCGGGCGCGGTGGAGGACCTCACGCGCGAGGCGCTGCGCGCCCAGTTTGAAACCAATCTCTTCGGCCCCCACGAGTTGACCGCGCGGCTGCTTCCCGTGTTTCGCGCGCAGAACGGCGGGCGCATCATCCAGATCAGCTCGCTCCTCGGCATCGTGTGCCTGCCCTATCGCGGCGCCTACTGCGCCTCCAAGTACGCGCTCGAAGCCTTGAGCGACACGCTGCGCATGGAGCTGCGCGGAAGCGGCGTGCACGTGTCGCTGATCGAGCCCGGCCCGATCGCCACGCGTTTTCGCGACAGCGCGCGCGCCGCCTACGAAACGCACATCGACGGTAAGCGCAGCATACATCGGCCGCAGTACGCCGCGATGGAACGGCGGCTGCGCGGCACCGGCGGGCGCACGGCGTTCACGCTGCCTCCCACCGCGGTGCTTTCCAAGGTCGTGCGCGCGCTCGAAGCGCGTCGCCCGCGCGCGCGTTACGGGGTAACGCTGCCGGCCCACGCTTTCGCGTGGCTGCGGCGCCTGCTGCCCGACCGGGTGCTCGACCGAATCCTGATCAGCGTAAGCAAGGGCGGAGCGCGTTGAGCCCCGCTTCTACGGGATCATTCGCCTCACTCCGTAAAAAACCGCACCCCTCCCGCACCACCCGGTAAAAGCGCGCGCCGGCTGTCATCCGGTGTGCGTCCCCGCGCGTTGCTACTCATGAAGGCCAACGAACCAACGCCGAAGGAGAACAAACATGAAAACGTCCCTCTTGTTACTGGCCGCCGCGGGCATGCTCGGCGTCGCGGCCGCCGCCCCGGGAGAAGCACAGGCCGGCCAAGTGAGGGTCAACATCGACATCGGCGTCCCGGCGGTGGTTTATCGACCGCGTGTCGTTTACCAACCGGTCGTGGCATACCGCGCGCGCTCCATTTGCCCGCCGCCCGTGATTTACTATCGCCCGCACGCTCACTATCGCTCGGATCGCGAGTGGCATCGCGAGTACGCGCCGGCGTATCAAGGTTACGAGCATTCGCGAGATAGCGCCGAGATACGGGTGAACCCACGGCTTTGGCGCTGAACGGATGAGGCGCGAAGGATCCGCATGCGTCGTGTAAGCCGATCCTCCGCGACATCCGCCTGGCTTTCGGCGGAAGGCGCGGCCGCGACGGAAGATGATACAGGCGCGGCGCGCGAGACGATCGAGTCCTTTCTCGCCGAGGTCGAGCACCGCGCTTATCGCTTCGCGCTTTACGAGCTGTGGGATCGGGACGCCGCGCTCGACGCGGTGCAGGACAGCATGTGGCGATTAGTCGAGCGCTATCGCGACCGGCCGGCCGGCGAATGGCCGGCGCTCTTCTTTACCATCCTGCGCAACCGCACGACCGACGCGAAACGCTGGCGCCTGGCGCAACGACTGCGCGGGCTGCTGCCCGGGCCCTGGTCAAGCGACGGCGGGGAGCGCGAAGATATATGGGCGATGCTGCCGGCGCCCGCATCGGAGACGCCCGAGGCGGAACGGATCGCCGCCGAGCAGCGCGCGGCGCTCGAGCGCGCGCTCGCGGAGCTGCCGCGGCGCCAACGCCAGGTATTCCTGCTGCGCGAGTGGCAGGGTATGAGCACGGCGGAAACGGCGCAGGCGCTCGGATGTTCCGAAGGCAGCATCAAGCAACATCACTTCCGCGCGCTGCAGGCGCTGCGCGACAAACTTTCGGAGGTATGGCATGAGCAAGCTCACTAATCCGTCAACCGGCGTGCATCCCGCGGACGCCGAGCTTGACCGGCTGCGCGCCGGGTTGCTGGAGCGCGAGCCGGCACGGCGGGACGCGCTGCAGGAACATTTGCGCGAGTGCCGCGCGTGCCGGGAGCGGGCCGGACTGTGGTCGCGGGTCGCCGAGACGCTCGATCGGTTTGCCGATGAGCCGGGGATCACGAGCCGGATCAGCGCGAGGCGACAGCGCGCGCTCCGCGGCTATGCCACGCGCGCGCGCCGGCGTGCCCCGCTTGCTCTCGCGCTCGCGGCGGCGATGGCGGCCGTGGCGATCGGCCTCGGCGTTTATCTTTCCCACGACCGCGGCGACCCGGAAACGCCGGCGATCGCGACCGGCGAGCAGACCGATCTCTACGCCGACATCGATTTCTATCTTTGGCTGATGGAACAAAAGGCGAATGAGGATGGATCGAACAGCTGATCTCCGTCGAGCGCTAAGGCGCGCGCTGCCGTCGCTCATGCTGGCCGCGCTGTTGGCGGGCCCGGCGCACGCGGAGTCGTGGCAGAACCTGAGCCCGCGCGAGCGCGAGTTGCTGCAGCCGTATCAGCGGAACTGGGACCGCTATCCGCCGGAACAGCAGCAACGGCTGCGTCACGGCGCGCAGCGTTACCTCGAGCTGTCGCCGTCGCAGCGCGAAGGCGTGCGCCAACAGCAGCGGCGCTATCGGGAGTTGACGCCGGAAGAGCAGCGCGCGCTGCGCGACGAATACCGCGGGCGGCGGCGCTGAGCGGAACGTCAATTCAGGGAGGCGTGTTGTGCTCGACCCAGCGCATGCCGTCGGGAAGGCGCTCCTGCTTCCAAAACGGCGCGCGCGTTTTCAACTCCTCGATCAAATAGCGGCAGGCATCGAAAGCGGCGGCCCGGTGAGCCGACCAGACGGCAACGAGCACGATCGGCTCGTCGGGCAGAATTTTGCCGACGCGATGGATGATGAGCGTATCGAGCACGTCCCAGCGGCGGCGCGCTTCGTCCGAGATCGCGTGCAGATGTTTTTCCGTCATGCCGGGATAATACTCGAGCGTCATGCCCTGCACCGCGTCGCCTTCGTTGAAATCGCGCATGGTGCCGATGAAAGTGACCGTGGCGCCGTACTTGCCGCGCGCTCGCAGGACCGCGTCTTGATAGCGGCGCAGCTCCGCGCCGACGTCGAAAATCTCGCTGCGCAACTCGACGGCCACCGCTAACCCCCGGTCACCGGCGGAAAGAACGCGACCTCGTCGCCGTCGCGAACCGGCCGGTCGACGGCCGTGTACTCCAAATTGACCGCGACCAGGGTGTTCGGCGGCATGGGTTGGGTACCCGCCACCCGCGCCCATATATCGCGCGCCGTCAACGGTCCGGCGGCGTCCACGACGGCTTCGCTGTGCCCCACCCGCTCGCGCAAGGAGGCGAAGAACTTAACGGTGATGGACATGGCTACACATTATAAGCGCTATTTTCGACAGTGCCGCCCCCGGTTAACCCCGTCCTTGGCCTCCCTTTACCCGACGGGGTATAGTTGACGCCCCATGCCCCACGAAACGGATTCCACTCCCGCGTCCTTTCCCGAGCGGCTGATCGATCGGTTCGACCGGCACGTGTCCTACGTGCGGATTTCGGTGACCGACCGCTGCGACTTCCGCTGCGTTTACTGCATGGCGGAAGAGATGACCTTCCTGCCGCGTTCGCAGGTGTTGAGCCTGGAGGAGCTCGCGCTCGTGGCGCGCGCGTTCGTCGAGCTCGGCGTGACGAAGATCCGCCTGACCGGCGGCGAGCCGCTGGTACGCAAGAACGTCGTTTGGCTGTGCGAGCAAATCGCGCGGCTGCCCGGCCTGCGCGAGCTGGTGTTGACGACCAACGGCTCCCAGCTCGAGCGTCTCGCGGCGCCGTTGGCGGCGGCCGGGGTACGGCGCATCAACATCAGCCTCGACAGTCTCGATGCCGAGCGTTTTCGCCGCATCACGCGCACCGGCGACATCGACAAGGTGCTGCGCGGCATCGAAGCGGCGCGGCGCGCCGGCTTCGAGCGCCTCAAGCTCAACGCCGTGATCCTGAAGAACCGCAACCACGACGAAGTGCACAAGCTGGTCGCTTACGCCGCCGAGCGCGAGATGGACTTGAGCTTCATCGAGGAAATGCCGCTCGGCGTGATCGGCGATCACGATCGCGCCGAAGCGTATTATCCGAGCGATCAGATCAAAGCGGACCTGGAACGGCACTACACGCTGATTCCGACGACCGAGACGACGGGCGGGCCGTCGAAGTATTTCCGTGTCGCCGGGACGGCGATCAAGGTCGGCTTCATCTCGCCGCACAGTCACAACTTCTGCCATCTCTGCAATCGCGTGCGCGTCACCACCGAGGGGCGTCTGTTGCTGTGTCTCGGACAGGAACATTCCGCCGATCTGCGCCAAGTGCTGCGCGATCACCCGAACGACATCGACCGGCTGAAGCATGCCCTGGTGGCGGCGATGGCAATAAAACCCAAGGGCCACGATTTCCGGCTGGATCAGGCCCCGATCATTCTGAGGCACATGAGCGTGACCGGCGGCTGAACCGCCGGCAAGCACGTCCGGACACGAAATGGGTCAGCCCGAAAGACAGTTCATTCCGCTGCGGATCGCGGTTCTCACCATTTCGGATACCCGCTCGGAAGAGACCGATACGTCCGGGAAAACTCTGGTCGAGCGGTTGACCAAGGCCGGGCACCGGCTCGCCGAGAAGGCCATCGTCCGCGACGATATCTACCAGATCCGCAGCGTGGTCTCGCGCTGGATCGCGGACCCCGAGGTACAGGTGGTGCTGACGACCGGCGGAACCGGCGTCACCGGGCGCGACGGCACCCCCGAAGCGGTGCAGGTATTGCTCGACAAGGAAATCGAAGGGTTCGGCGAAACGTTCCGCTCCATCTCCTTCGCCGAAATCAAAACTTCCACCATTCAGTCGCGCGCGATCGCCGGCGTCGCCAACGGCACCTATATCTTTTGCCTGCCCGGGTCGTCCGGCGCCTGCAAGACCGGTTGGGACCAGCTCATCGAGGCGCAGCTCGATTACCGCACGCGTCCGTGCAATCTCGTGGAGCTGATGCCACGGCTGCTCGAACGCTGACGCCGGTCTTTACGTACCCGCGCCCCGCAGCGACTGCGGGTCGTAGCCCGCCACCCGCTTGTAACCGTCCGTTATCGCGCGCAGCTCCGCGGCGCTGATCACCTCCTCGATGCGCGCGAACGGTTTGTCGCCCGTGCGCACGTAGACTTCGCGCAGAATAGCGTCGGGCGGGTTGGTGCGATTCATGCGCACGACGTTCGCCGTCGCTTCGAGGCGCTTCGCCTCGTAGGCCTTGAGCGCCGCGACGGAATCGGAATGAGCGGCGAGGCTCGCGGCGAGCGCCTGCGCGTCCAGAATGGCTTGCCCGGCGCCGTTCGAACCGCGCGGATACATCGGATGCGCCGCGTCACCGAGTAGCGTGATGCGCCCCCGGCTCCACCACGGCAGCGGTTCCTGATCGATCATGGGAAATTCGAGGATCATCTCGGCGGCGCGGAAAAACGCCGGCACGTCGATCCAGTCGAAATGCCAGTCGGCGTAGACGCCGATAAAATCCTCGAGATTGCCCCGCCGGTTCCAGTCGCGCTGGGTGCGCTGCGGCGTTTCCACCTCGGCGAGCCAGTTCACGAGCTGGCGGCCGTGCGCGTCGATGGCGTCGCGAATCGGGTACATCACGAGCTTCCCGCGCGGAAACCATCCGGCGCGCACCATGCTCGCGCCCGAAAGAAACGGCGGCCAGCGCGTCACACCACGCCACATCGTCACGCCGGAATACAACGGCTCGCCTTCGTTCGGATGCAGTTGCTTGCGGATGACGGAATGCAATCCGTCGCAGGCGATCACGACGCTCCCGCGTTGCGACGGTAGCGTCTCGTTGGTCGTGGCGTGACTGAAGTGCGCCGTCGCGCCCGCTTGATCTTGCTCGACGCCGCTGCATTTCCAGCCGGTACGGACCGCCTCCGCGCCGAGCCGCGCGCGCACCGCTTGCAGCAGCACGAGCTGCAAATCGCCGCGATGGATCGAGAACTGCGGCCAGTCATAACCGGCGTAACGGCCCGCCGGCTCCCGATAAATGAACTGGCCGAAGCGGTTGAAGAAAACCGACTCGCGCGTCGTTACCGCCGCCTTGGCGAGAGCCGCTTCGAGGCCGAGCTCCCCGAGCACCTTGGTCGCGTGCGGCAGCACGTTGACGCCGACACCAATCGGCTTGATCTCGGGCGTGGACTCATACACGCGCGCGGGAATGCCGGCTCGGTGTAACGTCAAGGCGAGCGTCAAACCGCCGATACCGCCGCCGATGATGATGACGTCCATGCGTGGATCTAATCGAGCGCGTGCGAGACCAGACCGTCGGCGAGCTTGGGCTCGAACCAGGTGGATTTGGGCGGCATCACTGCGCCCGCGTCGGCGACCGCCATCATGTCGTGGATGGAGGTGGGATAAAGCGCGAACGCGACCGCCATTTCGCCCGAATCGACGCGCCGCACCAGCTCGTTCAATCCGCGGATACCGCCGACGAAATCGATGCGCTTGTCGCGGCGCGGGTCGGCGATGCCGAGGATCGGGGCGATCAGCTGATCCTGCAGCAGGCTCACGTCGAGCCGGCCGACCGGATCGCGCGGCACCTTGTCCGGCCGAATGCGCAGCCGATGCCAGCGCTTGGCGAGATACATCCCGAATTCGCCGCGCGCCGCCGGTTTCGCCGGCGCCGCCTGCGATTCGACGTCGAAGGACGCGCGCGCCCGATCGAGAAATTTCTCCGGCGTGAGCCCGTTCAGGTCCTTGACCAGGCGGTTGTAGTCGAGAATCTGCATCTGGTTGTCGGGAAAGATCACCGCGAGGAAATAGTTGTACGCTTCCTCTCCCGTATGTGCCGGGTTGGCCGCGCGCCGCGCTTCGGCGACGCGCAGCGCCGCGGCCGAGCGGTGATGCCCGTCCGCGATGTAAAGCCGCTCCACTGCGTCGAACGCCCGGCTCAAAGCCGCGATGTCGCGCGCTTCGGAGACCACCCACAGCGTATGGCGCACGCCGTCGTCGGCCGCGACGTCCACGGTAGGCGCCGCCGCCGTCACTTCGCGCGCGACCGCATCCACGGGGTCGGAGCGCTTATACGTCAGGAATACCGGGCCGGTTTGCGCGTTCAGCGCGTCGATCTGCCGCACCCGGTCGTCTTCCTTGTCGGGACGCGTGTGCTCGTGCTTGCGGATACGCCCGGCCGCGTATGCCGCGCACGACGCGGCGGCGACGAGCCCGACCTGCGTATGGGCGCCCATGATCAAGCGATAGAAGTAATAGTACGGCGCCGGATCGCGCCGGATGACGCCGCTCGCCAGCATGGCGCGAAAGTTCTCCCGCCCCCGCGCGTAGACGCGCGGATCGTACGGATCGATATCCGCCGGTAGATCGATTTCGGGTTTCGAAATGTGCAAAAAGCTGTGCGGCCTTCCCGCGGCGCGCGCGCGCGCTTCGTCGCTGTTGAGCACATCGTAGGGCGGTGCGATGACGCCGGCCGTATGTTGGGGGGCGGGACGCAGGCCCGGGAAAGGTCGTATCAATGGCATAAGAGTCACAAGCGGAAGCGATGAAACGCGCATTCAAAACCAGTCGGGCCGGCGGGTCAAACGCGCTCGCGCGAGCGAAAACAGGCCGCGCCCGGTATACTCGCGCACGTTTTGGGCCTGCGCATGCGAAACGATTGTCGTCCTTTTCTCCCTCCCGAGTGGGCGCCCCAAAGTGGGGTTCTGCTGACGTGGCCGCACGCGCATGGCGACTGGGCGTCCCGGCTCGATCACGTGGAGCCTGTATTTGCCGTCATTACCCGTGAAATCGCCCGCCGCGAGCGCGTGGTGATCGCTTGCGACGATGAGGCGCACCGGGCGCATGTAACGGCGAAACTCCGGTCGGCCGCGGTAGCGATGGAGCGGGTCGACACCCACGTCGCGCCTTCCAACGACACCTGGGCACGCGACCACGGACCGATCACCGTCCTCTGCAAAAACAATCCGCTGCTGCTGGATTTCGGCTTCAACGGTTGGGGCGGCAAATACGCGCACGATCTCGATGACCTCATTACGCGGCGGCTGCACGCCGGCGGGGCGTTCGGTAAGACGCCCGTCGAAACCGTGGACCTGATTCTCGAAGGCGGGTCGATCGAAGTCGACGGCTCGGGCACGCTGCTCACGACCTCGCAGTGCTTGCTGGCGCCGACGCGCAATCCGAATCTTTCGCGCGCGCAAATCGAGCAAGAGCTGAGCGAGTGGCTCGGCTTGAACCGCGTGCTGTGGCTCGAGCACGGCCACCTGGAAGGCGACGACACCGACAGCCACATCGATACGCTCGCCCGTTTTTGCGACGCGCGCACCATCGCTTATGTTGCATGCGACGATAGGACCGACGCGCACTATGACGATCTCAAGGCGATGGAGGCGGAGCTGAAGAATTTCCGCGCCGCGGACGGAGCGCCTTACCGCCTGGTGCCTTTACCATGGCCGCGCGCGCAGCACGACGGCGAACGCAGACTGCCGGCGACGTATGCGAACTTTCTGATCATCAACGGCGCGGTGCTGGTGCCGACGTACCGCGATCCGGCGGACGCGGCCGCCCTCGAACGGCTCAAGCCGTGTTTTCCCGATCGGGAAATTGTCGGCGTCGACTGCCTGCCGATCATTGCGCAATACGGCAGCCTGCATTGCCTGACGATGCAGTTGCCGCGGGGCGTGTTGGCGAAATAAACGCTGAAGCCGGTCGCGTCGGAGGCCTACGAACCACCGGCGACGCGGCCGAGGCGAGCGCAGCGCATGCGCCCCACGGACCGCGGACGCACGCCGGGCGGAACGAAGCGATTCAGCGAGCGGGCGCGCCGGCGCCTTTATCGGCCGCTTTGCTCTTGTCCGCGCCCTTCGCGGCCGCTTTCTTGCCGCCTTTCACTTCGATGCTCGTCGCCGACATCCGGTATTCGACCGTCACGTTGTCGCCCTTCTTTATCTCCTTCGCGTCGCCCTTCATCTTGGTCGTGCTCGGGTCGCGTGCGATCTCCCACTTCTCCTTGCCCTTCTGCACGGTGACGGCGTCCTCGGTGACATCGGTGACCGGCCCCGTTACCTGATAGGTCTTGGTGGCGGCGAACGCAGGTGCGATCAGCAGCATTCCAATCAGTATGGCGGAATATTTCATGACTCGCTCCTTGTCGTTGGAGGCGAAACGATAGGATTCGCCGTTGGCGGCTGTCAAGGAAACGGCGCCGTTTTAAACCGTGTTAGTATGACGGACATGAGCAAATTGTTTCGGGTCGGGCTGGTGCAGCACGCGTGCGGCGAAGATCGCGCGGCGAATCTCGCCGCCTCGAGCGCGGGCATCCGCGAGGCCGCCATGCGCGGCGCCGCGCTAGTGCTGCTCCCCGAGCTCCACACCGGCGTTTACTTTTGCCAGACCGAGGACACGCGCCGCTTC
Organism: Acidiferrobacteraceae bacterium; assembly: GCA_021323795.1. Taxonomy (GTDB): domain Bacteria; phylum Pseudomonadota; class Gammaproteobacteria; order Acidiferrobacterales; family Sulfurifustaceae; genus JACQFZ01. The sequence continues at coordinate 68 of JAJPKH010000246.1, read as the reverse complement.
GACCAGGCGGAGCCGATCCCCGGCCCGACCACGGAAGCGCTCGGGGCATTGGCCAAGGAGCTGCGCGT
>JAJPKH010000140.1 GCA_021323795.1 Acidiferrobacteraceae bacterium | reverse complement strand
TCGCTGCACGGACGCACAAATCAAAACAATGTAGGGTGGGTTAGCCCGAAGGGCGTAACCCACCGATCCAAAGAAAACGATCAATAAAGAATTGAACGAGACGTTGGTGGCATGACAACTCATAAGAATGTAGGGTGGGCGAGGCCGGAGGCTGTAACCCACCAAGACCAAACAACAGGTCAAAACGATTGGCTGGAGTTGCCTATCGAGCAAGTCGCCGACGTCAATCCGCGCATTGATAAATCCGCGATTCCCGACAATCTGCCCGTCTCGTTTGTGCCGATGCCCGCGGTCGGCGCAGGCGACGGTGCCATTCACGTTGACGATACTCGCCCGGCCGGAGAAGTGAAAAAAGGATTCACGCCATTTCTCGAAGGCGACGTGCTGTTTGCCAAAATCACGCCCTGTATGGAAAACGGCAAGATGGCCGTTGTTCCGAAACTTGTTAATGGCTACGGCTTCGGGTCAACCGAATTCCACGTGCTTCGGCCTAAGCCGGGAATGGATGCGAAGTATCTCTACTACTTCGTTTCAAGTCAGTCATTTCGTGGTGAAGCCGAACGGTATATGAGCGGTGCAGTGGGGCAGAAGCGTGTTTCCATTTCCTATCTAAAACAGGCCAAGATCCCAGTCGCTCCCCTCGACCAACAAAAACGCATCGTCGCCGAAATCGAAAAAATCATCGAAGACTGGCGCATCGAGTACAACACCGAGCGGCCGCACAGCTCTCTCGCGGACCGCACGCCCGAGGAGTATGCACGGCTACATCGAACAGCAGGTATTATAACCGCGGACTCTAACTTCGGGCGGTACTAAGTTGGGGAGCAGGTCAGCACGACGTCGGCCGATAGAGAAGGGAAGAGCGGGTCCCGCGTCGGTGCGAGCGGGCCGCAAGATCGTCGCAGCCCGAGTCCAAGTCACTCCTGGGCGGCGCTCGTCTTTGCGACCTTGGCGAAGTCGCCCGCTTTGACGATCGTCAGTTTGGCGGGGTCGATGTACTTGCGAAACGCGGCGTTAACTTCGTCCAACGTGACAGCCTGAAGCTTGGCGTCCATCTCCGCGGCCTTGAGGAAGTTTTCGTTCAGGTAAAGTCGCTCCAGCCAGTAGCTCGCTACGAAAGCGTCCTGGGCGCGGCTTTGGCGGCGCGCGGCGAGCAAGCCGGATTTGGCGTTCGCCAATTCCTCCGCCGTGAAACCGTTGCGCCGCGCGAGATCGAGCTCCTCGCGAAAGATCGCTTCGACCTTGGCGATGTTCTGCGGCGCGGCGCTGGCTGACGCGCTGAACGTGCCGCGGCGATCGACGTTGGATACATCGAGCGAGGTGTAGGCGCCGTAGCTCAACCCCTCCTTGCCGCGAATGCGTTTGGCGATGCGCGCGTTCAATCCGGCCGCGCCGCCGAACATGTAATTGGCCAAAGTGAGCGCGGGAAAGTCTTTGTCATCCTCGTGCATCTCGATCAACATCTGCGCGCGAAAGACGGCGCTCTGTTTGTCCGGCGTGTCGATCGTCTGGTTGGCGGACGCTATGGTTCGATAGGGGTTCTCGATGCGTTGGTACGGAACCGGACTTACCCAATGGGCGAACAACCGCTCGAGCACGGCGCGCACCTCGCCCTCGTCGAAATCGCCGACGACGGCGATCTCCGCGTTCGAGAAGCCCGTGAAGTCATGATGTACCTGCCGCAGCTTGTCGACGGTCACGGCATTGAGATCTTCGATGATTTCCGCGCGCGAGCGGTAGTAACGCGGGTCGCCGCGCTCATAGGTATTGAAGTGCTTCCCCACCGCCTCGCCGCTGACCGCCGTCGGTTCGCTGTTGTCGGATTCGAGTCCGGCGATCCATTGCTTGCGCAGTTGGTCCAGCTCCGTTTGCGGGAATGTCGGCTCTCGCATGACATGCGCCACCAACTCCAACGTCTTCACGAGATTAGGCCTCGTCGTTTGCATCCGTGCGTTGCCCAACCCAATATTGCCGGATGCCTTGAGTCCGTCGAACGCATCGCTCAGTTGCGAGCGCGTATAGCGCGTGGTGCCCCGCGTCAGCATCGCCCCCGCCACGTTCTCGAGCGTCGACTTACCGAAACGCGATTGCTCGTCGCCATAGTGCGATCGCAGCGCCAGGTTAACCGTCTCGCCGCGCGTCTTCTTCGGCAGCAGTGCGACCTTCGTGCCATTGGGCAACGTGTAGCGCCGCGTGCGTGCCTCGATGTTGGCCGGCGACGGATCGAACGCTTCGCCCGCCGCCGGCGTTTGTACGGGCGCGAAATCCTTGAGCACCTCGGCGACCCGCGGCGCCGCCGGTATCGGCGCGCGCTCCGGTTCACCGGTCGGGAAAAACCGCCCGACCGTGCGATTGTCGCGGCGCAAGTAGGCCTTGGCCGCACGCGCGACGTCCGCGGATGTCACGGCCTTGCCGCGCTCGCGTTGATAGAACCACAAGCGCCAATCGCCGGCCGCGATGGATTCGCTAAGGGCGATCGCCAAGGATTCCGGCGCGCTCATCGTTTGATCGAAAGCTTTTTCATTGAGCACGCGTACGCGGCTGATTTCTTCCTCCGTCGGCGGCGTGCGATAGAAATTCTCGAC
>JAJPKH010000304.1 GCA_021323795.1 Acidiferrobacteraceae bacterium | reverse complement strand
GCGGGAGGCGGCGCGAAACTGAACAAGCCCTGTCGCAAGGGACTTTCGAACGCGCTGTTCGACCGGCTCAGGCCGGTCAGCTCGAATTCGATCGCGATGCCGCCCTGCTGCTCGGTCGGGCCCCCGGTCGTCACGGCGGCCTGCACCAGGCGCCGCACCGCGTACAAACGCACGGCCCAGCAGCAGGCGTTGTACTGCGCGCCGATGTAGCTCTCGACGTTTTCCTTGTCGCGCAGCGAGTAGAGCGAGCGCCCGCGCAGCGTCCAAGAGCCGCCGATCGGCCACTCGGCGGAAATGTCGCTCTGCCCGATTTGATCGCGAATGGAGCGATAGCCGATATTCAAAATCTTGTTCGGGGCCGGTTGATGTTGGATATAAAAAGTACTGCGCGCCGCATGGTCCCGTTCCGGTGTCCACTGCACCGAGGCGCGAGCGTGCCAGTTGTTGGCGAGCCAGGCGGTCACCTCGCCCGCGACGTCCGAGGAGGCGTCGGCGACGGTCGACGGCGGTATGTTGATGCGCCGGTCGGTGAAGTAATGGATACGTCCCACGCTCGCCGTCAGCCGCTCGACCCCGTCTTGCTGGTCGATCAGCCGCGTGGTGAGCGCCGTCGTCAGCTGGTTGGCGTCGCCCACCCGATCGCCGCCGACGAAGCGGTTATTGCGGAACAGATTCGCGAAATTGAAGTCGGGCACGCTGGTGTCGAAGTTCGGCAGCTGATCCTGCTGCCGAAGGGGCGCGTACAGATAGTAGAGCCGCGGTTCGAGTGTCTGGTCGAATAAGCCCCGCCCCAGGCCGATCTCGCGCTCGAAGAAGAGTCCGCTGTCGAGGCTCAGATACGGCGCCGTCACGGAGGGGCTTCGCTCCGGCGCGTCATTCAGAGAGTAACCGATATGATGCACGCCGATTTCCGGCGTGACAAAACCGTAGACGCGAGTCATCGGCAGACTAACCGCCGGCGCCACATGCAAACGGTCGCCGGTGACCCCGGCTCGGCGCTCGAAATTGACCAGCTCGCTGTCCACGCGGTATTGCAGTCCCGTCGATGTCGCGCCGGAATTTCCGGCGAGCACGAGTTGCGGCAGGCGCGCGTACGGGCGGCTGAGCGGGTCGATCGTGCGATCGACGGTTTGGTAGTCGGCGGCGCGCGCGGCAAAGGTCCAGGTCGATCCCCGGTAATTGATCTCGGCGTTCTGCGGCAAGTAGCTCTGGCTCGTGACGCCCAGATGATCGCCGAAGTCGCTCAAGTAGCTCTTGTCGGACACGCCGCGCAGGTCGACGGCCGCGCTCCAGTAAGGGTTGAAGGCCTGTCGGTGCAGAAACGTCCCGGCCGCGCGGTTGTCCCCGGTGAGCTTGTCGTTCGGTAAGTACTCCGCTTGCAATATTCCATTGGCATTCTGTCCGAGATAGCGAAACTCGCTCTGTAATTGCACGCCGCGCTCCGTCATGAGGCGCGGCGTCAGCGTCGCGTCGTAATTGGGCGCGATATTCCAGTAATAAGGAGTGGCGGCGACGGCTCCGAGTTTGCTGCCGTAGCCGAGCTGCGGCACTAAAAAGCCGCTCTTGCGCTGATCGGAAATGGGAAAGCTGAAGTAGGGCAAGTAAAACACGGGCAAGCCGAAAACGTTGAGGGTGGCGTTGCGCGCGACGCCGACGTCTTCGAGCGTGTCGAGATCGACGCGCGACGCGCGGATCGCCCAGTCCTCGCGCCCGAGCGGGCAGGTCGTGTAGCGCATGTCCGAGAGCCGGGTATGATCCTGGTCGAGAAAGTCGGCGCGGGTCATGTCGCCGCGTCCCTGCTGCGCGGGCAAGCGATAGGTCCCGGCATCGGTGAAGCCGATGCGCGTGTCGAGATCGAGATGGGCCTCGCCGGTCGCGAACTTTGTTCCGTCCGCTTGATTGATGGTGACGTTCCCAGCGGCATCCACGTGATTCGCCGCGCGATCATAGCGCAGATAGTCGGCGCTGATCTGCTCTCCGTCGCGCGTCGCCTTTGCATTGCCTTTCAGTTCGGTAACATCCGGGGTCAGCGACTGGATCGTGTCGGCCCACAGGTGGGTTGGCCCGGGAGTCGCGGGACGGACGGCGTGGGTCCGCGGGCGGGGAGCGGCCGGGCCGACCTGGCTGGTCGGGCACTCGTTCGTCGAATCCGAATGCGCCGCGCCGTTCGCGAACAGTGCGCACAACATGAGCCTACCGGCCCACGACGGCATATGGCGTTGAGGAGGCATTGGTTTTATGAAGTTTGCGATAACTTTGCATACAATGCGCGGTCCAGCAAGGCGCTTGTCGGCATAGCGCAGGCGCGTGGCCTGCGGTCTATGATCGGTGGGTGGACTCGCGCACGCCTCATCGAGATCGCGCACGAGAATAAGGAAGCTGATGTCCGATCAACGACTAGCGGCGCTGTCAGAATGGGCGGCGACCGTATTGCACGATGCGCGCTGCACCGTGCGCCCCGCCTCGGCCGACGCCAGCTTTCGCCGCTATTTTCGAATTCGCACAACCGACGGACGAAGCTACATCGTCATGGACGCGCCGCCGGACAAGGAGGACTGCGGTCCTTACGTGCGTATTGCGCGGGCCTTTCGTTCGCTCGGCCTCAACGTACCGGAGATCGTCGCGCAAGACCTGGCGCGCGGTTTTCTCCTCATTTCCGACCTCGGCGAGCGCCTCTATCTCGGCGCGCTTGATCCGTCGACAGTGGAGCGGCTCTACGGCGACGCCATGCAAGCGCTGATCCGCTTACAGGCCGGCAGCCAAGCCGTCGCTTGGCTCCCACCGTACGATAAGGAGCTGCTGCGCCGCGAGATGGAACTGTTTCGCGAGTGGTATCTCGGGCGCCACCTCGGTGTTACCTTGACCGCGGCACAGCAAGCGACGCTCGATAGCGTGTTCGAGCACCTGATCGCGTCGGCGCTCGCACAGCCGCGCGTAGCCGTGCACCGCGATTACCATTCGCGCAATCTGATGGTGACGCCGGACAATAATCCCGGAATTCTCGATTTTCAGGACGCGGTTTATGGACCGGTCACGTACGATCTCGTCTCATTGCTGCGTGATTGCTATATCGCCTGGCAAGGCGATCGCGTGGAGGAATGGGTGAGCGGTTACTTCGATCAGGCGCGCCGGTCGGGCGTGGCGGTCGGGGACGACAAGAAACAGTTCATGCGCTGGTTCGACTGGATGGGTGTGCAGCGGCACCTCAAGGCGACCGGCATTTTTGCGCGTCTGAACCACCGAGACGGTAAGCCGGGTTACTTGAAGGATATTCCGCGCACGTTGGGTTATGTGATCGATGTCGCGCAACGCTATCCCGAGCTGGGCGGGCTATATGAGATTCTGGCGCAGATCGAAGCGCCGCAGCGGCTAACGGGCGATTCGCGATGAAAGCGATGATTCTCGCTGCCGGCCGCGGGGAGCGCATGCGGCCTTTAACGGACAAGGTTCCTAAACCGCTGTTAAAAGTCGGCAACCGGGCGCTTATTGAGCATGTCATCGAGGCGCTCGCGCGCGCCGGGTATGCGGATCTGGTGATCAACCACGCTTATTTGGGCGCTTCGATCGAGCAGGCGCTCGGCGATGGCTCGAGGTTCGGCGTGACGATTCGTTATTCAGCCGAGGCCGATGGGCCGTTGGAAACAGGGGGCGGGATATTTCGCGCGCTTCCTCTGCTGGGCGAACGTTTTGCGGTGGTAAACGGCGACATATGGACCGATTATCCGTTTGATCGGTTGCGAGAACATCCCGCGCGATTAGCTCACCTCGTTTTGGTCGATAACCCGCCGCATCATCCCCGGGGGGATTTTGGACTGGATGGTTCGTTGGTTAAAGAGGAAGGCGACTCGAGGTATACCTTTGCCGGTATCGGCGTTTACCGGGCATCGTTGTTCAAGAGCCGTGAGCCCGGACGCTTTCCGCTGGTGCAAGTTTTGAGGAGCGCTATCCGTACCGGGGCGGTGACAGGCGAGCGTTATACCGGCCGCTGGGTGGATGTGGGGACGCCGGAACGGCTTTACGAACTACAGCGGTTGTTGGCCGCGCACGGGTAAAATACTCTTAAAGACAGCCGGTTATATTCTGCTAGGTGCGGCTCGGGTTTGGGGCGACAATAACGAACGCGGGGCCGCCGCCATGCGAGTCACCAGGGAACAGCGGTCTTTGGGATGATAAAAAACCGGCAACATCGCGCCGCCTCAGAGTGGGCGATGCTGCCGGCTCGTTCGT
>JAJPKH010000127.1 GCA_021323795.1 Acidiferrobacteraceae bacterium | reverse complement strand
GTTTCATCTTCCGCGACGTGCAGGCCGAGCGCCTGGGCGACGTCACGCGCGACTTCCTTTACTTCGGTGATGTGCTGCAGCGCCAGCGCCATGGATTCCGCCGATTTGATATCGAGTGGAAATACCTGCCACTCGTCCGGGAACGTGCGGAACTCGGCGATCGTCGTGCCGGTGCGGCGGGTTTCGATCGGCAGCAGCCGCAGCTCCGGCGGGCGCGTCGCATCGTGCAGCAATTCGGTGGGGCACATGGTCGTGCGACCGGCGCTCGAAGGCAGGATGCGCGAGCCGAGCTGGGCGAAAAATATGGCGTTGATCAGTTCGGACTTGCCGCGCGAGAACTCGGCGACGAAGGCGATGTAGAGCTTGTCGTCCCGCAGCGTTCCGAGCACCTGGTGGAGGCGCTGATCGACTTGGGTGTCGGAGAGTTCCTGCTCCTTGAGCCATTGCTTGAAGTCAGTGATGCCGCCGGCCAGCGTTTGGCGCCAGCCGCTGTACTGCTCGAATTCCTGCTCCAAGCTCATGAGGAAGCCTTCCTTTATAAAGAATTGTTTTTAATAAAGCAGAATGCGTGCCACATCTTTTTCCCCGAGGAGTGGGCCTCGGGCGATGCCCCTGTTGCAACCCTCCAGAAAGTCTAGTCGAGGAAATTTATCCCGTAAAAGCGCGACGAGCCCGATCGTCGAAATTCTCCGGAAATACCCATTCAGCGCTGGCAACGGCGGCAATAGAACGTCGAGCGCTGACCCAGGCGTTGCAGCCGGATCGGCGCTCGACAGGTGCGGCAGCGCTCGCCATCGCGCCCGTAGACCTTGAGCGAAAGCTGGAAATAGCCCGGCTGCCCGTCGCTGCGGCGATAGTCGCGGAACGTCGTCCCACCCGCCCGGATAGCGCGCTTTAGCGTCGCGCGAACGGCTCGTACCAGCCGTTCACACTCAGCCGCGGACAGGCTGCCGGCCGCACGGGTCGGACGTATGCCGGCACCGAACAGGGCTTCATTGGCGTAGATGTTGCCGACGCCGGCGACCACGCTCGAATCGAGCAGGACATCGCGGACGGCGCGTTTGCGTCCCCGCGTTATCCGGTGCAAGTACTCGCCCGAAAACCCCGCTTCCAAGGGTTCCGGCCCGAGGTTGGCGAGCAGTTTGTGCTCGGCGGGGGCGCCTTGCGTCCACAGCACCGCGCCGAAGCGGCGTGGGTCGCGCAGCCGCAAGCACCGGCCGTTGGTGAGCACGATGTCGATGTGATCGTGTTTGGCCGGCGGCTCGGTCGCGTCGAGGACGCGCAGGCGCCCCGACATGCCGAGATGCAGGATGACGGTGCCCGTGTCCGCGGTCAGCAGCAGATATTTCGCGCGTCGCGCGACCGCGCGGATGCGTTGGCCGGGCAGCTCGGTCGCGAGCGCTTTCGGTACGCGCCAGCGCAGCCGGGCGTCCCGCACCACCACGCGGTCGATGCGTTGGTTGACGAGATGAGGCTCGATGCCGCGGCAGGTCGTTTCGACTTCCGGGAGTTCAGGCATGGAGCGGCAGCAGGCGGCGCGACGCCGTTATTTCGGATTATCGGCGTTCAGCGTGAACAAACGCTGCCCCGCTTCTTCGGGAAAATGATATTCCAGTCCTTCATCCGGCCGCGCGAGCACGAGTTCCGGGGTGCGCGCGATGACGCCGAGGTCGAGGGTCGTCTTATGGCCGGGCTCATCCTCGAACGTAATGATCACGTGATCCATTGCTTTGCGACCGGAATATTTTTCCACCTGCAATGCCCGGCTGTGGCGCCAATCGTCCACGAAAGCGTTGATGCGATCCGACGACAGGGAGGCAATTTCCGGTTGCCGCTGCCACGTGCCGTCCTTTTGCGTCAGCGCGAAGCCCGGCAACTTGAAGGACACCGGTTTGCGCCCGGGCTCGATCAGGCGGCCGTCGATCAAGTTGGTGTATTTCGCCGCGGCTTGGGCGTAGTAGCGGCTGGAGATCAGATGAACCGCGGAGCCGTATTGCACGTAGTGGTCGTCCTTCAACGGGTGCATCTCGCCGAAGCGGATCGCGGCGCCATCGAAGCGCACCACGAGCGTCGGCCGCGCGAGGCCGTAGCGCGCGAGGTCGCCGTCGGCGGCGACGGTCGCTTCGATCGGCGCACGCGCGAGCCGCAGGAGCGCATCGACCGCGAAGCTGTCGGCGCGCGCCTGGAGCGGCGCGGTAAGGCGCCAGCCGCCCTCGCCGCGTTCCAGGACGACAAGCGGTTGATTCGTGCGCTCGATTTCGACGCGGCGTACCGCTTCGGGATCGAGCTCCGTCAGCGCGGGTTGCGCTTCCTTGGGCGGATGCGCGGAGCGATACCAGGCGAAAACGGCCAGCAGAATGACGACCAGCAGTAACGCGAGGTTGAGCAGCCAGCGGCGCACGAGCGGATTGCGCGATTCGTCGCGCGTTGCAGCGGCAGGGCGATCCGAGGGTTCGTTCATTAACGTCTGCGCCGGCGCCACCAGATGGCGATGCCGCTAGCGAGGAACGCGAGCGGCAACGCTACGAGGAAAATGCCGCCGATGGCGATTTGGGTGTTGTTCGAGAGGTTCAAGCCGCGGTCGCGCGCGGTGCGAACGGGAATGTTCACGTAAGCGTCGTCCTGCGACAGCCAGTTCGCGATACTCATGCCGAGCTCGAGATTGCCGCCGTTGGCGATGATGCTGTTGGAGAGAAAATCGCCGTCGCCGATGACGACGACGCGCTGCTCGCGGCCGCCTTCGAGGCTGCGCGTCAACGCGACGCCGAACGTGAGCGGTCCCGGCACGTCCTTGCCTTTGTCGAACTTTACCGCGCCGTCCAATCGGCCGGTTTCCGACCACGCGCTCGGACGGGTGTCGAGCAGAACCTGGCTCTTCCATCCTTCCGGCAGCCGCAGGCTTAATCCCGCGGCCTGGGGAAAGACCGTCGTTTCGGTGAAGTTGCGCACGATCGGATGCGAGCCGTAGCGCGTGGCGACGACTGCCGTCGGGTCTCCCGCGATCATTTGCGACGTCGGATCGACGATCACGCCCGGCTGCAGCTCGACGCCGATCAGCTCGCCGATGCGCTCGAGCCCCGCCGGTGGCGCGGGATCGACCAGCCACAAGAGGTTGCCGCCGCGCTTCACGTAGGCCTCGAGCGTCTTGATCTCGCCGCTCAGCAAACGCGTGCGCGGACTGGCCAGCACGAGCACGCTGGTATTCTCGGGGATTTGGGGATTTTCACCGAGGGCCAGCGTGCGGGTTTTGAAGCCGCGCTTGCGCAGTTGCGCGGACCAGGTGGAAAGATCGAAATTCGCTTGGCGCTCGGGGCTGCGCTCGCCGTGACCGGAAAGGAACACCAGCCAGCGATCGCCGCGGTGGCCGAGGCGCGTGAAGGCGTTCGTCAAGTTCTCCTCGGTGAGCGCGGTCGGCGGCACGCTTTCGTGCGCGTCGCCATGGGCGATGACCATCTCGCCGTCGAACTGCACGCCGGCGGAACGCGTGCGCTCGGGCTCTTTGTCCGGATCGACGAACTCGAGTTTCAGGTCGGGCTTGTGCTGTTGATAACGGCCGACGACGTCGCGAATCGCCTGGCGCGTCGTACCACGCTCGCTCGCGTAGGCGGTTATCGTCACCGGACCCTGGAGCCGCTCCACGGCGGCGACGCTTGCCGGCGACAGCGAGTAGCGGCGATTCTGCGTCCAGTCGAACTGCCAGTGAAACTCGCGGCTGGCCCATTGGAGCAAGCCGATGGCAACGAGAAACAGCACGACGAATATCAGGTTGGCGATGCGCAGTTGCCACTTGGCGCGCGACGTGTGATACATGGCGGTTCAGCCTCCGAGGCGGTCGGCGTCGAGCCGCCGGATACTCAAGCCGAGGAAGGCCGCCACCAGCAGACCGTAATAAACCGCGTCGCCGGTATCGAACACGCCGCGCAGGAACGGCTGGTAATGATTGAAGATGGACAAATACGCGAGGACATTCGCGCGCGCGTCGCCCTGACCGCTCGCATCGAGAATCCAGAAGAGCAGTAATAGACCGAAGCCGCCGATGGCGGCGACGGCCGGATACTGCGTCAGCGTCGACATAAAGAGGCCGATCGCGGCGAAGCCGGCGAGCGCGAGCGCGAGGCCGAGGAGCGCCGAGCCGAGCAGACCGAAATCGAGCGTGCCGCCGGCGAGGAGCGACAACGGCATCAGCGCGATGAGCGCGACGACGAGCAGCAGGAACAGCAGCACCCCGAGATATTTTCCAAGCACGATCTCGGTCATCGATATCGGCGCGCTGAAGAGCAGCGGCAGGGTGCGATTGCGGCGTTCTTCCGAGACCAGCCGCATGGTGAGCAACGGCACGATCAAGAGCAGGATGACGGCGGCGTTGCCGAACAGTTCGGGAACGACGATCTCGGTGGTGCCGGGCGCGTTTTCCATGGCGAGGAGTTGTCCCTGAAACTGCTGCAGCAACTCGACGCGGCCGAGAAACATCAGCGCGAGAATCGCCTGCAGCGCGGCGAGTACCGACCACGCGAGGGGCGACAAGAACAGACTTTTGAGCTCGCGCCAGGCGATGGTGAAGATCATCACGCGTTCCCTGGCTCCGGCGCCGCCGGTTCCGTCGTCGTCAGCTCGACGAAGATCTGCTCGAGCGAGGCGCGCTCCGGCGCGATTTCCTTGAGCCCCCAGTTGCGTTCGGTCGCGACCCGCACGATATGTTCGGTCGGGTCCAGACCGGGATCGTGCTGCACGCGTAGGCGGCCGTCTTCCTGCACCGCGGCGGAGCGCACACCGGGCAATCGCTCGATTTCCTCGATCGCCGGTGTCTGCCGGAACGCAACGAGCAACGCCGCCGATTTCAGGTGGCGCGCCAGACCGTCGATCGTGTCGCTCAGCACGAGATTCCCCTTGCTGATGATCTGGACGCGATCGCAGGTCGCTTGGACTTCGGGAAGAATGTGCGTCGAGAGAATCACCGCGTGATCCTTGCCGAGCTCACGGATGAGCGCGCGGATCTCGCGGATCTGAATCGGATCGAGGCCGATGGTGGGCTCATCGAGGATCACGAGCGGCGGCAGATGGATGATCGCCTGCGCGATGCCGACGCGCTGCTGATAGCCTTTGGATAAATTGCCGATCAGGCGCCGGCCCGTATCGGTCAGCCCGCACTTGGCCTTCGCGGCTTCGCGCGCTTCGCGGCGGCGACCGCGCGCGATGCGATGCAGCGCCGCGCAATAATCGAGATATTCGTCGACCGTGAGATCGCGATAGAGCGGCGGCTGCTCCGGCAAATAACCGAGCGCTCGCTTCGCCGCCTTCGGTTCGGCGAGGAGATCGTGATCGCCGATCCGTACCCGGCCGCTGCTCGGCGCGAGATTGCCGGAAAGGATCTGCATGGTGGTGGTCTTGCCGGCGCCGTTCGGGCCGAGAAAGCCGAGAATTTCGCCCTGATGAACCGTAAAGCTCACGTCGTTGACCGCCCTGAGGCTGCCGTAATAGCGAGAGAGGTTCTGGACCTCCGCGAGGACGGTTCCTGCCATGGATGATTTATTCAATAAAACGAGGGCTTAGGTCAGGCGCGCATTTAAGGCGTGGTGGCGTCGATTGTCAATCCTGTGGTCGCGGCGGTTTCCACTCGGCCAAGATCATCCCGTTTGGCATGGAATGTGCCTCCTTTTCGGCAGGAAAAGCTGCCATGCGCTACTCCAACTACATCGCCGCCCTGGCCGTATCCGCCCTCTTATGGACGGGAGCGGGTGAATCCTCGGACCCGGAGCTCAAGGCCGCAGAACTCCCCGCCGATGTGTTGAACGACTGCACCACCGTTACGATCTCAGCCGCGCGGCCGCCTTGTAGCAGCGTGAATTACCGTTCCCGGTGGATCGGGCGCGCCGCCCGCAGCGAGCTCTTTCTGGTCGAGCGCGAAGCGTGCGCCCCCGAGGGTTGCCGCAGCTGGCTCGTCGCGCGCGAGCGCAACGGCGCCACGCGCACGCTGCTCGCGGTCACCGGGCAGCTGCGACTGGAGCGCGACGGCGACAAGTTTCCCACCGTGTACTCGCGACTCGAGCTGGCGGACAGCTATACCAGTTACAACCGCTTCGAATGGAGCGGCGAGCAATACGAGCGGACCGAGACACGCTTAATGCATCGCATCGACGGTTTTGAGTGCGGCGACGAGGCCGAGTGCCGGGCGGCGGCGCAGGAAGCGCTGCGGCAGAATCGGGCCGACCGCGCCGTGCGCATCTGGCAACAGGTGCATGGCGTCGATTGGATTTAGCGCGTCGTTTTTTTCAATCACGCTTTCCAATGAGTTTCTCCCCGCGCCGGATTCGGCGATAATCGAATGCGCGCGTATCAAGCGCGCTTCGAATGACCGGCAAAACTTACCATATCCGCATCGAACGCAGCGGCCGCGAATTCACCGTCGAGGAAGGTGAAAGCGTGCTCGCGGGCGCCTTGCGTCAAGGCGTGGTACTGCCTTACAGCTGCCGCAGCGGTTCGTGCGGCACGTGCAAGGGCAGGATCATTTCCGGGAATGTCGACGACGGCGTTTATGAAGAGAAGGCGCTGTCCGCCGGCGAGCGCGCGGCGGGGAAGGTGCTGCTGTGCCAAGCGCGGCCGTTGAGCGATCTCGTGATCGAGGCGCGGGAAATCGCCGCGCCGGCCGATATCGAAATCAAGACGCTGCCCTGTCGCGTGATCAAAATGGATCGAGTCGCGCACGACGTGATGGTGCTGTCGCTCAAGCTGCCGCAGAACGAGCGCTTCCGTTTTCTGGCCGGACAGTACATCGACATGCTGCTGCGGGACGGCGGCCGGCGCAGCTTCTCGCTCGCCAATCCGCCGCGGCAAGACAATGTGCTCGAGATCCATGTGCGCCGCGTGCCCGACGGCAAGTTCACCAATTTCGTTTTCGGCGAGCTTAAGGAAAAGGACTTGCTGCGCTTTCGCGGCCCGCTCGGCACGTTTTTTCTGCGCACGGGCGAAACGGCGTCGGCAACGCCGCAAAGCGCCGATCAGCCGATCCTGTTGATCGCGGGCGGCACGGGTTTCGCGCCGATCAAGTCGATCGTCGAGGACGCGTTAGGCCGCGCGGTGCAGCCGGCGATGCACTTCTACTGGGGCGCGCGCTCGCGGCGCGATTTGTACATGCACGAATTGGCGCTGCGCTGGCAGCAGGAGCAGCCGCAATTTCGTTACACGCCGGTTCTATCCGAACCGCGCCCCGAAGATGCCTGGGAGGGTCGTACCGGCTGGGTGCACGAAGCGGCGCTTCTCGACCACCCGGATTTGCGCGGGCGGGAGGTGTACGCCAGCGGGCCGCCACCGATGATCGAAGCGATTCGTGCGACCTTTCTGGCGCGCGGGCTCGCGGAGAGTAGTTTGTACTATGATTCCTTCGAGTTCGCCCACGTGACCCCGTAGCGTCGTGCGCCGGGTGAAGGAGGAAGCGATGAGGGCTGTAGGAGTAGCGTTAATCTTGCTATGTGTGCTGGCCGCTTGCGAGGACAAGCCCCCGGCGCGCACCGTGTTCGATCCGCAACTGAAGGCGCTGCAGAAGGCGCGGGCCGTCGAGGGGCAGGTCCGTCAGGCCGCCGAGCGGCGCGCGGACGAGGCCGAACAGGCCGAAACAAAATAACGCCGGATGCCGGAAGGCGGCCTATCGCTCGCTCTGTACGGCACGAGCGCGGCGCGAGTTGGGAAGGTCCAGGAAAGTTTTGCTTAGTGGACCACGCGTGGGCGCAAAGTGAAACTAGCGCCGGTGCGCGGAGCGGCCGGTACCAGGCGCGCTTCTTCCGCCGAAACCTCCGTGCCGCGACGATAGCAGGCGAGCGCCCGGTCTTTCTCGCCGAGGCGCTCGAGCAAAGCGCCCAGCTCGCGGTACGCGTCGGCCGGGCCGCGCAGGCTCACGCACCGCTCGAGATAGCCCACCGCTTTCTGGTCCTGGCCGCTGCGTATCGCGAGACGACCGAGCGTCAGTAGAAGCTTGGGATTTTCCGGATAAAGCGTGAGCCACGACTCGGCGGTTTCCAGCTGTTCCTGCGGCTGTTCGCCGCGCGCCAGTCCATAAAGCTCGGCCAAGGTTTCGTCCCATTCCTGTTCGATCGCGGCGCGCAGCAGCGGTTCGGCGGCCTCCATCTCGTTTTGCTGGATCAACTGCCGCGCATAAATGGCGACGAACGCGGGGTGTCGTCGCAAATGTTTGGGGACGGCGTTCCATGCCTTCTGCAGTGGTTCCAGGGACCCCGAGGGCAGTGTCAGCACCAGGAGCTCGCGATGGGCGCGCAGTTCGAGGGCGTCGATTTCGCGCGTCGTCATGACGCTTTGCTGCCGCAGCTGCGGTATCAGATCGGCGAGGTTGGTCCAATCGCGCAACTCAAGATAGAGCTGCGCCAGCAGCCGCAGCACATGTTTGTGCTTCGGCGCCAGCCCGCGCAGCTCGGTCAGCGTCGCCAGTGCTTGTTCCGACTGGTGCGCGAGGTATTGCAGGTTCGCTTGCGTCATGCCGATGGCGAGATGATGTTGCGGCGCCGCCCGGTGCGCGGCCGCCAGATACTCATCGCGCTTCTCGAGATTTCCCTGGCCCTGATTGACGCAGGCGGCGCCGAGATAGCTCAGTACCGGCATCTCGGAACCGCGCATGCTCGCGAGTAACTGCGCTTCCGCCTCCACCCAATTGCCTTCGGCGAGCTTGAGAAGTCCCTGATAGAGTCCCTCGCGGCCTTGGCGTTGCACGCGGCGAACGCGCCAGCGCGCGACGTCGCGCGGGATGCGCACGAGCCGGACGATGAAGTAAATGAGGAGATAAAAAGCCGTTACGCCGACGAGCGCGAGCAGCACGAACACCGGGAGCGACATCTCGGCGCTCCACGGCATGCGTGCGATCAGGACGTAACCCGGATCTTTCAGCACCGCGAGCGTCAGTAGAATCGCGGCGAGCAGCACGCCGATGATGACAAAAACGAGCCTCATGATTCTGACCGCCGGCCGGACGCTTTGCGCAGCATTTCGAGCGACGGCGAGATGTCCGGCAGTTGTCCCATCACCGGCGTGCTGCGCATTTTCTCGAGCTCCGCCTGCGCGGCGGCGACGGCGGGGGTGCTGCGGTCGAAATAATCTCCGATCCAGCGGCTCGCGGTCTTCAGGTTTTGCTGGTAGGTGGACGCATTGCCCTGTAGCAGCGCGTTCTGCGCGCCATAGAGCATGAGCCGGAAGTTCTCGCGCGCGTAATACTGCTGTTCGGGCGGGAGCGGTGGACGCGGCGCGTTGTCGTAGCGGCGTATGCGCACGAGGCTCAACAAGTCTTTCCAGGCGCTCGGCGCCGCGCTTTTGCCGTTTTCGCGTCCGGCCTCGGCGACTTGCGCGGCCGCGGTCTGCTCGGCGGTGCGCATTTCGGGCGCGAGCGGCAACTGATCCACGCCGTCGGCGAGATTTCCGAGCCGCAGGGAAATGCCGGCGACATCGGTACGCTCGAGCGCCTCGAGTTGGGAAATTTCCCGCGCGATTTCGCGACGCACGGGCAGCAGACCCGGGCTGGCAAGCAGCTCGAGCTGCCGATCGGCCGCACGCAGCGCGCCGAGCGCCGAGCCGACGTCGCGCGCGAGCTGCAAGCGGCGGTTGGCGATCGCGAGCAACTGCTCGGCCTCGCTTACGACCCACTGCGCCTGGTTGCGCCCGAGCTCCGCCTGCATTTTGTCCACCGCGGTTTTCAGTGTGTTCTGCGTCTCGGAAAGTGAGCCGATCTGATCTTCCGCATCGTCGAGCGAGGTCTTCAGCTCGCCCGTGCTGCGCTCAAGATCCGCAAGCGTGCGCGGTAAGTCGATCTGGACCAGCTCCGGCCGTTCGTAAATGAGGGTGTACCAAAGGTAACCGGTGAGCAGCAGCGCGACCGCGGCGAGGATGAGCGCGAGGCCGCCTGAAACGCGGCCGCTGCGAGGCGGCGGCGAACCTTTGCGACGCCGGTCGCGCGCCGTTTGGCGCCTTTCCGGGGAGGTATCTTCTTCGGTATCCATGTTTTGTCAGGCGGACAGAAGAACTCTGCACTGTTCCCTGCGGGCGAGGAAAACGATTATAGGGAAAAACGGCCTAGCCGCCACGCTTTGATTGTCTCCAGTATAGCCTCGTCGCTGCCCGCGGTCGCGATCAGGGCCTCGTTCGCGAAACCGAGTCGCCGGCATTCGGCGGCTTGCGCCTTGCTCACCACGACCACCGGGGTGTGCAGCAGCCAGCCGCGATCCGTATCGCCCAGCATCCCGTAAAGATTGCGCAAGCCGTCGGTGCTGGTGATGCTCACGACGTGAATTCGATCGTTCCGCCAGGTATCGACCAGCTTCGCCGTGTCCGCCGTGGGGCGCGCGCGCCGGTAGCATTCGGCGTAAGTCACCGTCGCCCCGCGCTGTTTCAGGGTATCCGCGAGCAACTCGCGTCCGCCGCCTCCGCGAAAGATAACGACGCGTTTTCCCGCCACGGCCTGCAACGCGGGCAGCGTGAGCAATGCTTCGCTGTCGGCGCCGACCGCGGGAACCAGCACGTCCCGAATGCCCGCCTGGGCCAGTGCGCGGGCGCTTCCCGGACCGACGCAGGCGGCGCGCAGCTCCGCCGGCCACGACCGGCGTTGCGATCGCAGCCATCCGAAGGTCTGCTCGACCGCATTGGGACTTACGAAAATGGCGAGATCGAACTCCGCGAGCCGGTCAAGCAGCGCCAGCAAGCGGGCAGGGTCCGCCGGCGGAACAATATCGATTGTAGGAAAGAGAATGGCGCTGCCACCCGCTTGTTCTATGAGCCGCGCCAGGTTGATCGCTTGGTAGGCCGGACGCGTGACGAGGACACCGATCCCGCGCAGCGTCTGTTTACCGGGCCCGCTCTCAGGCACGGCGGTGAGCCTTTTCGATGAGCGCGCCGGCGCCGCGCGCCAGCAGCTCTTTCGCGATGCGCTTGCCAAGCGCCTCGGGCTCGGCGACGGGACCGTGGCCCGCCGCCTGCAGAATCTCGCGGCCCTCCGGGTCGCCGACCAGCGCGCGCAAATGCAGGGTGTCGCCATGTAGTTCCGCGTAAGCCGCGATCGGTAATTGACAGCCGCCTTGCAGCTCCGCATTCAACGCCCGCTCGGCGGCGGTGCAACGGCGCGTCTGCGCATGGTCGAGCGGCGCAAGATATCCGTTGGTCGCCGCGTCGTCGCGACGCGACTCGATGCAAATCGCTCCCTGCGCCACGGCCGGAAGGCTCACCGCGGGATCGAGCCCTTCGCGCACGCGCTGGCGCAAACCGAGCCGCTCCAGTCCCGCGATGGCGAGGATCAACGCGTCGAATTCGCCCGCGTCGAGCTTGGCAAGTCGCGTGTTGACGTTGCCGCGCAGATTCACCACGTCATAGCGGGGAAAACGGGCGCGCAGCTGACATTGGCGCCGCAGGCTCGACGTGCCGATACGCGCGCCGGCGGGAAGATCGTCCAGGCGCCGATAACGACCGGAAACGAAGGCGTCGCGCGGGTCGGCGCGCTCGAGCACCGCCGCGATGTGCAACCCCTCCGGCAAGGTGACCGTGAGGTCTTTCATCGAGTGAACGGCGAGATCGATGCGTCCGTCGAACAGCGCCTGCTCAAGCTCCTTGATGAAAAGCCCCTTGCCGCCGGCGCTCGCCAGCGGACGGTCGAGGATTCGATCGCCTTCGGTCGTGATTTTGATCAGCTCGACATGAAGCGATGGTGTGCGCTCGAGCAGTAGCGCGCGCACGTGCTCGGCTTGCCAGAGGGCGAGCGGGCTTTTACGAGTGCCGATGCGGAGGGTAGTCATGGGCGGCGCGTGTCCTCAGGCGGCGAAAGGGAATTATAAGGGATGTGGTTCGGATGCGCTGGGCGGATAAGAGGATCGAGCGCCGCTCGGCGCTCGTGGATGTAGTTACTTGTCGATGTAATAACCGGTCGATGTATTAAATGTTACTTGTGAGTCGCCGACCCACGGCAAGCGACTTTCTTTTGGCGAAGCAAAAGAAAGTATCCCGACCTGCGGTGCTGCACAGGATGTGCGAATGACGCGGGCGGCGGATGCCGGGAGCGGGTCGGGAACCGCAAGTGCAATTTATTACATTTATTACGATTCGACTAACCGCCCGCGAAGGGCGGTTGACACCGCTACCCCGTCGCCGCGACCGCCGGCCGATTACGCGCCCAGCGTCGCACGGACGCGGTGTGTCGCCGGCTCACGTCGAGTTTCTTGTCGACGCCGCGCAGGTTCACCTGCCACGTTCCCGCGGGGCTTTTCTCGATGCCTTTGATGAACTGCGTGGCGACCAGGGCGTTGCGGTGCACGCGCAGGAACCGGTCGCCGAATTCCTTTTCCAGATTGACCAGCGAGTCTTCGATCAGATGCTCTTCGTTGGTCGTGCGTATCACGACGTACTTGCTGTCGGCGAGGAAGTAAATAATTTCCGGTACCGGCACCAGCCGGATGTTGCCGCGCAGATGCACGCTGATGTGCGTGCGTGTCGGCATTTCCTTGCGCGCGTGGTGCAGCTCCTGCACCTGCTTCATGGTGAGCTTGCGCGCCTTGGTGAGCGCGTTCGCCAGGCGGTCCTTGCGAATCGGCTTCAGCAGGTAATCGACGGCGTTGACGTCGAACGCGTCGAGCGCGTGCTGGTCGTAGGCCGTCGTGAAAATCACGCTCGGCGGGTGCTCCATGCCCATCAAATGCATCGCCGCCTCGAGCCCGTCCATGCCGGGCATGCGAATATCCATGAGCAGAACGTCAGGGTTCAGCTCCGACGCCTTCTCCACCGCTTCGGCGCCGTTCATGGCCTCGCCGATGACGGTATAACCGCCGATATCTGCCAGCAGCTCGCGCAAGCGGTCACGCGCCAGCTTTTCATCGTCTACGATCAGCACTCTCATACGTTTCCTCCGCGCATCGGGATGACCACCGTCACGCTGAACTGACCGTTTTCCCCCCGCGCCTCGAGTTGTGCGGTTTCGCCGTAGTGGCTTTGCAGCCGCTGGCGGATGTTGTCGAGCGAGCGGCTGGGAGTATCCGGTCGGGTCTTCGATTTCGTGGGATAAGGATTGTCCACGCGTATATGTATGTTGCCGTTCTCTTCCCAGAGCTTGACGGCAACGGTTCCTCCCGTTGGCAGCGCCTCGATTCCATGGCGCACTGCGTTTTCCAGTAACGGCTGCAGCGTGAGCACCGGCACCGCGGCTTTGCGCGGAAACGTGCCGACGTCCCATTCGACGTGTAGACGCTGATCGAGCCGTAAATTCTCGAGCGCCAGGTATTTCTTGGCGACGTCGATTTCCTTCTTAACCGGCACCAGCTGTTCGTCCTCAGACAGCATCATGCGAAAAAGATCCGCCATATCCTCGACGGCGGCTTCGGCGCGCGCCGGTTCGTTGCGCGTGAGGCTCGCGATGATGTTCAGGCTGTTGAACACGAAATGCGGGCGGATGCGCGATTGCAGCGCCTGAATCTTGGCGCGCGCTTCCGACAGCGTGCGCTGACGCAGCTCGTGCTTGGCGAGAACGTAACGCAGCGCGAGGCCGTTGACCAGCAGGCTGACCGTGAAGTTCTGAATGTGGAAGTACAAGTGCCACTCGGGCCGCGGCGTGCTGATGCGACCGAGCAGGTATAGCACCCAGACGGCCGCTTCGCTGACCAGGAGCGTCACCAGCAGTAGCAGCGCATACGCCATGCCGAGCGCCCGCGCCTTGGGCAAACGGTTCAGGTATCGACGGGCGTAACACAGCGCGGCGACACTCGTGATCGCCACCCATTGCACGAACAGCGAGATCAACAGCAGGTCTTCGAGGATGTTCACCGAAATCCGGCGCGTGATGAGCGTCGCCATGAACGCGAACATTTCCGCGATGATCACGACATTCAGCACCACCGGCGCGGAACAGAAGTCCGGCAGGAAACCGTCGTCCGTCTCCGCCGGTTCCGCCGTTGGCTGGCTCAAGCCCACGAAGTCGCTCGCGGCGCGCAGCCATGCCTGAACGTTATGGCGAACCGTTAGGAGTTCCACGTTTGTACCTTGTAATCCTCATCTCTTCACTGTAGTCAGTGATCCGTCGCCTGACATCGGTTCTCGTAATGCCGGTCTCCACGGTCTTGCCCGGCAGCTCTGGCGCGGCTTTTGTAGCCTCGCGGGTCCCCGCCCGGCCCTCCGGGGCGGGTGTCCGGCGGCGCGAACGCAGATTACGCGTGCCGCCGCGTCGCTGAAATTCGGCCCCACCATCCGTGGCGCATCGCCTGTGTCTTGGATAACCCTCAGCCCGGCCCTCCGTGGCCGTTTTTTGCTGACGTGTTAAGTGCATTCGCGAAAACTCCGGCTGTTTCGCGCTGCGCTATCCCTGCTTCGCGCGAAATCGGGGGGGCTGGCCTCCTGGCCAGCCCGTTCGGCCGCGCCAATCCACGTTAAGTGCATTGGCGAATTCCCGGCCTCACCCCCTCACGATCGGCATTTTGATTTTAACGTGGTACTGCCCGCCCTCTTCGAACGCCGCCAGGCTTGCCGCCGAGCCGAACTGTGTGATGAGGCGCTGGCGGGTGTTTTCCTGTGCAATCTTGTTGCCTTTGCCGCGCGTGTCTTTGCGGACATCGGGCAGCGGATTGCTGATCAGAATATTGAGCGTTTCTCCCTCGGCCCACATGTCGATTTTGATCATTCCGCCTGCGAAGCGCGGTTCAATACCGTGGTAAATCGCGTTCTCCAATATCGGCTGCAGGGTCAAGGCCGGAATGAGCGCCGAGCGCGGGATATTGGGACTCACGTTCCATTGCACGTGCAGGCGGTCGCCCAGGCGGATCTTCTCGATCTCGAGATACTGGCGCGAGATCTCGCGCTCCGCCGAAAGCGGGACGAGCTTACGCGCATCGGCGAGAAGTACGCGGAAGAGATCCGCGAGGTCGTGCAGCACGGCCTCGCCCTTCTCCGGGTTGCTGCGCGTGAGGCTGGCCACGCTGTTCAGGCTGTTGAAGAGAAAATGCGGCCGAATGCGCGATTGCAGCGCCTGCATGCGCGCCTCCTGCTGCGCGCGGCCTTCGACTTCCGCCTGATGCTGCGCGATGAAGTAACGCACGCCGAGCACCCCGATGATGAGCGCGACCATGAGGCTGCGGATGATGAGCGACTCGCGCCACGCCGGCCAGCGCTCCGGAATCAGGCCGAGGTCGTGCAGCGCGAAGATCATGCCGTCCGTGCCGATCGCCGTCACGAGGAGCAGCAGCAGTATCACCAACACCGAGCCGAACGCGACGGAGGTGCGCCGCAGCAGCGGCGCGGCGAGTTTCAAAATGACGACGCTGCACATCGAGATCGAAATCGCGAAGGCGGACAAGAGGTTCAGGTCCTGCCACGCCTGTTCATCGAACACGGGGTTGCGTCCGATGGTGATGATGATGGCGATCATCTCGGCGAGAAAGATGAACCGGATCGCCATGCCGAAGGATCCGAAATCCGGTAGAAAATGTCGTTCGTGCGTTTGTGCGTGTGGCATACGCTCGTGTTCGCCCGTTTTGCCTCGCGGCATCGCGTCCGTTTATCTACTAAAAGTCACCGCGCGGAAGTGGCGTGCACCCGTCAGAGGAATCCCGCCGCGATTTAAAACGTAGCGGCATTGGGCCTTGCAACAAATCGCGCCATGGGTGGCGCGCCCCGCAGTTCAAGTATAGATTCAGCGGATTAGCATCGACCCGCGTGGCGTGATTATTCTATAAGCAGGTGGGTCCAGTATACTGCGCGCTGGCTCCGCGGCATCCAAAAAAAAACCCCCGTACGAGACGGGGGCCTGAAGACCTGATCCGGAATTCGGGGTGGGGGTGCACAAAGGAGAGTCCGAATCAGGCAACGTGTTGCTACTGCAAACATAGTCCGGAGGCGGGGCGACAACAATCTCTTACCGATGATCGGGGGGCCGTCACGGATGGACGGCGACGAGCATTTGAACGGGCGTCCGTCATCATTCTCAGCATCATGCGCATCGCAAAATGACAAAAGGCAAGTTATGGGGCGGCCGGTTCGGCGAGGCGACCGATGCCCTGGTCGCCAGCTTCACCGCTTCGGTCGATTTTGATCGTCGGCTGTATCACTACGACATCCTCGGCTCTATCGCGCACGTGCGCATGCTCGCGCATGTCGGCGTGCTGACGCCGGCCGAGCGCGACCAGATCGTTCAAGGGCTCGAGCGGATCGAGGCGGAAATCGACGCCGGTCGTTTCGACTGGAAGAGCGAGCTAGAGGACGTGCACACGAACATCGAGGCGCGGCTGATCGAGCATGTGGGCGAGGTCGGAAAGAAACTGCATACGGCGCGCTCGCGCAACGATCAGGTGGCGACCGACTTGCGCCTCTACCTGCGCGATGGTATCGATGCGTTGCGCGACGCGCTGAAGCATTTGCAGACGGCGATCGTCGCCCGCGCGGAAAGCGAGGCGGACACGATCATGCCGGGCTTCACGCACTTGCAGATCGCGCAGCCCGTGACGTTCGGCCACCATCTGCTTGCCTGGTTCGAGATGCTGGCGCGCGACGGCGAGCGTCTGCGCGATGTGCGCCGCCGCGTGAACGTCCTGCCGCTGGGTTCCGCCGCGCTGGCCGGCACCAGTTACCCGATCGACCGCGCGTACACCGCAAAGCTGCTCGGCTTCGATGACGTCGCGCGGAATTCGCTCGACGCCGTTTCCGACCGCGACTTCGCGATCGAATTCGTCGGCGCGTGCGCCGTGCTCATGATGCATCTGTCGCGCATGTCGGAGGAGCTGGTGCTCTGGTCCTCGCCGCTCTTCGGTTTCGTCGAGCTCGCCGACGCGTACTGCACGGGATCATCCATCATGCCGCAGAAAAAGAACCCGGACGTCCCGGAGCTGGTGCGGGGCAAGAGCGCGCGCGTGCAAGGCCACCTCGTCGCGCTGCTGACCCTCATGAAGGCGCAGCCGCTCGCTTACAACCGCGACAATCAGGAAGACAAATTGCCGGTCTTCGATACCCTCGACACCACGCTGATCTGCCTGAGGGTGTACGCGGGGCTGGTCGAAACGCTGAGCGTCCGCCGCGAGCGCTTGGCGCAGGCGGCGGGCGAGGGTTACGCCACCGCGACCGATCTCGCCGATTATCTCGTGCGTAAAGGCGTTCCGTTTCGCGATGCCCATGAAATCGTCGGGCGCGCCGTGCGGGTCGGGCTCGCGAGCGGCCGCGATCTTGCGCAACTTGCGCTCGGTGAGCTGCAAGCCTGCGACAAGCGGATTGCGGCCGACGTATACGACGTTCTTGCGCCTTCGGGGTCGGTGAAGGCGCGTCGCCACGTCGGCGGCACGGCGCCCGATGAAGTGCGCGCCGCGGCGGCGCAGGCGCGCCGGCGCTTGGCGCAAGACGGCTAAGCGCGTCCATGGCCAAGGCGCGTTGGGCAAGCGGCGAGCCGGCGCGCAACCTCGGCCGGCGCGCCGCGGATCGACGCGGCGGCGAGCGCCGCACGCATCTGCGCCGGGAAGCGGACCGATTGCGCACGGCGACCTGGGACGAGCAACGCACCCAATTTATCACCCGTTACCTTTTCTGCGCGCTCGGGCTTGCTTACTTCAATTTCGGTGACTCGGTGGTGCGCGAGCCCCACGCTTATCTTCCCTTTATCAACGTCGTCTGTATCGTTTATCTGGCGCTCACCACCGTCTTCATGCTGCACGCCCGGCGGCACGTGGCTTCGCCGCTGCGGCTGCGCCTTGCGATGTTGACGGATGTGATCGGCGTTTCGGCGGCGGTGTTCGTCGATACCAACGTCATGTCGCCGGGCTATCTGGTGTACGTCGTCATTACCCTGGGCAATGGCATGCGCTATGGGTTGCGTGCTTTCGCCGAGACCGTGCTCGCGAGTTTCGCGCTCGCCGCCGTCGTGTTCGGCCTGCGGGCGTCGGATTACCTCGCGCATCTCTCGGTGACCAGCATTTTCTTCATATTGTTTATCAGCATTATCGTTCTCTATTCCTATGCGCTGATGAAAAACGTCGAGCGCGCGCGGCGCAACCTCGAGATCGCGAGCTGTAACGACGCATTAACCGGTTTGCTGAACCGCCGCGGACTGCAGGAGCGCACCAGCGCCCTGTTCCGTTCCCTGGCCATTCAGGGCGCGCCGCTTGCGGTGTTGTTCGCCGATCTCGACGGGTTCAAGGCGGTAAACGACGCACACGGGCACGACGCCGGTGATCGCATATTGCAGGAGGTGGCGCGCGGGATCGCGGCGCAAGTGCGAAGTGCGGACATCGTGGCGCGTTTCGGCGGGGATGAGTTCGTGGTTGTTCTGCCCGAGACCAGTCTCGAGCACGCCGCGGTTGTCGCCAGGCGCCTGCAGGCGGCGGTGGCGGCTGCCGCTTGCGGAAGCGCACGCTTGAGTGTGACGATAGGGATCGCTCTCGCGCCGGAGGACGGCGCGGATCTCGATACGCTGCTCAAAGCGGTCGACGCCGCCATGTACCGCGGAAAAGTGGTGGGCCGCGGAGGCGAGATCCGGCGGGCGGACGGAGCCGCCATCGCATGAGCCCACGTACGCTCGAAGACATACGCCGGCGGCTCGAGGAGTTCGCGCGGGCGCGCGATTGGGAGCAATTTCATACGCCGAAGAATCTCGCCATGGCGCTCATCGTCGAGGCCGGAGAACTCGTCGAGCGGTTCCAATGGCTCACGGCGGAAGAAAGTCGGGCCTTGTCCCCGGAGCAGCGCGATGCGGTCGAGCAGGAAATGGCGGACGTTCTTCTCTACCTCGTTCAACTGGCCGATCGGTTGGGAATCGACCTGCTCGCGGCCGCGGACCGCAAAATCGCCATCAACGAAGGGAAATATCCCGCCGACGCCGTGCGCGGCCGGGCGACCAAGTACCGGCCTTCTTAACGTCCCGCTCGGCCGCCCGGCCCGGGCGGCCGGTGTTCTTCGCGGAATTGTTTGCGCTCTTCCGGCGACATGCTGCGCCAACGTTCCCGCAGCCGTTCGCGCTCCTCGGGCGGCAGGCTCTTGAAGCGCTCGTGTTGCTGCCGCAATCGTTGCTGTTCCTCGGGCGGCAGTTGCTTGAAGCGCTCATAGCGTTCGCGCGCGCGCGCCCGCTCTTCGGGAGACATCTGCTGCCAGCGGGAAAACCGCTGGCGCGCGCGCTCCCGATCCTCCGGCGTCATCTGTTGCCAGCGCGCCGCGCCTTGGCGCAGGCGCTGCTGGCGCTCGGCGGGCAGTTGCGACCAGCGTTGCTGAAAGGGTTTTAGCGTTTGCTGTTCCTGCGGGCTCAATTGCTCCCACGGAATGGAGCCCTCGGCCGCAACAATGCCGGCGGACCAAAGGCAGGCGAGGGAGGCGACCATTAAATAACGTCCCACCGTTCGGCATGGTCCCTGCTCAGCTCGCATCCGCTTCGCTCGCCAACCAGTCGTAGAAATCGAGCTCGGTATAAAAATCGGGACTTTCCTTTGTCGTCAGTAGTTCGATGTCCGCGACCGGGGTTTCACTACCGCGGGGGCCCGGCAAATCGGAAGGTGCTTTAAGCCACAGCACCCCGGCGAGGGCCGCCGCGATCCCGGCCGTCGCGATGCCACCGAGCGCCTGCCACGACAGGAGGAATGGCCGGCGCCTCGCCTCGAGGGCGCGCAGCCGGGCCGCGCGCAGGCGCGCCACGGTGAAGTCATCACACTCAAGCTCGCTCTTTTGCAGCAGCCGACGCGCGGCCTCTTGCAGTTCTTGTTCGGTGGGTGTCCTCATTGCCAATGATCCTTCAATCGTTCTCTCAGCGTATGCACCGCGCGCGAATAATGCGTTTTGACGCTCCCGGCAGAGCACCCCATGGCGCGTGCGGTTTCCTCGACGTCCATTCCTTCCCAGGTACGTAACAGAAACGCCTGTTGTTGGCGCAGCGGCAACTGCGCGACCGCCGCTTTGAGCGCGGCCATCGTGCGGTCCGTGGCGTTCAGCTCCGCCGGGTCCACCATCGCGGGGTCCGGAAAATTTTCGAGCGGGTCCCCGCTCTCCTCGTCCTCTCGGCTGAACCAATGGCGCCAGCGGTTGCGCACGCGCGTGCGCCGATACCAGTCGTAGATGCGCCGTTGCAGTATCCGATGGAACAGCGGCGCCCACTCGCGTTCTTCTCGCCCGCTGTAGTGTTGGACGAGCTGCAACATCGCGTCTTGCACGATGTCGAGCGCCTCTTCGGTGCTGCCCGTCGCAACACGCGCCATGACGAATGCGCGCCGCTCGATGCCCGCGAGAAAACGATCCAGCACCTGCTTGGAGTCCAGCGTCGATCTCCTCGTTGCCAGGCTGCTAATCTCGATCCTTCTTGTCGATTCGACGTGTGCCATCAGGGCTCAACGCCTGTCCTTCTGCTCATGCCGGGCACCGCTATTCTCGACGCGGCGGTTGGGTGGGTCCAGCCAATCGGGAACCCCCGGGGCAAAAGCGGCCGTCTGGGCATTTTCACGGTAGCTTCTCGGTTTCTTTCAGGAAACAACGTGCGGCGGGAAGGTCGGTTGACCGGCCAGGGGGCAACGCAGCCGGACGACGTGGTACATTATGGAAGCTCCAGGCAACAATTTAACTAATTAGATATAGAAAGGGGGGGCGATGGGGGAAGGCTGGGATGACAGTACCGGGGATCGCGAGCAGCGCCGCCCGATCTATTACGAGCGGCGGCGGCAGGATCGTCGCCGCGGGGTGGATCGACGCGGTTCGTTGCGATGGGACCCGCGAGCGGATGAGAAAGAGCGCAGATCGGGCATCGATCGGCGCCGCTTGATCTGGGAGCGTTACACCCGCCAGTAGGCGGCCAGCAGATTATCCGAGCTGCGACGGCCCTCGAGGGGAAACTGCACGCGGCGCAGATAGTCGAGGATGTCGGAGATCGGGCTGAAATCCTGATACAGGCGCCGGTAGGTTTGGCGCCGCGCCGGGTTTGCCTCGTAGTCCGCCGAGCGCCAGAAGGCGTTGCGCCCGTGAGCCACGTAGTAGCCGAGCTCTCCGCGCGCTTTTACCCGTTCCCGGAAGAGGCCGCTCATAAAAAGCGCGTAATCGCCGATGTAGCGCACGATTGCCCCTTCCCGGGCCACGTCGCGCCGCCCGTTCCTTCCTTCTTGCGCTTGTTGCCAAGCGACCAGCATATCGATGATGTATTCGAGCGGCCGGCCTTCGTCGTCCCGCAGGGAATGGAATACGCGTGCATGGGCGAATTGGGCAAGCACCTCGCTGACGTATTCGATGGTTCCCGCCGCTGGGTTCAGCCCGCACGCCTGAAAACCCTGTTGCAGCTGGTGGCGGAAAAACTGCTGGAGCGACGGCAAGCGCATGACACCTCCACGTAGTGGTGTTTGACCTTTTTAAGTTGGACACCGTGGGCATCCAAAAATCCGCGCTCGTTCCTCGCTTCGCCGAGGAGACAGTGCGGCCTTGCTGCCGCGGGCGTCTCTTTAAGTATAGAAAGCGTGCGGACCTTTGGCATTAGTCTTGATTAAAAGCTGGCGTCGCTGCCAGTGGATACCGTTGTCGCCGCCGGTTAAGCTTGGCCCTCCGTCATAAAGGGAATAGGTCTTGTTTCGTGTAAGCAGGATTGGCGTCGCGATTCTCTTTGTGAGCGTGGGGATTGCGCCGCTGGTGAGTTGCGGGAAAAAAGGGCCACTGTATTTGCCTACCGAGGCGGCGGCTCCCGCTTCTGCGACGAAGCAGCCACCGATAACCACCACTGCCGATCAGGATATCCGTTGAATCCGTTTGCCTACAGGCACGGTCGGCTCTATGCCGAAGGAGTCGACCTCGCTGCGCTTGCCGACGAAGTCGGTACGCCCTGCTACGTGTACTCGCGGGCCCACATCGAGGAACGTTGGCATGCGTTCGATGAAGCGTTCGGGGGGCGCGAGCACTTGGTGTGTTATGCCTTAAAGGCGAATTCAAACCTCGCCGTGCTTGAGGTGCTGGCGCGCCTCGGTTCCGGTTTTGACATCACGTCGGTCGGGGAGCTCGAGCGCGTGCTGGCGGCGGGCGGTGATCCGACCAAAGTCGTGTTCTCGGGCGTCGGCAAGAGTGAACCGGAGATGCGACGGGCGCTCGAGGTGGGGATAGGCTGCTTCAACGTGGAATCGGCGAGCGAGCTCGACGTATTGAATCGCGTGGCCGCGCATCTCGGCAAGCAGGCGCCGTTGAGTTTGCGCGTCAATCCCGATGTCGATCCCATGACCCATCCGTATATCGCGACGGGGCTCAAGCAGAGCAAGTTCGGCATCGACATCGCGCAGGCCGCCGACGTTTATCGCCGTGCCGCCGGTCTTCCGAATATCGAGGTAAAGGGCGTCGCCTTTCACATCGGCTCGCGCCTCGACGACGTTGCTCCGGTCGTCACGGCGCTCGAGCGCGTGCTCGATCTCGCCGGCGAGCTGATGGATGAGGGCGTCGCGCTCGAGCATCTGGACATGGGGGGCGGTCTCGGTATCCGCTACGCCGACGAACAACCGCCCGAACCGCATGACTACGTGCTGGCGCTCCTCGGGGCGCTCGAGCGATTCGGCGCCCGCTACCAGTCGTTGCGACTCATGATCGAGCCCGGCAGGTCGGTTGTCGGAAACGCGGGAGTACTGCTTACGCGCACGTTGTACCTCAAGCACGGCGCCGAGCGTAACTTCGCGATCGTCGATGCCGCGATGAATGACCTGTTGCGCCCGGCGCTCTACGACGCCTGGCACGATATCGGGCCGGTGCAGCTCAGAACCGATAAATCGAGCACGGTCTACGACATCGTCGGGCCGGTCTGCGAGAGCGGGGACTTCCTGGGACACGGCCGCGCGCTCGCCATCGAGGAGGGCGACTTGCTCGCCGTCGCTTCCGCCGGCGCCTATGCCGCGACGATGAGCTCGAACTATAACGCCCGCCCGCGCGCTCCGGAGGTGCTCGTGGAGGGCGACCGCTATTGCGTGGTCCGCCGGCGCGAGACGGTGGCGGACTTGCTCGCGCTCGAGTCGCGGCTGCCGCCGGATCCTTAAGGCGAGCTTAAGGGCGTTTCCTCGCGCGCGACGGGTTGTCGCCGGTGTTGTCGCGGTGCTCCCCGTTTATTTGGCGACGCCTCCGTTCCCACCAAACCAATGCGCGACGGTTGAAGCGGCGAACGAATGCGAAATCGACCGCCAGCAACGCGAGCCCCAACGGAAGCATCCAATAACCGAGGACCGGCAGAAAGCCGAGCAGGCCCCCGATGACCAGAAGCACTCCCATGGTTTTGCGCAGCCAGTGACGTTCCGTCGTCTTGAGGGCGTGAAAACGCCTGAGCAGGAAAGTCTTCATTGTCGTCGGCGCCCTGATAGCGGTTTATCCCCGGCGGCGCAGCGGGTAAGCTTAAACTATGCGGGTCGAATTCACGAAGATGGAAGGGACGGGGAACGATTTCGTGGTGATCGACGGTTTTAGTCGTCCCATCACGCTGTCCGAGGGCCGCGTGCGCCAGCTCGCCGATCGCCATTTCGGCGTCGGCTGCGATCAGGTGCTCCTAGTGGAGCGGCCCCAGGGCGGCGACGCCGATTTCCGTTACCGCATTTTCAACGCCGACGGCGGCGAGGTGGAGCAGTGCGGAAACGGCGCCCGCTGTTTCGCGCGTTTTGTGCGGGACAAGGGCCTGACCCGCAAAGACGAGCTGGTCGTGGAAACGCTGGGCGGACGCATTCGCCCTCGCGTGCTGTCCGACGGACGAGTGGTGGTGCAAATGGGCGCGCCGCGTTTCGAGCCGCGCGACGTTCCCTTCATCGCCGAAAGGCGGGCGCTCGTCTATGATTTGGACGTGGATGGCGACAAGGTGCAGGCGAGCGTATTGTCGATGGGAAATCCGCATGCGGTGCAGGTGGTGCCGGACGTACAGGCGGCGCCGGTGGCGACGCAAGGCCCGCGCCTGGAGCGACACTCGCGCTTCCCGAAACGCGTCAATGCCGGATACATGCAAGTGATCGATCGCCGTCACATTCGCCTGCGCGTGTGGGAGCGCGGCGCCGGCGAAACGCTGGGATGCGGCAGCGGTGCCTGCGCGGCAGTGGTGGCGGGCCGTCTGCGCGGTATGCTCGACGAAACGGTCGACGTGGCCCTGCTCGGCGGATCGTTATCCGTGACGTGGGCGGGCGAGGGGGAGCCGGTGTGGCTCGCCGGACCGGCGCGTTCCGTGTTCGAAGGTACGATGGAGCTGGCCGATTGATGACCAACTGTCGTCAGTCCTCGTGCGACACCGGGATGCTGCGGAAAAACGAGCCGGGGACGGATTTTTCCGGCTCATCATCATAGAGGCGCGCTATGACGCAAAAGGTATCGAGCGGCGACAAAGAGAGCGAGCTGTCCTGGGAAGACGCGGTTTCCCGTTATCTCGAAGAGCATCCCGACTTCTTTCTGCGCCATCCCGATACATTAGCCAAGCTCGCGCTGCGGCACGAAGCGGGCGCCGCCACTTCACTGATCGAGCGCCAGGTGCGGGTTCTGCGCGACGAAAACGACTCCTTGCGCCAGCAATTGCGCGAGCTCCTCGCCATCGCCCGCGAAAACGACGTCCTGGCGGCGCGCCTGCACCGCTTCGCGATCGCCATGGCGGATAGCGCGTCGCTCGACGATGTTTTCGACAACGCTTACGAGATGCTGCGCCGCGAGTTTCGCATCGACGTCGTGGCGATTCTCTGTCACGGCGAAGGCAACGCGGCTTTTACTCGTTCCGAGTTCATGGGGGACGATGCGCGCCTGAAAAGCGTGCTGCGGGAGTATGGCGCGGGCAAACCGGTTTGTGGTTCCCGCTTCGACGAGAGCTTAATGAAATACCTGTTCGGCGCGAACGCCGCGGAAGTTCGCTCGGCCGCGCTTATTGCGCTCGGTGCCCAGGGCGCCTTCGGGCTCCTCGCGCTCGGCAGTCACGATGCGCGTCGCTTCCACGCCGAAATGGGCACGGTTTATCTCGCGAAGCTCGGCGATATCCTGATGCACAGTATCGCCCGCTTCGCTCCCACCGGTTGAGGGCAGGCCCTATCATCCCGCCCGTGTCGCTCGACACATCGATTCGTCAATTTCAAAGTTATCTCAGTAATGAGCGGCGGCTGTCGCGGTTGACGGTAGCCAACTATGGTCGCGATCTGGAGCGGCTCTGTGATTTCTGCCGGCGGCGCGGCATAACGGACTGGCAAGGCCTCGATCCGGCGCACTTGCGGCTCCACGTCGGGCAGCTGCATCAGGGCGGGCTTTCCGGGCGCAGCATCCAGCGACATCTCTCCGCGGTACGTTCGTTCTACCGCTATTTGCTGCGCGAGCGCGTCGTGACGCGCGATCCGGCCGCCGGCATCGGCGCGCCGAAATCGGGGCGGCGTTTGCCGAAAAGCTTGAGCGCGGACGAGGCGACGCGCCTGGTCGAGATCGCGGCAAGCGACGAGACCGCCGTGCGCGATCGCGCGTTGCTCGAGCTTCTTTATTCGTCCGGATTGCGGCTCGCCGAAGTGTGCGCCCTTAATCGTGACGATCTGTTGGCGGACGGCACGGTAAGAGTCTCGGGCAAAGGCAGCAAAGTGCGCGTGGTGCCGGTGGGGAAGTCGGCGCTGGCGGCGCTCGAGAAATGGTTCGCCGAGCGTTCGCGATGGGCCGCGCCGGGCGAAACGGCGGTCTTCCTGTCGCCGCGCGGTCGACGCCTGAGTGGACGCGACGTGGAGCGCATCGTCGCGCATCGGGCGCGCGCCCAGGGAATCGGCCAGCCGGTGCATCCGCACATGTTGCGGCACTCGTTCGCCTCGCACGTGCTCGAGTCGAGCGGGGATTTGCGAGCCGTGCAGGAGATGCTCGGTCACGCCAGCATCGCCACGACGCAAGTTTATACGCATCTCGATTTTCAGCATCTCGCCAAGGTCTACGACCAAGCGCATCCTCGCGCGCGCAAGCGCAAGCCGTCCGGCACGCGTTGATGCAGGGCGCGCGCTACTATAGTTTGCGCCGCCTGTCTCCGTACCAGGGCACGGTTCAGGTTGCCGAGTGTCCTGGTTTTCGCGCGATGAGCGCCGATGGTTTGCGCTGGCGCGTGCAATTTCTGAATCAACGCACGCGCTTCTCGAGTTACGGCGTTTGGCGCGCCGACGGCCATGGAAGCTTGATCGAGACCGAGCGCACGCAGCCGATTATCCAGGCCCTGCGCGAACGTCCCGCGCTGCCTTTTCCTCTCGCGGACCGGCTGGAGCTGTGGCTGCTCGGTGCGAGCGACCGATTGCCGCTCGCGCTGCTCGCGACGACGCTGCCGGACCGGGCGCCGCCCCAGGCAGTTGCGCTCGGCTGGCGCGCGGCGCTGGCGGGCGACGACGATTTTTTCGCGCCGAGCCTCGGCCGTTCCGATGGCCAGGCGTCGCACATGCCACACCGCAGCGTGCTCGATCGCTGCGTGCAGCGCGCGGCCGGATCGCGTCCGCAGGCGCAGTGGTTCCGCCGGGGCGACGACGGCGGCGGCGAGGGTCTCCAAATGCCCGGGCTCGATACCGCTCTGGCCGGGCGGCGGCTGGCGTATCCGTCCTTCCCGGAGCTCCTGCTGCGCGCCGAATGGGGCAGCGAGCAGGAAACCCGGCTCGTGCGCGACTATCACGAATGGCACGCGGCGAATTTGCTCACCCACACCGACCTTGCGCGTGATACGCGCGCGGCGCTCGAACGCGCGGCCTGTCGCCGGGCGGCCAAGCTCTTTCGCGTGCGCTATCTCCTGCCGGAGATCGTGGATAGCGAATTGCTGCGCGTCGCCATGGTCGAAGCCGTTATTCGCCAATCGGTGTAACGGCGGCTCGGACGGGAACCGGCCCGTAGCCTGCTGATCGCGCCGTAGGGTATCCGCTCTCAGGAATGAGACCGAGGAACGCATGGCTATCACGCGGGATGCTATCGTCGACGCCGCGCTCGCCCGGGCGGAACAAACGTCGTGGGAGGAGGTGCGTCTACACGATATCGCCGCCGCGCTCGCCGTGACGCTCAACGAGGTACGGGCGCATTTCCGCGAGAAAGAAGACATCGTCGATGCGTGGTTCGACCGCGCGGACGCGGCGATGCTGGAAGACGCGGCGCGGCCCGATTACTCGGCGCTGTCGGCCCGAGAGCGCACCGAGCGCGCGCTGCTGTCCTGGCTGGCGGCGCTTGCTTCGCATCGGCGCGTGACGCGCCAGATGATTGCGAACAAGCTCGAGCCCGGACACGTGCACTACCAGCTGAATGGATTACTCCGTGTCAGCCGCACCGTGCAGTGGATGCGGGAGGCCGCCGGCCGCAAAGCCGTTCTGCCGTGGAGAGCCATCGAAGAGGCCGCGCTCACCGGCATTTATCTCGCGACCTTTCTTTGCTGGATGTACGACGATTCCCTCGACGCCGCCCGCACGCGCGCCTTGTTGAGCTGGCAGCTCGACCGCGCGGAATGTTTGGCTGGGTTGATTCCTGCGCCGCCGCTCTAGATCATTTGTACAAATGCGCCCGCGACGGAAGCAGCTGATTGTCGCGTGGCCGTGCGAAGACCACCTGGAAGAGCTGCAGCGATCCCGTGAGGAACGCCGCGATGGAGCCGGCGAGGTAAAGACGCCAGGCGCGCACGAAGGAGCGGTCGAACATCGACTCGATTTTATCGGCATGGCTCTCGAACCGGGCCAGCCAATGGCGCAGCGTCCGCGCGTAGTGCAGCCGCAGGTTTTCGACATCGAGCACCGACAGGTTCTGTGGCTCGAAGATGTTCATCATCTCGCGCAGCGTGGGCGGATAAGCGCCGGGGAAGATGCGTTTTTCGATCCAGGCGTTCATCAGCTCGGGTTTGTTGCGCCCGATGCTGTGAATCAGGCCTCGACCGTTCGCCGTGAGCACGCGGTTGATGACGCCGCCGAGCTCCCGGTAGTGATCGGGACCGACATGTTCCAGCATTCCGACGGAGACGAACTTGTCGTATTCGCCGGACATGTTGCGGTAGTCGTCTTCGATGTACTCGATGCGATCGGCGAGCCCTTCGGCACGCGCGCGCTCGCGCGCATACGCGACTTGTTCGCGCGAGATGTTATACGCCCGCACATGCGCCCCGTGCACCCGAGCCATGTAGCGCGCGAGCCCGCCCCAGCCGCAACCCGCTTCGACGACACGGTCGCCGGGTTTCAATTCGAGTTTGCGGCAGATGTGCTCGAGCTTGGCGACTTGCGCTTGTTCGAGGGTCATGGTCGGATCGGGGAAGTAGGCGCAGGTGTATTGCTGATACTCGCTATCGAGCCACAACTCGTAGAACGAATTGCCTATATCGTAGTGATGATGGATGTTGGCGCGCGACTCGTTCAACGTATTGGCGCGCGGGCGCGGCGTGAGCAATTTATGTAAACGCCGCAGCACGCTCTTGCGGCCTTTCTCTCCCATGCCGTCGTAAACGGCGATCAGGAATTCGACAAGATCGCCTTCCACTTCGACGCGACCCACGCTGTACAGATCGCCGAAGTGGAGCGAGGGATTGCGCACCAGCCCGTAAAACGCGCCGCGGTCGCGGATATGCGCTTTCAGGGAAGGCGTTGTGGAAGGCAGCGCGATTTCGTGCCCATCCCAGAGCACAACGCCCAAGGTTGGCTGGTCCAGTAGCTCGAGCACCCGTCGGGCGAGTCGCCGATCGAGGCCGGACACGCCGGCGGCGCGTATATCGTCCGTCGCCGGAATAGTGAGCGCCCCGGTCTTTTCGTTTTTCATGTCTTGAACCCTTACCCCTTCCTCTTTGACTCGATGCTACATGGAAGGCCCGACTTCCCGCAATTCCCACCGCGGCAACAATAACTTGGTTCCCAAACCTCGCCATTGTTGCGCTAAACTTGGGGAGATTATTGAAACCCCGCCGCGCAAATTCCCAGGGAGGCTGCGACTTTGGCTCTTAACCGGAAAAGCGTTATCCAGATCTTTTTGCTCGTGCTGCTGGTCATCGGCGGCGCCGGTGCGTTCCTGTATCAGCAAGACGGTGGTCTCGGCTTCCTTGCGGATCTTATCGGCGGGGCCGACAACGCGCCGAAAGCGCCGCCCCCGAAGCCGGTGGCGAAAGCGACTCCCCCGGCGGCCCAGCCCAGACCGGCCGCGGAGAGTAAGCCCCGGCAAGACGCGCCGGTCATACCGTCGCAACCTGCACGTGGTGAAATTCAGAAAGCGGCTTTTGTGGTTGAGACCGCCGAGATCGAGAATGGCGTACTGACGTTGCGCCAGGGCAAGGAGCCGCTCGCGACGGAAGTGAAACTCTTTCTGAACACGAAACCGTGGACCGTGCCGGCCGAGCGCAGCTTCAAGATAAGCAATCAGGCCGCCGCTGCCGATACGCCGCTCATTCGCATCCGTTGGCAGGAGAACGGGCAGAAGGCGCCGCGGCAGCGCGACTTCAGCGATAAGTACACCTTGCAGCTCGAGTTCGCGCGCGAGCAGGATCGCAAGGTGCCGGGCAAGATATATCTCATTCTACCCGACGAGGACAAAAGTCAGATTGCCGGAACCTTTACGGCGGACGTGCGTGGTTTCCGCTTCATCGACGGCAAACCGGATCTCGCCGCCGACGCAATCGATACGTTGCAGTATCTGGCGTTGCGCGAGGTTCTGAAGGACGATCCCGACAAGCCGATCAACGATCTGGTGTTCCGCCAGGGACGTTACGGCGGGGCGGCGGGCAACCCGCCCACCGGCTATGTGGAGCTCGAATATCGGGTCGGCGACGCGCCCGCGACCGCGCAAAAGTTCCAGTTCGCCAAGGAACAAGGAGCGTGGAAGGTGACGGGGACGTTACGTCCCGACCAGCTTGCGGAAGCGCATCCCTACAAGATCCCCGGTCCTAACGAGCCACCCGAGCGGCTGTTTCCGTATCTCGCGGCGAAGCGGATAGAGGCGGACGTGAAAAAGCGTCTTCCCGGCCGTTCACTCAATACCACGGAGCTCACCACCCGTTACAGCGAAAAGCACAAGATCGGCGTGGCCGAAGTGGGTTACAAGGTAGGTGACGGTCAGGTTATGCAGACGAGTTTCTTGTACAAGCTAACGCCGAAGGGCTGGGTGTTGTCGCGCGAGCTGAGCAGAAAGGAAAGGGTCAATCTCGCGACCGGCAAAGTCGAAACGCAGCGTTGAGCCGTCGTCGCGCGCTCGCGTGAGGCGATAGTTCGAGAAGTTGAATCCTGGCGCGGGTGGGAGTTAGCCCGCGCCTCCCAAACAAAAAACCCCGCGCGTGCGGGGTTTCAAGATTCTTGTCGCCTCCCTCCGG
The DNA here is from genome assembly GCA_021323795.1 of Acidiferrobacteraceae bacterium. Taxonomy (GTDB): domain Bacteria; phylum Pseudomonadota; class Gammaproteobacteria; order Acidiferrobacterales; family Sulfurifustaceae; genus JACQFZ01. The sequence continues at coordinate 5,195 of JAJPKH010000127.1, read as the reverse complement.
TTTTTATTAAAGCGGTTTTACGAGGGTGGCTTGCATGCCCTTCGGACCTTTTTCAGCTTCGAACTCCACGCTCTGCCCCTCCGCGAGCTTCTTGAACCCCGAGCCCTGAATAACGGAGTAGTGAACGAATACGTCCGCGCTGCCGTCCTGCGGCGATATGAAGCCGAACCCTTTGGCTTCGTTAAACCACTTCACGGTACCAGTACGCATTACAGAAGTTACCTCACTCGATTGACGAAGGTACTAAAACGATGCTGCACCGGCGGGAATTTCGCGAAGGACTGCAAAACACCGACCTGCCAACACGGCAGCACGAAGCTGCAAATCCAGTATATCCGATCGGGTTATTCTGTACAGTGCGCGGGCGCCCCGCTGCTAGTGGTGATGACCACCCTCGCCGTGCACATGACCGTGTGCCAGCTCTTCCGTCGTTGCGGGACGGATCTCGACCACTTCCACGTCGAAATGAAGGTCCTTGCCGGCTAATGGATGATTACCGTCGAGCACCGCGCCGCTATCGGTCAGACGCACCACGGTAAACGAGACCGGTCCCTCGGGTCCTTCCGCGTACACGCGCGTGCCCGCCTCGAGCTTCATGTCGGAGGGGAACTGCTCCCGCGGTGCTTCGAAGACGAGATCGGGATTCGTCTCGCCGTAGCCTTCCGCCGCGCCGACGGCGACATGCGAGCGGTGACCGACCGTTGTGCCTTCGAGCGCCTTTTCGAGCCCCGGGATGATGTTTCCGTGCCCGTGCAAATAGGTCAGCGGTTCGCGCCCGCTCGAGCTGTCGAGCACTTCACCCTCGTCGTCTTTAAGCGTGTAATGGAAGCTGACGACCATATTAGCCGCGGTTTTCATCGGGGAGTCCTATCGAGTGGAGTAAGCCATTTACTATAACCCACGGAGCCGACCGGCACGAGAGGCCGAGACGAACCGGTGTCGCGGAACGGACGCATATGCTGAAGCAGATCGTTGTTACGACTCGGCAGCAAGGGCTGCACGAGGTCACACAGGAAATCGAAGCGGCGGTACGCAGCGCCGGTCTGCGCGAAGGGCTATGCACGCTCTTTTTGCGCCACACCTCGGCGAGTCTGCTGATCCAGGAGAACGCCGACCCCTCCGCGCGGCGCGACCTCGAGCGGTGGCTCAACCGCCTGGTGCCGGAGGACGATCCGCTTTACACGCATCGCACCGAAGGGCCGGACGACATGCCGGCGCATATCAAGAGCGCGCTGACGGCGGTGACGCTGTCCATACCCATCAACGACGGGCGCCTTGTGCTCGGCACGTGGCAGGGCGTTTATCTGTGGGAGCATCGGCACTGCGGCGGTCGGCGGGAAGTCGTGATACACATCGCCGCGTAAAATAAAGATGGTGTCGCGATCGCTTCAGCAACCGTATGGATCGTGGAAATCGCCTGTCACCGCGGACGTGATCGCCGCGGATACGGTCGGCCTCAGCAGTGTATGGCTCGATGGAAACGACGTGTACTGGAGCGAGCTGCGCGGCGCCGAAGGCGGGCGCAACGCGATCGTTCGGTACGCTGCGCCCGGGCTGGAAGACATGCTGCCGCCGCCGTACAGCGCGCGCTCGCGGGTCAATGAATACGGCGGCGGTGCTTTTACCGTCGCGGACGGCGTTATTTATTTCGTCAACAACGCCGATCAACGCATCTACCGGTTAACGCCGCCGGCGGCCCCGGTTGCCATCACTCCGGCGGATGCCCGGCGTTACGCCGATCTCGTCGTCGATCGTGCGCGCGAGCGCGTGCTCGCGGTTTGCGAGGACCATCGCGCGAGCGGCGCGCCCGCACAGTCGATCGTCGCCGTCGATGCCCGGAATTCGTCCGCGCCGGTAACGCTCGCGAGCGGGCGCGATTTCTATGCCGCGCCCCGCTTGAGCCCCGATGGCCGGCGACTTGCGTTCCTCGCGTGGGACCATCCGAACATGCCGTGGGACGGGACCGACCTCTATGTGGCGGATATCGACGCCGCCGGAGCGCTCGAGCATGTGCAGCAGGTGGCGGGCGGTCCCGACGAGTCCGTCGTCCAGCCGGTCTTCGCGCCGGACGGTGCGCTCTATTTCGTTTCCGATCGAAGCGGCTGGTGGAATCTCTATCGTTGCGGCGCCGGCGTGATCGACCCCCTGTGGCCGCGGTCCGCCGAGTTCGGCGGACCGCCATGGGTGTTCGGTCTCTCGACGTATGCGTTCGCCGGGAACAGCCGCATCGTATGCGCCTGCAACGAAAACGGTGCCTGGCGGCTCGGGCTGCTCGAGCTCGCCGGTGGCGCATCGCGCACGTTGCCGCTGCCGTACACGGATATCGGTTACGTGCAGGCGAGCGGCGAGCGCGCCGTGTTCATCGGCGCCGGCCGGCGGCGCTGCCGGCGGTCATCGAGCTCGATCTTGCCGCCGATCGAACGCGTGTGCTGCGGCCATCGGCGACGCTCGATCTGGACGTCGGTTATTTTTCCGTCGCCTCCGCGATCGATTATGCGACCGGAGGCGGGGAGCGGGCGCATGCGTTTTTCTATCGTCCGAAGAATCGCGACTTCGTGGCAGCGGCCGGCGAGCACCCGCCGCTTATCGTCATGAGCCACGGCGGTCCGACCGCCGCCGCGAGCGGCGCGCTCAATCTCAAGGTGCAGTATTGGACGAGTCGCGGCTTCGCCGTGCTCGACGTGAACTATCGCGGCTCGACCGGTTACGGACGGGCCTATCGCCGGCGTCTGGACGGCGCGTGGGGCATCGCCGACGTCGAAGACTGCATCGAGGGCGCGCGTTATCTGGTCCGCCAGGGAGAAGTGGACGGAGCGCGCTCGGCGATTCGCGGCGGCAGCGCCGGCGGTTACACCGCGCTTTGCGCGCTGACGTTTCATCGATTCTTTCGCGCCGGCGCGAGCCACTACGGCATCAGCGATCTCGAGCTGCTCGCGCGCGACACGCATAAATTCGAGTCGCGCTATCTCGAACGCCTTATCGGTCCTTACCCGGCGGCGCGCGAGCGCTACCGCGAACGCTCGCCGATCCATTACGCCGACCGGTTGAATTGTCCGACGATATTTTTCCAGGGAGCCGAAGACCGCGTGGTGCCGCCCGAACAGACCGAGCGCTTGGTGCAGGCGCTGCGCGCGCGGGGCATCGCGGTGGCGTACCTGCTCTTTCCCGGCGAGCAGCATGGCTTTCGCCGTGCCGAGAACGTGCGGCGCGCGCTCGAGACGGAGCTTTACTTTTACGGGCGCGTGTTCGGCTTTGTTACCGAGGTCGATGATCGCGTGGCCGATCCCTTTATATAGGACACGGGTTTTTGCCGATTGGTAGTGTCTCAGTTTGAGACACTACCTGCCGATTTGCCGGGTTTGGCGCCGCGTCGAACTGTGTTTTAATGCCTAGCCCACGGACGAGAGGGTGCGGCATGAGCACAGTGCGTGTCTCGGCACCGACCGGTGCGGCGAATCCGGCCGGACTCCGCGCGCGTTACGTCGAGGTCCGTCGGCAAACGGAGGCGTTGTGCCGGCCGCTCGCGGTCGAAGACTACGTCATCCAGTCGATGCCCGACGTGAGCCCGCCCAAATGGCATCTCGCGCACACGACGTGGTTTTTCGAAACGTTCCTGCTGCGCCCCTACGCCGCGCGCTATAGCGTTTTTCATCCGCAATACGACTTCCTCTTCAACTCCTATTACCAGACGGTCGGTTCGCCCTATCCGCGCGCGCAGCGCGGCTTGCTCGCGCGACCGACCGTGGAGGAAATTTATCGCTATCGCGCGCACGTCGATGGCGCGATGACGGAATTGCTGGGGCATTGCCGCGCGGAAAACGCGCAAGCGGTGAGCGCGCGCGCGACGCTCGGGCTGCATCACGAACAGCAGCATCAGGAGTTGTTGTTGACCGACATCAAGCACATCTTTGCGCTGAACCCGCTGAGACCGGCGTACCGGCCGAGCACCGATACCGCGTCCGCCACCGCGGCGCCGCTGCGGTGGCTGGAATGCGCGGGTGGCATGCACGAGATCGGCTATGGCGGCGACGATTTCGCTTTCGACAACGAAACGTCTCGCCACCGAACGTACCTGGAGAATTTTCGGCTCGGATCGCGGCTCGTCACCAACGGCGAATATCTCGCCTTCATGGCCGACGACGGCTACGAGCGCCCTGAGCTTTGGTTGTCCGACGGCTGGCGCGACGTGAACGAACAGAAATGGCGCGCGCCGCTTTATTGGGAGCAGCAGGACGGCGATTGGTGGATGTACACCCTTGCCGGTATGCGGCCCGTGCGCAGTGACGCGCCGGTTTGCCATGTCAGTCTTTACGAAGCGGACGCGTACGCGCGCTGGGCGGGGAAGCGGCTGCCGACGGAAGCCGAATGGGAAACCGCCGCCGCGAATTTACCGGTAGCGGGCAATTTCTGCGAAGCCGGCCGATTGCATCCGGCGCCGGCGACGGGTGCGGGCGCTAGCCAATTCTTCGGCGACGTCTGGGAGTGGACCGCGAGCGATTACGCGCCGTACCCGGGCTACCGCCCCTTGCCGGGAGCGCTCGGGGAGTACAACGGCAAGTTCATGTGCAACCAGCGCGTGCTGCGCGGCGGCTCTTGCGCGAGCCCGCAGTCGCACTTGCGCGCGACCTACCGCAATTTCTTCTACCCCCCGACGCGCTGGCAGTTTGCGGGGATCCGCCTGGCGGATAGCGCGTGAAGCCCGCCATCCGCTTTTACGACGAGCTCGGGCGCGAGCCGGATGTGGTCGCGGAGCTGCTCGCGGGGCTCGAAGCACGCAGTCTCGCGCCCAAATATTTCTACGATGTCCGCGGCTCGGAGCTCTTCGAGGCGATCTGCCGGCTGCCGGAGTATTACCTTACACGCACGGAAACGGCGATTCTGCGCGCGTGCGCGCGCGACATCGCGCGCCGCACGGCGCCCGGCTCCGTGCTGGTCGAGCTCGGCAGCGGCGCCTCCGAGAAGGTGCGGCTGTTGTTGGATGCGCTGCGCCCGGTTGCTTATCTCGGTATCGATATCTCGCGCGATTTTCTGCGAGTGGCGACGCGCCGCCTGGCGCAGGATTTTCCCTGGCTCGCGGTGCATGCGGCGTGTGCGGATTTTTCGCAACCGCTGGCCTTGAGTTATCCGCCGCCCGGCATGAAGCGGCTGGTATTCTTTCCCGGATCGAGCTTGGGGAACTTCACGCCGGAGGCGGC
>JAJPKH010000271.1 GCA_021323795.1 Acidiferrobacteraceae bacterium | reverse complement strand
TCGCGGGAGCACACGGATGTGCGGAGCGATACCCGCCGAACAATATGATTTTGTCGGGTCCGCCGCTTGCGCGGCTTGACCCGACCTACAGGAGAAGCAATTTTTAGGGGTTCCATAGGTTCTAACCGACGTGCGCGAGTAGCGCGATATTGTCGTTGACGTCCCAGACGTCTCGCGCTATATCGCGGCTTCGGGTTCCGTTGCGAACGACGTTTATCGGTAAACAAAGTGGCACGATATTGTCGCCGCGCGAGCGCGGCCTTCAGTGACTGACGCCTTGCAATTTTTGCACGCCGATTGGCCCGCGCCGCCGAGCGTGCATGCGCTCGCCACCACCCGCGCGGGCGGTGTTAGCCTCGGGCCGTACGCATCGCTCAATCTCGGGGATCACGTCGGCGATCAGCCCCAGGCGGTGGCGCGTAACCGCGCCCTGGTGCGCGCGTCGTTGAACCTCGGTGCCGAGCCGGTGTGGCTGAAGCAGGTCCATGGGACTAACGTCGTGGATGCGGCGAGCACGGAGGCGGGCGCTGCCGCCGACGGAGCCTACACCGACAAGAAGGGCGTGACCTGCGCGGTCCTGACCGCCGACTGCCTGCCTATCTTTATATGCGATCGTCGCGGCACGGAAATCGCGCTGTTGCACGGCGGGTGGCGCGGGCTCGCGGCGGGTGTGGTCGAGGCCGGGCTGCAACGTTTTCACGCCCCGGCGGACGAGCTTCTCGTTTGGCTCGGGCCGGCCATCGGTCCCGGCCGCTACGAAGTCGGGGAGGACGTGCGGCGCGTTTTTCTCGCGCATGATGCGCAAGCGGCCGAAGCCTTCCGGCCGCGGCTCGCGGGGAAGTGGGACATGGATATATATAGGGTTGCGCGTCAGCGTCTCGTCGCCGCCGGCGCGCGCGCCATTTACGGCGGACAGTACTGTACCGCCGCGCAGTCATCGCTTTTCTTTTCGCATCGACGCGACGGCGTAACGGGCCGGATGGCATCGCTGATCTGGCTCGCGTGATCGTTCTTACCGCTCGCTGGACGTTGCGGTATCATGCGCTCCCTCTTATAACGATAAATCTCTCGAATGGACTCAGTGCTGCTGTGGATCGTTGCTTTTACCACGCTCGGGGGCGTGCTCGGCGTAATGGCGGCGGCCTCGCTGCTGTTGTTGTCCGACGGTTTGCGCGAACGGGTGCTGCCGGCGTTGGTAAGCTTCGCGATCGGGACGCTCCTCGGCGCGGCGTTTCTCGCGCTGCTGCCGCACGCGCTGGAGAACAAGGAGGTCGGGGTCCATGGCGTCGCGCTCACGGTGCTGGTGGCGTTGCTCAGCTTCTTCCTGCTCGAAAAAATGGTGTTGTGGCGCCACTGTCATACTTACGACTGTGAAGTGCACGGCGGCGCCCCGGGTCCCGGGCACGTGCACGTGCCCGGACCGAACGGGGGTCGATACATCGACTTCGAGCGGGCGCGCGTGGCGGCGACCGGCCGGCTGATACTCGTCGGAGACGGGATTCACAATCTGGTCGACGGCATCCTGATCGCGGCGGCGTTCATGACCGACGTGCAATTGGGAATCGTGACCAGCGTCGCCGTGATCACCCACGAAATCCCGCAAGAGCTCGGCGATTTTTCGATCCTGCTCACGAGCGGCTTCAGTCGCGGACGGGCGCTGTTCTACAACTTGCTTACCGGCCTGACCATGGTCGTCGGCGGCGTCATCGCTTACTTCTCGCTTTCGTTCGTCCAGGCGAGCGTGCCGTACGTGCTCGCGGTCGCGGCGGCGAGCTTCATTTACATCGCGGTCGCCGATCTCATCCCCGGCCTGCATCGGCGCCCCGAGCCGAGCGCCACCGTGCAGCAGCTGACCCTCATCGGAATCGGCGTTGTGGTGATATCGATCGCCGAACAAGTGGTGCACTGAAAGCGAGTAGGCACCGTGGAATCGGCGGGGCATATCGCCGAGCTCGCGAAAGCGAGATGTCCGAGGACGCTATCTTTACGAATACTGCCTCTTTGTTTCAGGCGTCATTTACACCTGCTACCCCAAAGCAATGACCCAGATTATTTCGTGCTTTTTCGCGTTTGTGCTCTTAGATGGAGAGGAGAAGACGCGTCTTAATTCGGGTAGAACCCTGCCGCCTTTTCCTTGACTGGTCGGAGTAATGTACCTATAAAGATTCGTCGTTGAACGTTCAACCATGGCGGATTACTGCAAGGAGGCATTAATGTTGAAGAAGAAGCTCGTAGCTGTTGCATTGGTCGGTCTATTTCCTCTCGGTGTCATGGCTGCGGGAGAAAATAATATCGGCACGTGCGGCTGGGGAAGCAAACTGTTCGACGGTCAACGTGGTGTTGCGCCTCAGGTACTTGGTGGCACTACCAATGCCATTGGTTCACAGACCTTCGGTATCAGTTCCGGCACCTCGGGCTGCACCCAGGACGGGGTCGTCAAGTCGAACTGGAAGACCGCCATGTTCATTGACGGTAACAAGGAAAAGCTTGCACGTGATATGTCTATCGGCAACGGCGAGAGCCTCGACTCGCTCGCCAAGCTGATGGGCGTGCGCGACGCGGACAAGCCGGCGTTCTTCCTTGCGGCAAAAGAAAACTTCGCGCGCATCTTCGCTTCCGACAACGCTTCGACCGATCAGATCGTCGCGTCGCTGAAGCAAGTGCTCGCCGAGCGCAGCGATCTTTCCGTCTACTCCACGGCTATCTAGGTCCATCGGACTTTAGTGGTACCGACACCCAGTGCGATGGCACTGGGTGTCTTTTTCGTGCGGTGCGTTCATTATTTTTCCATGGCGCGTTGGGGGTTGTGCATCCTGTTGTACGTCCTGCCGTTCGCAGCGGCGGCTAATGACTATCTCGACGAGCTGATTTCCGCCGCGCGCGCCAAGCATCTCGCTGATCAATTGCAGTGGCGCGCGCTGCTGCACTACAAGCCGCGTCTGATATTTTCCGGCGTCGAGAGCCAGGCGGACGACCCGGAGTTTTTCAACGCGCCGGACGGCAAGACCAACCCCGAGCACGAGCTCGAAGCGACGCTCGCGGCGTTTTTCTCCAATCGCGTCGAGACGCCCACGCGGCAGAACCCGCAATGCCGCTTCATCGCGCGTTATCAGTGGCTGAAGCGCGAGCTTAAGTTCGATCCCGCGCGCTTGCCGGAACAGCCGTGCCGGCGCTATCGCGAATGGCGCGACACGCTCAATCCCGACGCCCTGACGCTCGTGTTCCCGGCGGCGTATCTCAATAACCCGGCGTCGCTCTATGGACACACGCTGCTGCGCGTGGACGCGCAAGATCAGGACGAGCGCACGCGGCTCCTCGCCTACGGCATCAACTACGCGGCCGCCACGAATGAAACCAACGGGCTGACGTTTGCCGTCAAGGGGATCTTCGGCGGCTATCCCGGTTTGTTCTCGATGACGCCTTACTACTCGAAGGTGACCGAATACAACGATCTGGAAAACCGCGACATCTGGGAATACGAGCTCACTTTCACTCACGAAGAGATCGAGCGCTTGTTGACGCACGCGTGGGAGCTCGGGCCGGTGCGTTTCGATTATTATTTCTTCGACGAGAACTGTTCGTACTACCTGCTGTCGCTGTTCGACGCGGCGCGCCCGGAATTGCGGCTGACGGATCGATTTCCGCTGTGGGTGATACCGGCGGACACGGTCCGCGTGGTGACGGAAGAGCCGGGATTGCTGCGCCGGATCACCTACCGCCCCGCGCGCAGCACCATCTTGCGTTATCGCGAGCAACGCATGAGCGCCGAGCAAGTTGTCCTTGCCAAGGCGATTGCACGCGGAACCGAGCCGCTCGCCGCGCCGGCGCTTGCGCCGCTTTCCGACGTCGAACGCGCGCGCGTGCTCGAGCTCGCTTACGAATATCTGGAGTACTCGCGGTTGCGCGGGGAAGCGCCGGATGCCGCCCGCGCGGCGGCGCGCCTGCGCGAGCTCCTGCTCGCGCGCAGCCGCCTGACCGTCGCCGCCGAGACACCGCCGCCGACGCCCCCGGTGCGGCCGGACGAAGGCCACCGCTCGGCACGCGTGAGCATCGGCGTCGGCCGGGAGAACGGCGCGGGCTTTTATCAGTTGAATCTGCGCCCGGTATACCACGATCTGCTCGATCCGGAGGCAGGCTACAACCGCGGTGCGGCGATTGAATTCGGGAACCTGGTCGTGCGCTATCGCGAACAGGAGGAGCGCGCGCGCATCGAGCGTGTCGATATCATCAACATTCTCTCGCTGTCCCCGCGCGATGCCTTGTTGCGGCCGCTCTCCTGGCGCGTCGATTTCGGCTTGGTGCGCAAACCCGTAAACTCGGCGGACGACGCGCTGGTGTTCCGGGTCAACGGGGGCGCCGGCGTCGCCGGGGAGTGGACACGCCGTTCGTTTTGGTACGCGTTGTTCGAGGCCGATGTGAATACGAACGACCATTTGGAGAAGGGCTACGCGATCGGCGCCGGTCCGGCGGCCGGGGCGTTGATCGATCTGACGGAGCGCTGGCGCGTGCAGCTCGAAGGGCGAGCGTTGCGCTACGGCGTAGGAGCGGTGCATTCCGGGGACGAGCTCGCGTTGAACCAGCGCGTGACCCTCGGGCCGCAGAGCGCGCTCCGGCTCGAGCTCGCGCGCAAGCATGAGTTTTCCCAGACGACCCGCGAAGCGACACTCTCCTGGAGTTACTACTTCTGACGCGACGGACGCTCCTGCTGCTGCTCGTCGGTGCGCTTTCGGCCTGCACCGGCGTCTTCTTTCAGCCCTACCGCGCGTACGTGCGTACGCCGCAGGAAATCGGCCTTGCCTACGAAGACGTGGAGTTTCCGACCGAAGACGGCGTGCGGCTGCACGGTTGGTATCTCCCGGGGCAAGGTCCCGTATGCGGGACGATTCTCTTTTTGCACGGCAACGCCGAGAACATCAGCACTCATATCGGCAGCGTCTACTGGTTGCCGCGTTACGGCTTCAACGTGTTTTTGCCGGATTACCGCGGCTACGGGACGTCGCAGGGAACGCCGTCGCTGCCGGGATTGCAGGCGGATATCGACGCCGCTATGCGGTATTTAATCGCGCGCCCGGATGCGGGTGGCAAAGGTATCGTGATTTTCGGCCAGAGCCTGGGCGGCGCCTCCGCCATCTATTACACGGCGCATACCCCGCGCCGTGCCCACATCCGCGCGCTGGTGGTCGACAGTGCCTTCTCGAGTCACCGCGATATCGCGCGCGAAAAGCTCGCACGCTTTTGGCTCACCTGGCCGCTGCAATATCCGCTGTCCTGGACGATTTCCGACGACTACAGCCCGCTCGCCGCAATCGCTCGAGTGGCGCCGATCCCGTTGCTGCTCATCCACGGGGACCGTGACACCATCGTGCCTCCTTGGCACAGCGAGCGGTTATATGCCGCAGCGCGCGAGCCGAAGGAGTATTGGAAGGTGGAGGGGGCGGGACACATTCAGGCGCTGCAGTCGCAGCCGCTTCGCGAGCGCTTCGTGTCGTATCTCTACGAGCGCGCCTGTCCGGGTCGAAACTTGTCCGTCACGGGTTCTCAATAGTTTAACCAAGTTATTCTATCCTCCATGCGCTGGGCGGGTGTGCGGTCGGGCGTTTAGCCCGGTACCCCGGCGATGAGACGCGGCCGGAAAGCTGGTATGTTCGGCGATAAGAAGAACCGACATGGACTTCACCACCCAATTCATTCTGCTCGGCGCCGTCTTCCTGCTCGCAAGCATTATCATGAGCGCCGCGGTTTCGCGCGTCGGCGCGCCGCTGCTGCTGGTCTTCCTGGTTCTCGGCATGCTGGCGGGAGAGGAGGGCCCGGGCGGCATTCGTTTCGACAACGTCCAGGCCGCGCATCTGGTGGGGACGATCGCGCTCGCGAT
>JAJPKH010000290.1 GCA_021323795.1 Acidiferrobacteraceae bacterium | reverse complement strand
CGAGCGCGCCAAGGCGAGGCGGCCGAACGATTGGGTCGTGGTCGGGACGCCGCAATCGCGCGAGGCGTACGGCTGCATGCTGCGCAAGGATGACGCGGCGTTCAAGCAGCTCGTCGACGCGACCATCGCGCGCATGCAGACCTCGGGCGAGGCCGCCAGGCTCTATGCCAAATGGTTCACCGGCCCGATTCCGCCCAAAGGGCTCAACCTCAACTTCCCGATGAGCGCGGACATGAAAGCGTTGTTCCAGAATCCCAACGACAAGGCGCTGCAGTAGCGGGAATCGGTGGGAGCGAGCACGAGCACCGTGGTGCGCCGCGCTCCGATTTACGCGCCGCCTGCGGCTTGACCCGATGAGTTACCACTGGAACTGGAGCGTGTTCCTGCAGCCGGCTCCCTCCGGCGACGCGACCTACCTGGACTGGATGCTTTCCGGCCTGCAGGTGACCGTGGCGCTATCGCTCGCCGCCTGGGCGATGGCGCTCATCCTCGGCGCGCTGATCGGCGTGCTGCGCACCGTGCCAGGCAAAAGCATCGGGCGTGGCGCCGCCGCCTATGTCGAAGTGTTCCGCAATATTCCGCTGCTCGCGCAACTTTTCATCTGGTACTTCGTGCTGCCGGAGATTCTGCCAGGGGGCACCGAGTTCAAGCAGTTGAACCCGATGGCGCAACAATTCGTCGCGGCCATGGTGTGTCTCGGATTCTTTACGAGCGCGCGCGTCGCGGAACAAGTGCGCGCGGGCATTGAATCGCTGCCGCGCGGGCAGCGCGCCGCGGCGCTCGCGCTCGGTCTGACGACGCCGCAAACCTATCGCTACGTGTTGTTGCCGATGGCGTTTCGCATCATCGTGCCGCCGCTGACGTCGGAGTTTCTGAACATTTTCAAGAATTCGTGCGTGTGCTCGACCATCGGCCTGCTCGAGCTGACGGCCCAAGGCCGCCAGCTCGTCGATTACACCGCGCAGCCGTACGAGTCGTTCATCGCCGTGACCTTGCTCTACATGGCCATCAATGCGGTCGTCATGCTGCTCATGCGCGAGCTCGAAAAGCGCGCTCGCGTGCCGGGCCACATCGGGAGCCGCTGATGTACGAATACGACTGGAGCTCGATCCCCGGTGCGTTGCCGTTTCTCGCGCATGGCATGCGCGTATCGCTCGAGATCACGGCCGTGGCGATCGTTGTCGGCATTGTTTGGGGCACGATGCTCGCGGTGCTGCGGTTGTCGAGCGTCAAGCCGCTCGCCTGGCTCGCCGCCGGTTACGTGAACTTGTTCCGTTCGGTTCCGCTCGTCATGGTGCTGTTGTGGTTCTTTCTCATCGTGCCGCAGTTCTTACAGGACCTGTTTAATCTTGGTCGCGCCACCGACACCCGGCTGGTCTCGGCGATGGTCGGCTTCGCGCTGTTCGAGGCCGCGTACTACTCGGAAATCATCCGCGCCGGCATCCACAGCGTCGGCCAGGGGCAGATCGCGGCCGCCCACGCGCTCGGCATGACGCGCGGTCAGGCGCTGCGGCTGGTGGTGCTCCCGCAAGCGTTCCGCAACATGGTGCCGCTGTTGCTGACGCAGGCGATCATCCTGTTCCAGGACACTTCGCTCGTCTACGTGAGCGCGCTCGCGGACTTTTTCGGCGCGGCCTACAAAGTCGGCGAGCGCGACGGGCGTATCGTCGAGCTGCTGCTGTTCGCCGGCGCCGTGTACTTCGTGCTGTGTTACGCCGCCTCGCGCCTCGTGCGGCGGCTGCAAAGGCGGGCGGCCGCGTGATTTCCCTGCGCAACGTCAGCAAGTATTACGGCGACTTCCGGGTGCTTGCCGATTGCTCGACGGAAGTCAGGAAGGGCGAGGTGATCGTGGTGTGCGGGCCGTCGGGCTCGGGCAAGTCCACGCTCATCAAGTGCGTCAACGGGCTCGAGCCGTTTCAGCGCGGCGAGATCATCGTCGACGGTGTCTCGGTCGGCGACCGAAAAACGAACCTGTCGCGGCTGCGCGCGCGGGTCGGCATGGTGTTCCAGCACTTCGAGCTGTTCCCGCACATGACGGTCGCCGAGAACCTGGTCATCGCGCAGACGAAAGTGCTCGGCCGGCGTCGGGAGGAAGCCCTCGCGAAGGGGACGAAGCTGCTCGAGCGCGTCGGGCTCGAGGATCAGGCGGACAAGTATCCGGGCGCTCTTTCCGGCGGTCAGCAGCAGCGCGTCGCCATTGCCCGCGCCCTGTGCATGGACCCGATCTGCATGCTCTTCGACGAGCCGACGTCCGCCCTCGATCCGGAGATGATCAACGAAGTGCTCGACGTCATGGTGCAGTTGGCGAAGGACGGCATGACGATGATCGTGGTGACGCACGAGATGGGATTTGCGCGCAAGGTCGCGCAGCGCGTGATCTTCATGGATCACGGCCGCATCGTTGAAGACGACCAGACCGAAAGCTTCTTCCGTTCCCCGCGCTCGGCGCGCGCCCGGCAGTTTCTCTCGAAAATCTTGCGCGACTAAAACATTCGATGGGAGTGTGGTAATACACGCCTCCGACATGTTCCTGTAGGCGCCGCATAGGGTGCTCGCCGCATATTTCCCCGCGGTCTTACGTGGTAGCTTTCGAACTCGGGGGGCCGTTGCGGCCGGACAAACACGGATTTGTCTCGACACCTATGGGAAGGGTTGCGCTTTACAGCAGTGCCAGCCGGCCACGGCGTGCCCATGCGGTCACTCGGGACCGTCTCCCGGCCGACCTCGCTCAACAAGCGCACGACCCCGATTCGCAATCCACGCGCGCAGACGGCCGCGAACGGCGGCGCGCCGCGTGGCGAAACTTTTATGCGCGCCGCAAGCGCGTCCTCCGGGTCGCGGCCGGGGCGTTGTTTGCCGTGCTTCTCGTGTCCCTGCACGCGGTGTTGACCCCCGCGCCGCCTCGGACGACGCAGAAGGAAATCGACGCGGCGGTCCTGCGCACGCTGCAAACCAAGCCGCTGCCCTCGCCCGCGGCGAAGGCCTACGAGATCGTCCGGCCGTCCGTGGTGCGCGTGCGCGG
>JAJPKH010000106.1 GCA_021323795.1 Acidiferrobacteraceae bacterium | reverse complement strand
TTGGCGTTGGCGACCAACACCGCCATGAGACGGAACTCGATCGGCGTCAAGTGCAACGGCTGTCCGCCGCGTTCGACCCGGCGCCGCGTGAAATCCACGCGGATGTCGCCGAACTCCGCGATCGGCGTCGCTTCCTTCGAATGCGTTGGCTTGCGCCGCAACACGACGCGCACGCGCGCGAGCAGTTCGCCGACGCCGAACGGCTTCGTCAGATAGTCGTCGGCGCCCGCGTCGAGCGCGTCGATCTTCTCCGACTCGGACGAGCGCGCCGACAGAACCATGACGGGCACCGCCGACCAGGCGCGCAGCTCGCGGATGAAATCGACCCCATCGCCGTCGGGCAGGCCGAGATCGAGAATGACGAGCGCGGGCGTCGACGTCTCGAACAGCCGGCGCCCCTCGCTCACCGTCTGTGCTTCCTGCACCCGGCAACCCTCCTCTTCCAGCGCGCCGCGCACGAAACGGCGAATGTCCTTCTCGTCTTCGATAATCACGATCGCGGGCAGCTGCTCGTTCACGGCGTCTCCCGCTCGATGCCTTCGACGAAAGCGGCGTCGATGGCCGGTGGATTGCCGACCGGCAACGCGAAGACGAATTCCGCGCCGCCGCCCGCGCGGTTGGTCGCCCATATCCGCCCGCCGTGCGCCTCCACGATCGCGCGGCTAATCGCCAGACCGAGACCGACGCCCGGAATATTGGATTGCGGGTTGCCGCGCATGAACTTGTCGAAGACCGACGTTTCGCTGCCCGGCACAAGGCCGGGGCCCTGGTCGGCCACGGACACTTCGACGAATGCGCCGCGACGACGCGCCGCTATCAGGATTTCTCCGCCCGCCGGCGAATACTTGGCGGCGTTATCGAGCAAATTGAACAGCACCCGCTCGATGAGCACGGCGTCGAACTCGAGCAGCGGAAGATCCGCCGGCAGCGCCGTCTTCACCACGCGTTCACCCAGGTACGTCTCGACACTTTTAAGACTGCTGCCGACCACTTCTTCCAGCGGCTGCCATTCCTTCCTTAACTGAACCGCTCCGCTCTGCAATCGCGCCATGTCGAGAATGTTGTGCACGAAATGACTCATGCGCAGCGCCTGATCGCGAATGAGCGCCGCCGTTTCGCGCTGGGGCGGCGAAAGCACGGGCTTGGTGATCGTGAGCGAATCCGCGAGTCCGATCAACGCCGTCAGCGGCGTGCGCAAATCGTGCGAAAGCGCGGATAGCAGCGAATTGCGCAGCCGTTCCGATTCGACGTTCAGCAACGCTTCGTGCGCCACTTCAACATAATGAACGCGCTCGATCACGATGGCGAGCAGCGATGCGACGGTTTCCAGCAACTGCCGCTGGTTTTCATGAACCGCGGCGGTTGCATCGTCCGGCGCTACGACGAGCACGCCGCGCGTGCGCATGGGCGCGCGCAAGGGAAAGTAAGAGATCCGGTCAAAGGTGCTCGGTTTGCCTTGATCGTACGCCAGGCGCGCGAGTTCCGCGCTAAGGGGGACGATTACCGGGCCGCCTCGAGGAATGACGCTTAAACGATCCTCCCGATCGGCTAGAAGCAGCACCGCTCGAACATTAAATGTCCGTCCCAAGAGATTCGCGGCGATCTCCGCCGTCTGCTCCCGCGTTACGGCTCCGGATAACTGCAACGCCATTTCGTATAGCGCGCCGGTGCGCTGCTCCCGGATTGAGGCGAGCGCCGCCTGCCGGCGCAACTGCGCCGTAAGTTGACCGATGATGAGCGCCACGCTCAGCATCACGACAAACGTCACGACATATTGAAAATCGCTCACGGCGAACGAAAAGCGCGGAGGAACGAAGAAAAAATCGAACAGGGCCACGCTCAGAAACGCCGCCATCACCGCCGGACTTCGCCCGCCGCGCCACGCGATCAGAACGACGGCGAGCAAGAAAAGCATGACGATGTTGGCGAGGTCGAGAAAGTCTCCCAAGAAAAGCGCGATCAGAGTGATCGCGACGCACACCGCAACCGAGAGCGCGTGATCCCGGATGACGGCATATCGACTGTATAAACGGCGGAAGCCGATCCGCATTGGCCGCACCATGGGCGCGCCCTCCTTTCGAGTGGCGCAAGTCTAGACTCGTCGGAATAAAAAAGGCGTAAAAAACGCCGAGCGCAGCAACCGGCGGCGACTTCGCTGAAATCACGAAGACGGCGGGCATGGCGATACGGCCGGTGGCTGCGGGCGGCGGCTCATGCTTCTCACGCCCGGAATCGACTTATTTCGCCCCGGACCAGCTGGGCAACGATCAGGTTGAGGACTACGCGCGGTGCAAAGGAACGTATCTCAAAGCACCCGCGCACGGGGGGCGCGTCGAATCTCGGGCACGATCCGAAGGAGCAACCGTCGCCGGCGCGTCTCGAACTACGCTCAGTTGCCGCGGACCGTGGACGGCACGAGGTTCGCGTCGATCAGCTTCACCAGCAGCTCCGAATCGACGGGCTTCGTCATGTGAAAGTTAATGCCGGCCGCGCGCGAGCGCTCGATGTCCTTCGGCTGACTGTAACCGCTGATCGCGATAATCGGCACCTGCTGGAAATTCGCGTGGCGGCGCAGCTCCTCCGCCACTTCGAAGCCGTCCCGGCCGGGCAGGCCGAGGTCGAGCACGATCGCGTCCGGGCGGAACTCGAATGCTTTCTCGGTTACCCCCACGCCCGAGTAGTGCTGCGCGACGTCGTACCCGCTGACCATCAAGTAGGCGGCAATCACATCCGCGACGTCGTGGTTGTCGTCGACGATCAGCACGCGCCGCCTTGCGCCATGGTCGCGCCTCTCCTCGGCCGCAAAGACATTGCCGACGACATCCGTAGGAACCGGGAGCTTGATGGAAAACTCGCTCCCGGTGTTCGGCCCTCGGCTGAAAGCGCTCACACTGCCGTCGTGCATCTCGACGATGCGCCGCACGATGGACAGTCCGATACCGAGACCGCCGTCGGTGCGCGCGTAATTGGTTTTACCTTGGACGAACGGATCGAAAACCTTCGGCAACAGCGCGGCGTCGATGCCGCGGCCCGTGTCGCTTACGCGAATGTACGCGCTGCCGTCCTTGACCCGCCCCTCGACTGCGATCGTTCCGCCCGGCGACGTGTACTTTGCGGCGTTCATCAACAAATTCGTAAGCGCCTGCGTCATCCGTACCGGATCGACGTAGAGGCTGACGTCGGGAGTGGGCAGGTCGACGCGCAGCTCGTGCCGGCGGGAATGGATGAGCGCGCGGCTCGCCTCGACGGCACTTGAAACCAGCGCGTTCAGACTGACGACATCTTTCTTGAGCGCAATATTGCCGTTGACGATGCGGGCGAGATCGAGCAGATCATCGATGACGCGGCCGAGCTGCATCAGCTGCCGATCGATGACTTCGAGGGCCCATTGGCGGCGCTTCGGATCGCCGAGATTCTTCTGGATGATATCGAGGCCGGTGCGGATCGGCGTCAACGGATTGCGCAGCTCGTGCGCGAGCATCGCCAGGAATTCGTCCTTGCGCCGCTCGGCTTCGCGCAGCGCATTTTCGATGCCGATGCGCTCGCTGATGTCGCGCGCGATTTTCGACGCGCCGATGATTTCACCGCTCACGTTCTTGATCGGCGAGATCGTTAGAGAAATGGGGATGCGGCGCCCGTCTTTGGTGACGCGCACCGTTTCATAATGCATGAGGCGCTCGCCGTTGCGCACGCGCGCGAGGATCTCGGGCTCCTCGGCCTGGCGCTCGGGCGGAATCAACATCGTGATCGGCCGGCCGATGGCCTCCTCCGGCCGGTAGCCGAATATACGTTCGGCGCCCATGTTCCACGACTGAATCACGCCGTCGAGACTCTTGCTGATGATCGCGTCGTCGGCCGACTCGACGATCGCCGCGAAGTGCGCCCGGATCCGCTCCGCTTCCTTCCGCTCGCTGATATCACGCGCGATTTTCGACGCACCGACGATCTCGCCGCGCGCGTTCTTGATCGGGGAAACCGTCAGGGAAACGGGAATGCGGCGCCCGTCTTTGGTGACGCGCACCGCTTCGTAATGCTCGATGCGTTCGCCGCGCTTTATCCGCGTGAGGATTTCCTGCTCCTCGGCGAGGCGGTCGGGCGGAATCAAGAGCGTGATGGACTTGCCGACAACCTCGTCGGGGAGGTAGCCAAAGATGCGTTCGGCGGCTCTATTCCAGGTCTGAATGACGCCTTCGAGATTCTTACTAATGATCGCGTCTTCGGCCGAGTCGACGATCGCCGCCGCCAGCCCTTCCGGAACCGGCTCGCCCGCATGCGACCGTACCAGCCGAAGTTCCACCGGCGCACCCCGTGATGCTCCCACGTGCATTCGCTCCAAAAGAAAGAGACCGTACCTTACATCATTGGCGAGAGCGGCAGGAAGCAAACGGAAATATACCCATGGTACCGGTGGGGGAACAGCGCATTACTTGCCTTGCGTAAGTAACCCTTAAGGATAGCGAGCGCCACGAACTTCGGCCACGGTACGGAGTCGCAACCGCGATACCAGCCACAAAGGAGATAGACCATGAGTACGAAGCAGACGTTGACGGCCCTTACCATCGTGGCGCTCATGGGCGCCGCCGGCTGCGCGAGCAAGGCGGGCAACGTAGCGCTCGGCGCGGGCGCCGCCGGCGCGGCCGGCGCGGCGGCATATGAGCATTCGAACAAGAAACAGCTCGACCAGCTCGATAAAGACCTGCAGGAAGGCAAGATTTCGAAGGAAGAGCACGATCGGCGCGCACAGGAGATCAAAGACCGCTCGCTCACCAAGTGATCGGCTCGCGCGACTTAGCCTACTTGCAAAAAAAAGGGGGGCAGGTGATTTTTATTTATCTCGGTTTTCGAGAAACGCCGAACTTCGGGTTCTCTCACCGACGCCCGCGCGGTCGCGCCAACAATGTCCTTGGCGTTGACCTCGGCGCGTCGGCAAGCGTCTGGGCAACGTCAATCGAGCGCGCAAGAAGAGAGGCGACCCGCCGTCGACGTCCGGTTTTATCCGCCGCGCACGCACGCGATCGCCGTCGTCGTCAGCCAATCCCACACCCGGCGCGCGTCGTCCAGCGTGAAGTGCGGTTCGCCGGAGAACACGATGAATTCGGCGACCGTGCCGCCGGTCACCGGGGTCAGACCTTCGTCCGGGTCGTTGGTGTACATGATGTTTTCCAGGCCGCTGTGACCGCCGTGGTCGAGGCCGAAGTAATGGCCGAGCTCGTGGATCAGCACCCAGCGAAAGACATACTCCGGCGTACGGTCGCGGAACGACACGCCGCTCGGGCCGGTATCGACCGGCGGGCGGAACCAGCTGGTGAGGCCGTTGCCGGTGGGGCGATTCAAATAGCGATGGATCGCCAGCGCCGGTACTTGGCAGAGATCGTCGGCGCCGCCGCCGCTGCGCCCTAAGCGGGTGAGGATCGTGCCTTGCACGCTACCGTTGAACGGAAACTCATCGGCGTTGCTCACGGCATAGTCTTGAATCCGTCCCCAGGTGAATTCGAGCCCGAGCTCGTAGCCCTTGCGCCGCGC
>JAJPKH010000280.1 GCA_021323795.1 Acidiferrobacteraceae bacterium | reverse complement strand
CGCGTGATTCACGGCAAGGGCAAAACCTCGGAAGGCAAGATGCCCGTGCTGAAGGGCAAAGTTAACGTGTGGCTGCGCCAGAAGGACGAAGTGATGGCGTTCTGCTCGGCGATACCGCGCGACGGCGGCGGCGGAGCGGCGTACGTGCTGCTAAAACGACTTTAAAATTCAGAGGCAGAGGGAGAAAATCACCTCAAGCCGAGCCAATCCTGGATCCAGCCGTTGGGGAACGGCACGTGCAAGAGTTGATCGAAGAGCCCGTAGAAGAACCCCCACATCGCGAGCGTAACGACGGCGGACAACACCCACCCTTCCCGCCCCTGAATCTTGAGATAGAGCAACACGAAAAGCGGGACGGCGATCGGAAAGCCCAACAGAACGATCATCGCGAAAAAACCGAGCGTCCAGCCAACCGCGAGCAGCGTTCTGAGCCGCGCCGTCCTTTGCGGCACATCCTTCGAAAGCTGGAAGTCCATCACCTCGCCTTTTGCGCGGGCGGCGCCGATCAGCACCCATAGCACCTCGGCCGCGGCGAGGCAGAAGAGCGGTATGGCGATCACGAGCGGGAACATTGCCGCCTTCTTCGGCCATGCCCAGGCGCTGATCGCCGCCCACGCCGAGAGCGCCATGATGCCGAGCCCGAGGAACAGCGAAGCCCTGTTATGCATTTGCCTGTTTCCTCGATTGCGCGCGGCGCGCTTGCACCAACGGATACAGGATCACGACGATCGCGACGGCGAGGAGCGCCAATACGATCGGCCGCGACAGCCAGGCCATTTCATAACGCGCGACCGAGATATAAAGGTAGTTCTCCGCGATCTTCCCGAGGACGAGCCCGAGAACGAACGGCGCCCGCGGCCACCCGGCAACCACCGTGAAGTAACCGAACGCGCCGAAAATCAGCATCACCAGCAAATCCCCGTAGTCATTGTTCGCGGTGTAGGCGCCGATGAACACCATCACCAGGATGATGGGGACCAGCACGTGGCCGCGCACGTTGGTCAGAGCGGCGAGGTGATTGAGAAAGAGCAAGCACGCCGCGACGGTGATGATATTCGCCAGCACGATCGTCCAGACCATCGAAAACGTGACCGGCAAGTGCGTCGTCAGCATATCCGGACCGGGCACCAGGCCGAGCAGGAAGAATCCACCGAGGAGCACGGCCATGGCGGTGCTGCCCGGAACGCCGAAGGCGATCGTGGGGATGAGCGCGCCGCCTTCCTTGGAGTTGCTGGCGGCGCACGGGCCGATGACGCCGCGCACGTCACCCTTCCCGAAGCCCAGGCGTTCTTCGGCATTGCGCGCGCTTTGCGTCGCATGTCCGTACGCCATCCACTGCGCGACGGCGCCGCCCAGCCCCGGCGTGATGCCGATGAAGGTACCGATCAGGCTGCAGCGGATCGTGAGCCAAAAATTGCGAAACGTATCTCTGATACCTTCGAACGCGCCTTTGCGAAGATGATCCGAAGGCGTGTTGCCGGCGATGGACGTGCCGCGGACCACGAGATCGATGATTTCCGGAATGGCGAACAGGCCGACCAATACCGCGACGAGATCGAGCCCCTGCCATAGATACAGCGTGTCGAGCGTGAAGCGCGCGACGCCCGCCTGGGGATCCTGACCCACGGTGGACAAGAGCAGACCGAGGCCGCCTACCAGGAACCCGCGCAACATTCCGCGCGCGCCCTGCCCGCTCAACGACGCGATGAACGCCAGGCCGACGATCGCGAGCATGAACAACTCCGGCGAGCCGAAGCTCAAAACCAGCGGACGCACCACCGGGATGGCGAGCGCGAGCGCGAAAGCGCCGACGATCGCGCCGACGAGCGAGCTCGAAAGGGCGGCGCCGAGCGCGCGCCCGGCTTCGCCCTTCTTCGCCATCGGATGCCCGTCAAGAATAACGGCGGCGGTGGTAGCTTCCCCGGGAACGCCGAAGAGCACGGAAGTGAGATCGCCGGTGGTGGCGACGACGGCGTGCATCCCGAGCAGAAACGCGAACGCCTCGTGCGGCTGCATCGTGTAGATGAACGGCAGCATCAGCGCGAGCGCCGTCACCCCGCCCAGGCCGGGAAGCAGTCCAACCCAAAACCCGAGGCCGATTCCGAGCAGCATGAAGGCTAACGCCTTCCACTGCAGAATCAGAAACAGCCCTTGCAGCAGCGCGTCGATCATTCGCCGAACTTAACATACTTGCCAAACTCATCGACGATGTCCTTGGGCTGGTTGAGCACTTCGCGCATCACCTTGAGCGCTTCCTCGCCGGACACGAAGTTCAATTCCATTTTTCCTTTCTTCGCCTCCGCTTTCAGGGCCGGATCGTTGATCGCCTTGGCGAACGCGTCGCGCATGATCTTCACGATTTCTTCGGGCGTGCCCGGCGGCAGGACGTAGGGCCGCCCTACCACCTCGGGTGCCGAGCGCAGCGCCATCATAGTCTTCGAGCGCGGGTTGGGAGCGAGATCCTCGTCCACCGGCAGGTTTTCAATCCCCGGCTCGGTCGCGCGCGCGCGTATTATGGGATGAACAAGCTTGCGATCGATGAACGGTTCGATCGACGAGAACGACCCGGCCCGGCCGTCCACTTCCTTGCGCTCGATCGCCAACATGATGTCGGCGCTGCTCGAGTAGCCGCTCACGATCTTGAGCTTTAGGCCGAGCAGGTCTTTTAGCAGCAGCGGAAAGTCGTAGGTGTTTGCTCCCGGGCCGGTCGCGCCGATGACCAGCGTCTGGTTAGACTTCTTAAAGTCGTCCAACGTCTTGTACGGCAAATCGTCGCGAATCGCGAGGATCGTCGATTCGCTCGCCGCCGATCCGATCCACGCGAACTTCGTCATGTCGTACTTCACGCCGTCCACCTTCAAGAGTTGCGCGATCGGGAGATTGCGGTTGAAGGTACCCATGGTCAGCCCGTCCGGCTTCGCCACGCTGTAGACATTGTTGGCGGCGATGATGCTGTTCGCGCCCGGCATGTTCTGCACAATGACGGTCGGTTTACCCGGGATGTAGTTGGGAAGATACCGCGCGAGCAAGCGGGCGGTCTTGTCGTATCCTCCGCCGGCCTTGTAACCGACCACGATGGTGATTGTCTTTCCCGCAAAATCGGTAGCCGCCTGGCCCTCGCG
>JAJPKH010000234.1 GCA_021323795.1 Acidiferrobacteraceae bacterium | reverse complement strand
TGCGCGCTCGATCTCGCGCGCGAGGGCGTGCTCGACAAGTACGACGTCGAGATGATCGGCGCGACGCGCGAGGCGATCGACAAGGCCGAGGACCGCGAGCTCTTCAAGAAGGCGATGGAATCGATCGGGCTCGCGACGGTGCGCGGGATGATTGCGCATTCGCTCGAGGAAGCGCTGCAGGTGCAGGCGGCGATCGGCTACCCGGCCATTATCCGGCCCTCGTTCACGCTCGGCGGCTCGGGCGGCGGCATCGCCTACAACAAAGACGAGTTCATCGCCATCTGCGAGCGTGGGCTCGAAGCGTCGCCGACCAACGAGCTGTTGATCGAGGAGTCGATCATCGGCTGGAAAGAGTTCGAGATGGAGGTGGTGCGCGACCGCAAGGACAACTGCATCATCGTCTGCTCGATCGAAAATTTCGATCCGATGGGCGTGCATACCGGCGACTCGATCACCGTCGCGCCGGCGCAGACGTTGACCGACAAGGAATACCAGCTGATGCGCGACGCGTCGATCGCGGTGCTGCGCGAGATCGGCGTCGACACCGGCGGCTCGAACGTGCAGTTCGCGATCAATCCGCAGGACGGCCGCATGGTCGTCGTCGAGATGAACCCGCGCGTCAGCCGCTCTTCCGCGCTCGCCTCGAAGGCGACCGGCTTTCCCATCGCCAAGGTTGCGGCCAAGCTCGCTGTCGGCTACACGCTCGATGAATTGCGCAACGACATCACCGGTGGGGCGACGCCGGCCTCGTTCGAGCCCTCGATCGATTACGTCGTCACCAAGATTCCGCGCTTCACCTTCGAAAAGTTTCCCAAAGCCGACACCACGCTGACCACGCAAATGAAGTCGGTCGGCGAAGTCATGGCGATCGGGCGGACGTTCCAGGAGTCGCTGCAGAAGGCGCTGCGCTCGCTCGAAATCGGCAGCTACGGCCTGGAGCCGAAGCTCGACGGCACGCTCGAGGCCGACGAGGCGCGCAAGCGCCTGACGCATGCGTTGCGCGTGCCGGGGCCGGAACGGCTGTGGTATCTCGCCGACGCCTTTCGTTTCGGCATGACGATCGAGGACGTCCAGGGCTATACCCGCATCGATCCCTGGTTCCTGGCCCAGCTCGAAGAGCTGGTGGCCATCGAGAAAGAAATCGCCAAGCGCGGCAAGCGCGAGCCGGCCGCCCGGGAGTTGCGCCTCTGGAAGCGCAAAGGATTCTCCGACCGACGCCTCGCGCAATTACTCCAGATGAAGGAAGCGAGCGTGCGCAAGCTGCGCCATGACGCCGAGGTGCGTCCGGTTTACAAACGCGTCGATTCCTGCGCGGCCGAGTTCGTCTCGACCACGGCGTACATGTACTCGACCTACGAAGAGGAATGCGAAGCGGCGCCGACCCAAGACAAGAAGATCATCGTTTTGGGCGGCGGACCGAATCGCATCGGACAGGGCATCGAGTTCGATTACTGCTGCGTGCATGCGTCGCTCGCGCTGCGCGAAGACGGCTATCAGACCATCATGGTGAACTGCAATCCGGAGACCGTATCGACGGACTACGACACGTCGGATCGGTTGTATTTCGAGCCGCTCACCCTCGAAGACGTGCTCGAGATCATCGATCTCGAGAAACCGCGAGGCGTGATCGTGCAGTACGGCGGACAGACGCCGCTCAAGCTGGCGCAGGGCTTGGAGGCCGCCGGGGCGCCCATCATCGGCACGTCGCCCGACTCGATCGACATCGCGGAGGATCGCGAGCGGTTTCAGAAGCTCGTCAAGAAACTGAAGCTGAGACAGCCGCCGAATGCGACGGCGCGCACCACCGAGGCGGCGGTCAAGGCGGCGGAGAAGCTCGGCTATCCATTGGTGGTGCGGCCGTCCTACGTGCTGGGCGGCCGCGCGATGGAGATCGTCCACACGCGCGAGGATCTCGAGTACTACATGCGCCACGCCGTCGTCGTGTCCGAAGATTCTCCCGTCCTGCTCGATCGTTTCTTGAGCGACGCCGCGGAAGTGGACGTCGACGCCGTGGCGGACGGCACCGACGTCGTGATCGGCGGGATCATGGAGCACATCGAAGAGGCGGGCGTGCATTCCGGCGATTCGGCCTGTTCGCTGCCGCCGTTCAGTCTCTCGCCCGCGTTGCAAGACGAGCTGCGCCGCCAAACCGTGCAGCTCGCCGAGGCGCTGAACGTCATCGGGCTCATGAACGTGCAGTACGCGGTCAAGGCGGGCGAGGTTTATCTGCTCGAGGTGAATCCGCGCGCCTCGCGCACGATCCCGTACGTGTCCAAGGCGACCGGCCGCCCGCTCGCGAAAATCGCCGCGCGCTGCATGGTCGGGAAAACCCTGCGCGCTCAGGGGGTGGTTGGTGAAATCATTCCCTCTTATTATTCCGTCAAGGAAGCGGTGTTTCCGTTCATCAAGTTTCCCGGCGTCGACACCGTCCTCGGGCCCGAGATGAAATCGACCGGGGAAGTCATGGGCGTCGGCCGCACGTTCGGCGAGGCGTTCGCCAAGTCGCAAGTGGCGGCCGGCGCCGAGATCCCGCTGCGCGGGCGGCTGTTCGTGAGCGTGCGCGACGCCGACCAGCCCGGGGTGGTCGACATCGTGCGCTATTTCGCGGCGAACGGTTTCGACATCCTGGCGACGCGCGGCACCGCGGCGGCGATCGAGGCGGCCGGCATACCGGTAAAGACGATCAACAAGCTCTCCGAGGGCCGGCCGCATATCGTGGACATGATCATGAACGATGAGATTGATATCATCATCAACACGGTTTCCGACAAGCAAAGCCTCGAGGATTCTTACGCCATCCGGCGCCAGGCGCTGCAGCACCGGGTGACGAATTACACGACGCTCGCGGCCGCGCGCGCGGCGCGCGAGGCACATGCGCAAATGCAGGAACTGCGGGTCAGCCGACTGCAAGACCTACACAGGGAGATCAGTGCGTGAGTAAAGTACCGATGACGGTGGCGGGCGCCGAGCGCCTGCGAATCGAGCTCGACCGCCTGAAAACGACGGAACGCCCGCGCATCATCCAGGCGATCGCCGAAGCGCGCGCGCACGGCGACTTGTCCGAGAACGCGGAGTATCACGCGGCCAAGGAACAGCAGGGGCTGCTCGAGGCGCGCATCAAGGATCTCGAGCATCGGCTGGCGAACGCTCAGGTGATCGATCCCACCACGGTCAACGCGAACGGCCGCGTCGTGTTCGGTGCGACGCTCGAATTGCACGAGGAACACTCGGGCCAAAAAGTCACCTATCAGATCGTCGGCGACCACGAGGCGGATATCGCCCAGGGAAAAATTTCGGTCAGCTCGCCGATCGCCCGCGCGCTCATCGGAAAGGAAGAGGGCGAGCTGGTGGAAGTGCAGGTGCCGGGCGGAAAGCGTCAGTACGAAATCCTCCGTATTCGATATATATAGGCGCCTCGGCGCCGTCAACTTCGCCCTCCCGCACGGAGAGGCAATCCAAAGGTATCGGCGGTGAACCCACATGCCGCGTCGTAAGAGCAGCCAAGCGTGGCTGCAACGTCATTTTCGCGATCCTTATGTAAAGCGCGCGCAACAGGAAGGCGCGCGTTCGCGCGCCCATTACAAGCTCGCGGAGATCGACGCGCGCGACAAATTGTTCCGCTCCGGCATGACGGTGGTTGATCTCGGCGCCGCGCCGGGCGGCTGGTCCGAGTACGCCGCCGAGCGCGTCAAACCACGGGGACAAGTGGTCGCCGTGGATTTGTTGCCGCTGGCACCGATTGCCGGCGTGACGTTCGTGCAAGGGGACTTCACCGATCCGCAGGTGCTAGACTCATTGAGACAGCGACTCGGCGGCCCGGCCGATCTTGTAATTTCGGATATGGCCCCCAATATCACCGGGATTAGCGCCACCGATCAGGCGCGCGCACTCGCGCTGGCGGAAAGTGCGGTCGCTTTTGCGCAAAGCGCGCTGCGGCCGGGCGGTGCCCTTCTCGTAAAGGCCTTTCATGGGACGGGGTTTGACGCGCTGGCAGCTGATCTTCGCCGGCATTTCAAGAAAGTGTCGACGCGCAAGCCGGGCGCGTCGCGCACGGAAAGTCGCGAGGTGTATCTGCTCGCGAAGGATTTTTCCGGCGCGGAATCCCCGTGAAGCACGCGTCGCAAGTGCTGTAAATGCTCGGCCAGGCGTAGCAGAATAGGAACACTTTTTTCCGACTGAGTGACGTAGTGACGTATAGAGGTCGCCCTTGAACAATCTCACGAAGAATTTGCTGCTGTGGCTCGTTATCGCCGTCGTTCTGATGTCGGTGTTCAACAACTTCGGCAATCGCCAGGCCGCCGCGCGCCCCATGGAGTACTCGCAATTCATCCAGAAGGTGAAAGCGAACGAGGTCGAGCGCGTCACGATTCAGGGCCGCGAGATCACCGGGCGCCTCAAGACCAACGAACAATTCACCACCTATTCGCCCGGCGATCCGGGGCTGGTAAGCGACCTGCTCGACCACGGCGTCGCGTTCGACGCCAAACCGCAGGAAGAGCAGTCGCTGCTGCTCACCATCTTCATCAACTGGTTCCCGTTGCTGCTGCTGGTCGGCGTGTGGATTTTCTTCATGCGCCAGATGCAGGGCGGCGTCGGCGGCCGCGGCGCCATGAGCTTCGGCAAGAGCAAGGCGCGCATGCTGACGGAAGAGCAGAACAAGACCACGTTCGAAGACGTCGCGGGCGTCGAGGAAGCGAAGGAAGAAGTGCAGGAGCTGGTCGAGTTCCTGCGCGACCCGTCGAAGTTCCAGAAGCTCGGCGGCCGGATCCCGAAGGGCGTGCTCATGACGGGCCAGCCCGGGACGGGCAAGACCTTGCTCGCGAAGGCGATCGCGGGCGAGGCCAAGGTGCCGTTCTTCTCCATGTCCGGCTCGGACTTCGTCGAGATGTTCGTCGGCGTCGGCGCCTCGCGCGTGCGCGACATGTTCGACCAGGCGAAGAAGCATGCGCCGTGCATCATCTTCATCGACGAGATCGACGCGGTCGGTCGCCAGCGCGGCGCGGGCCTCGGCGGCGGTCACGACGAGCGCGAGCAAACGCTGAACCAGTTGCTGGTCGAGATGGACGGTTTCGAAGGCACGGAAGGCGTGATCGTCATCGCCGCCACCAACCGGCCCGACGTGCTCGATCCGGCGCTGCTGCGGCCGGGTCGCTTCGACCGCCAGGTGTACGTGCCGCTGCCCGATATCCGCGGGCGCGAGCAAATTCTCAAAGTGCACATGCGCAAAGTGCCGGCGGCGGAAGACGTCGACACCAATATCATCGCGCGCGGTACGCCGGGTTTTTCCGGCGCCGATCTCGCGAACCTCGTGAACGAGGCGGCGCTATTCGCCGCGCGCGCCAACAAGCGCCTGGTCGACATGGAGGATTTCGAGAAGGCCAAGGACAAGATCATCATGGGTGCGGAGCGCCGCTCGATCGTGATGCCCGAGAAGGAACGCATGAACACGGCGTACCACGAGTCGGGTCACACGGTCGTGGCGAAGCTCCTGCCGAACACCGATCCGGTGCACAAGGTGACGATCATTCCGCGCGGCCGCGCCCTCGGTGTGACCATGCAGTTGCCGACCGAGGACCGTTTCAGCCACGACCGCGAATCGTTGCTCTCGACGATTTCGGTGTTGATGGGCGGGCGCATTGCCGAAGAAGTGTTCATGAAGCAGATGACGACCGGCGCGGCGAACGATTTCGAGCGCGCCACGGAACTGGCGCGCAACATGGTCATGCGCTGGGGCATGTCCGACGCGCTCGGTACGCGCGTGTACGGCGACAACCAGTCGGAGGTGTTCCTCGGACGCGACGTGCAGACGCACAAGAATATGTCGGACTCGGTCGCCGAGGCGGTCGACAAAGAGATTCGCCGCATCATCGACGAGCAGTACGCGCGTGCGCGCACCATCATCGAGGAGAACGCCGCCAAGATCGAGAAGATGGCCAAAGCGCTGCTCGAGTGGGAGACACTCGATTCCACCCAGATCGACGACATCATGGCCGGCCGCGATCCGCATCCGCCCGAAGGTATTAACGATTCCTCGGGCGGGGATACCGACGATCGCAACAAGCGGCCGAAACCGAAGCCGCGCGTGAAACCGTCGTTCGGCGCCCCCGGCGCGAGCACCAGCTGATTCGTTCCCGGCCCCGGCCCGGATGGCGGTCTTGTAACGCGGTAAGGGAAACCTGCCTATGTCCCCGCAGGCTGCTGCTGTTCGTGCAACCCCGGTAACACCCGGCGCGCTCGATTGCGGCGGGCGCACGCTCGATCTCGCGCGCGTCGCCGTCATGGGCATTCTCAACGTTACGCCCGATTCGTTCTCCGACGGAGGCGCCTTCTTCGCTCGCGATAAAGCGATCGCGCGGGCGTGCGCGATGGTCGAGCAGGGCGCGGATATTATCGACGTCGGCGGCGAATCGACGCGCCCCGGCGCGGCCGCCGTGAGCACGCAGGAAGAGATCGATCGCGTGGTGCCGGTGATCGAGCAGCTGGTGCGGCGCGTGGCGGCGCCGATTTCCGTCGACACGTCGAAGCCGGAAGTGATGCGGGCGGCGGTGGCGGCGGGCGCGGGCATGATCAACGACGTTCGCGCGCTGCGAGAACCGGGCGCGCTCGAGGCGGCGGCCGGCCTCGGCCGGCCCGTGGTGCTGATGCACATGCAAGGAAGTCCTTCCACCATGCAAGCGGCGCCCCGCTACGCCGATGTGGTGCGGGAAGTGCGCGAGTTTCTGGGCGAACGCGTGGCGGCGGCGGTGGCGGCCGGCATACGCCGCGAGCAAATCCTCGTCGATCCCGGTTTCGGCTTTGGTAAGGCGCTCGAACATAATCTAGAGTTACTGCGCCGGCTGCGGGAGCTGGCGCCGCTCGGCCCCGTGCTCGTCGGCCTTTCGCGCAAATCGATGATCGCGGAACTGCTGGGGCTGCCGGTGACCCGGCGTTTGCAGCCAAGCGTGGTGCTCGCGCTGCTCGCCGCCCAGAACGGCGCGCGCGTGGTGCGGGTGCATGATGTGGGGGCGACGGTGGAAGCGCTGCGCACGTGGGAAGCGGTGTATCCTGTCGCCACGAACGAATAATCGAACGGTTGCGCGCGGTTTAGCGCCAGAACCGCGGCGAAGCTAGGGACACAAACATGACGAAACGCAATTACTTCGGAACCGACGGCGTCAGGGGGCGGGTCGGCGAAGAGCCGATCACTCCGGAGATTGTTTTGAAGCTCGGCTGGGCGGCGGGGCGCGTGCTCGGCGCGAAAGGCGGCGACCCGGGCAAGATTCTCATCGGCAAGGACACCCGCGTGTCGGGTTATTTACTGGAATCGGCGCTCGAGTGCGGTCTATCCGCGGCCGGCGTGGATATCCGGCTGCTCGGACCGATGCCGACCCCGGCGATCGCTTATCTCACGCGCACCGCGCGCGCCCGCGCCGGCATCGTCATCAGCGCCTCGCACAATCCCTACCAGGACAACGGCATCAAGTTTTTTTCCGCCGAGGGCACGAAGCTTCCCGATGAAGTCGAGCTCGAGATCGAGCGGACCATGGAGCAGCCGCTGCGCATGGTTTCCTCGGAGGCGCTCGGCAAAGCCAAGCGCTACGACGACGCCGGCGGCCGCTACATCGAGTTTTGCAAGAGCACGTTCCCGCACCGCGCCAACCTCGAGAGCCTGCGCGTTGTCGTCGATTGCGCGAACGGCGCGGCCTATCAAGTGGCGCCGCTCGTGTTCAGCGAGCTCGGCGCCGCGGTGACCGCGATCGCGAACGAGCCCGACGGCTACAACATCAACCGCGAATGCGGGTCGACGTGCCCCGACACCTTGCGGCGCGCGGTGCTCGACGCCGGCGCGCATCTCGGCATCGCGCTCGACGGCGACGGCGATCGCGTCATCATGGTGGACGGAACCGGAGCCGTTCTCGACGGCGACCAATTGCTCTACATCATCGCCGTGGACCGGCAGGCGAGCGGCGCGCTGCGCGGCGGCATGGTCGGGACGCTGATGAGCAACTTCGGCCTGGAGATGGCGTGTCGCAGCCGCAACATCCCGTTCGTGCGCGCGGCCGTGGGCGATCGCTACGTGATGAGCGCGCTCACCGAGCGGGGGTGGGATCTCGGCGGCGAAACCTCGGGCCACATCATTTGCCTCGACAAGCTGACGACGGGCGACGGCATCATCGCGGCGCTGCAAGTGCTTTCCGCGATGGTGCGCGCCGGGCGCTCGCTGGCCGACCTGAAGGCCGGCATGGAGCTCTATCCGCAGCGCATGATCAACGTGCGCATGACGCGCCGCTTCGACGTGAAGACGTCGGCGACCGTGCAGAACGCGGTGCGCGAAGCCGAGCGCGAGCTGAACGGGCAGGGGCGCGTCGTGTTGCGCGCGTCCGGTACCGAGCCGGTGATTCGCGTCATGGTCGAGGCCGCCGACGGCGTCCTGGTCGAGCGTTTGTCGCAGCAACTGGCCGAAGTGGTCCGTGGAGCCGCCGAAGCTTCCGCCTGACATCCGTCCCGCGCGCGCAAATTGCTTTCCCCCGATCGGCTGGGTAACATCCCGCGTTCTTTAAGAGGCTAGGGACATGTCGCAGCGCCGGCCATTCGTTGCGGGCAACTGGAAGATGAACGGCGCGCGCGCGCAGGCGGCGGCGCTCATCGACGGCATCCTCGCGGGAGTCTCCGCGCTCGGTGATGCGGAAGTGGCGGTTTGTCCGCCTTTTATACTGATCCCGTTGGTGGCGGAGAAGCTGAGATCAACCCGCGGGCGGGTGCTGTGGGGCGGACAGAACCTCGATACGCATCCGAGCGGCGCGTATACCGGCGAAATCTCGGGCCCGATGTTGCGCGACTTCGATTGCACGTACGTCATCGTCGGTCACTCCGAGCGGCGCAGTTTCTACGGCGAAAGCGACGCGATCGTGGCGGAAAAGTTCGCCGCCGCCCAGGCGGCCGGGTTGGTCCCGATACTTTGTCTCGGCGAGACGCTGGCCGAGCGCGAGGCGGACGAAACCGAGCGCGTCGTCGAGCGCCAGTTGCGGGCGGTGTTGGACCGCAGCGGCGTCGAGAGCCTCGCGCGGGCGACGATTGCGTACGAACCGGTGTGGGCGATTGGAACGGGGCGGACGGCCACGCCGCAGCAGGCGCAAGACGTGCACCGCTTCATCCGCGCGCGGCTCGCGGACAAGAGCGCCGCCGTCGCGGCCGGTATGCGCCTGCTGTACGGCGGCAGCGTGAAGGGCGCGAACGCGCGCGAGCTTTTCGCGCAGCCGGATATCGACGGCGGCCTTATCGGCGGCGCGTCCCTGCAAGCGGAAGAATTTCTCGCCATCTGTCGCGCCGCCGGTTGAACCGGCTCGTCGACGTGGCAATTGATATTGGAGTAGCGGTTTATGCGCGAGCTTATTATCGTGATCGACATCCTGGCCGCCGTCGGCCTGGTCGCCCTCGTGCTCTTGCAGCAAGGCAAGGGTGCGGACATGGGCGCAGCTTTCGGCAGCGGTGCCTCGCAAACGCTTTTCGGCAGTCGTGGCACCGCGAATTTCCTGACGCGCACCACCGCGATCCTTGCCGTGGTGTTTTTTGGCGCCAACCTGGTGTTGGCCTATCTGGCGACCGATCATTCGGTTCCGGCCAGCGTCACGCAGCAGACGCCGGCGCCGATGACGCCGAAGCCCGACGTTCCCTCCGCTCCGGCGGCGCCCGCCGTCCCCGAAGTGCCGAAAGCGCCGGAGGTGCCGAAGTAGTTTTCTCCTCGCGCGCGCTCGTGTTTAAATGCGCGCCGCAGCCGAAGTGGTGAAACTGGTAGACACGCTATCTTGAGGGGGTAGTGGCGCAAGCCGTGTGGGTTCGAGTCCCACCTTCGGCACCAATGTTATACCCGAATACCATCGTGCACGGTTACGGTGCACGGTGGCATGAGTCTTCGCTTGACAGCACTCCCCGCAAGGGTTTTGTATTACTCCCTCGGAAAGAACGCATAACGAGGGAGAGGGGATGGACGAGGCGTTGCGCAAAGCCGCCGCCGCTGTGCACACAGTGGACGACTTCAAGCGATGGACGAAGGATCACCTGCGAACCGTTTTGCCGCACGAAGCGCTCATCAGCGGTTGGGGCCACATGCACGCGGGCGGGGTCGGTCTCGATGTGATGGTGATCGTGGATTTTCCCGCTGAACATATCGAAAGGATCCGCAACCGCGCGGGCGCGATTGATACGCCGATTTTGCGCCGCTGGCTCGCCACCGAAAAACCGGTGATGTTCGACGCCGAGAATCCATGGCCGGAGACGCCGTCGCAATGGCTCGAGAGTTTCCGGCGTTACAATCTTCGCAATGTGTTGGCGCACGCGTGCTGGGACAAGGAGCTCGCGGGCGGAACGTATCACAGTGTCTTTCGCATGCCGCGCGCGCCGGGCACGCGCGACGCGGAGACGTTATGCCGCTTGCTTCCGTTGTTGCATCAAACGTTGTGCCGTGTGATTCAGTCCATCAGCGCCTCGGATCGTTTCTCGGTTTGTCTGGAAGCGCTGAACGAGCGCGAGCGCGATATCGTGCATTGGCTCGGCCTCGGCAAGACCAACGGCGAAATCGGCAGCATCCGCCGCATCAGCGAAAGCACGGTGAAGCATTACGTGACGGAAATCTTCGACAAGCTCGGCGTGTCAAATCGCACGCAACTCGTCCGGCGGCTCGCGGAACACCAGTCGCGTCACGTGCCGGGGTACGCGACCAAAGTCTTCTGACGCGCTTGCGTGCGCCGGCGCTCGGCGCGAGCGGCGGCCGACGATGTGACGAGCGGGGCGGCATGTGGCGCCGCGGACGCCGACAGTCGCGCTCGTTTTAGGTCGCTTTTGCGCGGTTTTCCTCGGGCTTTGTCTTGATTTTGCCATACCGGGTGCGTAGACTGCGGGCGCCTTTTAAGGGTTGCTAGCTCGCCAGTGCTGCAGAATTATCTTCCCATTCTGATTTTTATGGTGGTCGCGTTGGGACTAGGGACCGTCATGATCATCTTGGGACGTCTGCTCGGGCCGCATAAGCCGGACCCGGAAAAACTGTCCCCGTACGAGTGTGGTTTCGAGGCGTTCGAAGATTCGCGCATGAAGTTCGACGTGCGCTACTACCTGGTCGCCATTCTGTTCATCATCTTCGATCTCGAAATCGCGTTTCTCTTTCCGTGGGCGACGGCGCTCTCCGAGATCGGGCTGTTCGGTTTTGCCTCCATGATGTTGTTCCTCGGCATCCTCGTCGTCGGGTTCGTCTACGAATGGAAGAAAGGGGCGCTCGAATGGGAGTAGCGCAGAGCACCGGTCTCGAGCGCGGATGGCTCGTCACCACCGCGGATCAGCTGATCAATGCGGCGCGCACCGGCTCGATGTGGCCGATGTCTTTCGGCCTCGCCTGCTGCGCCGTCGAGATGATGCACGCCGCCGCCGCGCGCTACGATCTTGATCGCTTCGGCATCATCTTCCGCCCGAGCCCACGGCAGTCGGATGTCATGATCGTGGCCGGCACGCTCGTCAACAAGATGGCGCCCGCGCTGCGCAAGGTCTACGACCAGATGGCCGAGCCGCGCTGGGTGATATCCATGGGCTCCTGCGCGAACGGCGGGGGCTACTACCACTACTCCTACTCCGTCGTACGCGGCTGTGACCGCATCGTACCCGTCGACGTATACGTCCCGGGTTGTCCGCCGACTGCCGAAGCCTTGCTGTACGGAATTCTGCAGCTGCAGAATAAGATCCGGCGCACGAATACGATTGCCCGGTAAGCCCGCCGACGGAAACCGAATGACGGAAGCGCTACAGGCGGTCGCCGCGAACGCCGCCGAAAAGCTCGGCGAGTCGATCACCGGGGTCGTTCAGGCGCGCGGCGAGCTGACGCTCGAGGTGCGGCGCGACGATATCCTGAAAGCTTGCCGCACGCTGCGCGACGATCCTGTGTTCGCTTTTGAGGAGCTGATCGACGTTTGCGGCGTCGACTACTCGACTTATCGGATGGAATCGCGCGCGGGGCTGCGGCCCGGGCCGCGCTTCGCCGTCGTCTATCACCTGCTGTCGCTCAAGCACAACCGGCGCCTGCGCCTGCGTGCGTTTCTCGACGACGAGATGCCGATCATCGCGTCGGTCTACGATATCTGGAACGCCGCCAATTGGTTCGAGCGCGAAGCGTTCGATCTCTTCGGCATTATTTTCGAGGGCCATCCCGACTTGCGGCGCATCCTCACCGATTACGGCTTTATCGGGCATCCGTTCCGCAAGGACTTTCCGTTGATCGGCCAGGTCGAGATGCGCTACGACGAGGCCAAGCGCCGCGTCGTGTACCAGCCGGTGACGATAGAGCCGCGCGTGCTGGTGCCGCGCGTGATCCGTGATGTACAGGGAAGTACGAATGTCGCGGGAGGCAGGACGCCGGGAGCGACCGACGAAGGGTTCGCGCGTGGCTGAGATTCGCAACTACACCATGAACTTCGGCCCGCAGCACCCGGCGGCCCACGGCGTGCTGCGTCTGGTGCTCGAGCTCGACGGCGAAGTGATCCAGCGCATCGACCCGCACGTGGGCCTGCTCCATCGCGCGACGGAAAAGCTCGCCGAATCGAAGCCGTACAACCAGTCGATCGGCTACATGGATCGGCTCGACTACGTCTCCATGATGTGCAACGAGCACGCCTACGTGCGCGCGATCGAGAAGCTCGCCGGCATCGAGGCGCCGATTCGCGCGCAGTACATCCGCACGATGTTCGACGAAATCACGCGCATCTTGAATCACTTGCTCTGGCTCGGCGCGCGCGCGCTCGACATCGGCGCGATGACGGTGTTCCTCTACGCCTTCCGCGAGCGCGAGGACCTGTTCGACTGCTACGAGGCGGTCTCCGGCGCGCGCATGCACGCGACCTATTACCGCCCGGGCGGCGTTTACCGCGATTTGCCGGACGCCATGCCCAAATACCAGCCGTCCAAGTGGCACGATGCGAAGGATGTGGCGCGGCTGAACAGCAACCGCGAGGGCTCCTTGCTCGATTTCATATGGGATTTCACCGAGCGTTTCCCCGGCTACGTCGATGAGTACGAAACCCTGCTCACGGACAACCGCATTTGGAAGCAGCGCACGGTCGGCATCGGCGTGATTGCGCCGGAGCGCGCGCTCGCCCTCGGCTACAGCGGGCCGATGCTGCGCGGCAGCGGGGTTGAATGGGACCTGCGCAAGAAGCAGCCCTACGCGATGTACGATCGGGTGGATTTCGATATCCCGGTCGGCGTGAACGGCGACTGTTATGATCGCTACCTGGTGCGCGTCGAGGAAATGCGTCAGAGCAATCGTATCGTGCGCCAATGCGTCGAGTGGCTGCGGCGCAATCCCGGGCCGGTAATGGTCGACAATCACAAGATCGCCCCGCCGCGACGCGAGGAAATGAAGGCCGACATGGAGGCCTTGATCCACCACTTCAAGCTCTTCACCGAGGGCTACTGCCTGCCCGAGGGCGAGGTGTATGCGGCGGTCGAAGCCCCGAAGGGCGAGTTCGGTATATATATGGTGTCGGACGGCGCGAACAAGCCGTACCGCGTTAAGATTCGCGCGCCCGGATTCGCGCACCTGGCCTCGCTCGATGAAATGGCGAAAGGTCACATGATCGCCGATCTCGTCGCCATGATCGGCAGTCAGGACATCGTGTTCGGCGAGGTGGACCGGTGATGGCGACGAATCCGAAACCGAAGACCGCCGAACGCTTGTCCGCCGCCGCGCGCGGCGAGATCGACCGCTGGACGGCGAAGTTCCCGCCGGAGCGACGCCGCGCCGCGCTGCTCGCCGCGCTCACCATCGTGCAGCGCGAAAACGGCGGCTGGCTGACGCCTGAATTGATGGAAGCGGTCGCCGATTACCTCGACGTACCGCCGGTCGCGGTCGAGGAGGTGGCGACCTTTTACAGTCTTTACGACTTGGCGCCCGTCGGCCGCCACAAGCTTTACGTGTGCAACAGCATTTCGTGCTGGTTGTGCGGTTCCGAGCGCCTCCTCCGGCATCTCGAGCAGCGCCTCGGCATCAAGGCGGGCGAAACCACGCCGGACGGACGCTTCACGCTCAAACAAGTCGAGTGCCTGGCCGCGTGCGGCGGCGCCCCGGCGATGATGGTCGGGGGCGAATACCACGAAAATCTCACGCCCGAGAAGGTCGATACCTTGCTCGCGCGGTTGAAGTAGGACACCCATGGCTTCCGTCATGCACATTTGCCTGCCCGACCCGAAGCGCGAAAAGCCGTGGACGCTCGCGAGCTACCGCGCGGCCGGCGGCTACGAAATGTGGGAGAAGGTGCTCTCGGAGCGGCGCGACCGCGGCAGCATCGTCGATGAGCTGAAGGCCTCGGCGCTGCGCGGCCGCGGCGGCGCCGGATTCCCGACCGGCGTCAAATGGAGCTTCATGAATCCGAAGGCGCCGGGGCAGAAATATCTCGTTTGCAATTCCGACGAAGGCGAGCCCGGCACGTTCAAGGACCGCGACATCCTGCGCTACAACCCGCACGCCGTCATCGAAGGCATGGCGATCGCGGCTTATGCGATGGGCGCGACCGTCGGGTACAACTACCTGCGCGGAGAATTCGTCGAGCCGCACCAACGCTTCGAGGTCGCGCTTAAGGAAGCGTATGACGCCGGGCTGCTCGGCAAGAACGTGAAAGGCTCGGGCGTCGATTTCGATTTGTACACGCACCTCGGCGCCGGCGCTTATATTTGCGGCGAAGAAACCGCGATGCTCGAATCGATCGAAGGCAAGCGCGGGCTGCCGCGTTACAAGCCGCCGTTTCCCGCGCACTACGGTCTGTTCGGCCGGCCGACGACGATCAACAACACCGAAACGCTCGCCTCCGTTCCTTATATTTTGCGCCACGGCGCGAAGCACTTTCTCGAGCTCGGCAAGCCCAATAACGGCGGTGTAAAAGTATTTTCCGTCTCGGGGCACGTCAATCGGCCCGGGAACTACGAAGTGCCGCTCGGCATTTCCTTCGCCGAATTGCTCAAGCTCGCGGGCGGCGTGCGCAACGGCCATCGGGTGAAAGCGGTGATCCCCGGCGGTTCCTCGGCCAAAGTGCTGCCCGGTCGCGTGATGATGGAACTGACGATGGACTACGATTCGATCGCCAAGGCGGGTTCCATGCTCGGCTCCGGCGCGGTCATCGTTATGGATGAAACCACCTGCATGGTGCGCGCGCTCCAGCGCATCTCGCATTTCTATTACGAAGAGTCGTGCGGCCAATGCACGCCGTGCCGCGAAGGCACCGGCTGGATGGCGCGCGTCATCGATCGCCTCGAGGCCGGCCAAGGGCGTTCGGAGGATCTCGATCTGCTCGACAGCGTCGCGTCGAAAATCGAGGGGCGGACCATCTGCGCCTTCGGCGAAGCGGCCGCGTGGCCGGTGCGCAGCTTCGTGCAGCACTTCCGCGAAGAATTTCAGTACCACGTCGATCACCGGGCGTGTCTGCCCGAGACGCGAGGCCGCCCCTCGACCTCGCTCGGGACAGGCGCATGAGCGCGAACGAAAAAGCGGTCGTCCCGCCGGCGTCCGATACGGTGACCATCGAGGTCGACGGGCGCAAGCTCCAGGCGAAGAAGGGCTCGATGGTCATTCAGGCGACGGACGCCGCCGGTATCTACATTCCGCGTTTTTGCTATCACGCGAAGCTGCCGATCGCGGCCAACTGCCGCATGTGCCTGGTCGAGGTGGAGAAGGCGCCGAAACCGATGCCGGCGTGCGCGACACCCGTCGCCGAAGGCATGAAAGTTTTCACGCGTTCCGAGAAGGCGCGCGAGTCGCAGAAAGCCGTGATGGAGTTTCTGCTGCTCAACCATCCGCTCGACTGCCCGATCTGCGACCAAGGCGGCGAATGCCCGCTGCAGGATCAGGCGCTCGGCTACGGCAAGGACGATTCGCGCTACGACGAGGCGAAGCGCGTGGTGCCGGATAAGGATATCGGCCCGCTCATCGCGACGTTCATGACGCGCTGTATCCACTGCACGCGCTGCGTGCGCTTCGGCCAGGAGCTCGCGGGCGTGATGGAGTTCGGCGCGCTCGGCCGCGGCGAACACACGGAAATCCGCACGTTCCTCGACCGCAGCGTGAATTCGGAAATTTCCGGCAACGTCATCGACATCTGTCCGGTCGGCGCGCTGACCTCGAAGCCGTTTCAGTACAAAGCCCGCCCGTGGGAGCTCGATCATCACGCGTCGATCGCGCCGCATGATTGCGTCGGCTCGAATATCGACGTGCAGACGTTGCGCGGCAAGGTCATGCGCGTGCTGCCGCGCGTCAACGAATCGATCAACGAGTGCTGGCTCTCGGACCGCGACCGTTTCAGTTACGAAGCGCTGAATTCCGAGGAACGCTTGCGCGTGCCGATGATTCGCCGCAACGGACAATGGGAGGAGGTGGACTGGCGAACCGCGCTCGATTTCACCGTCCAGGGTTTGCGCAACGTCGTGGAACGCCACGGGCCCGACGCGCTCGGGGCGCTCGCCTCGCCGATCGCGACGCTCGAGGAATTTTACCTGCTCGCCAAACTGGTGCGCGCGCTCGGCTCGAACAACGTGGACCATCGGCTGCGGCAACTCGATTTTTCGGATGACGACCGCGCGCCGCTGTATCCGGCGCTCGGCCTGACCATCCCCGAGCTCGAAACGCTCGACGCGGTTCTCTTGATCGGCGCCAACCCGCGCAAGGATCAGCCGCTGCTCGGATTGCGGTTGCGCAAAGCGGCGCGCCGCGGCGCGGCCGTCATGGCGATCAACCCGCTCGACTACGACTTCACGCATCGGCTGGCGGCGCAGGTAATCGGCAAGCCCGAGGAGATGTATGCCGCGGCCGCGGAGGTCGTG
Organism: Acidiferrobacteraceae bacterium; assembly: GCA_021323795.1. Classification (GTDB taxonomy): domain Bacteria; phylum Pseudomonadota; class Gammaproteobacteria; order Acidiferrobacterales; family Sulfurifustaceae; genus JACQFZ01. Next base: position 3,498 of record JAJPKH010000234.1, on the reverse strand, counting down.
AAGGCGCTCGGGCAGATGGGTCATACCGCGGTCGGCGAAGCGAGCTGGATCGACGCGTTGTCGCCGCGGCCGGAGGCCGAGCGCATCGCGCAAGCGCTGATGCAAGCGAACAAGAAGGCGGTGCTGCTCGGCCCGTTCGCGCTGGGCCATCCGCAAGCCGCGGGCTTGCGCGCGGCTGCGCAACGCATCGCCGCGCGCGCGAACGCGACGCTCGGAGTTCTCGCGGAAGGCAATTCGGCCGGCGCCTGGGTCGCCGGCTGCGTGCCCCATCGCGGGCCGCTCGGCCAACCGGCCGACCGGGGTCGCGACACCGTCGCCATGTTGAACGAGCCACGCAAGGCTTATCTGTTATACGGCGTCGATCCCGAGCTCGATGTGCTCGACGGCGCGCTCGCCGCCAAGGCGATGGAAGCGGCGGAGTTCGTGGTCATGGCGAGCAGCTTCAAGCCGTCGGTTTACCGCAGTGGCGCGATTGGCTACGCCCACGTGCTGCTGCCGCTCGCGCCGTTCGCGGAAACGGCGGGGAGTTTCGTGAACACCGAGGGTCGGGTGCAGCGTTTCGAGGCGGCGGTGAAGTTGTACGGCGAGGCGCGCCCGGGCTGGAAAATTTTGCGCGTGCTCGGCGATCTCCTCGGGGCGGCCGGCTTTCAATACGGCAGCCTCGATGAAGTACGCGCGGAGCTCGGTGTTCCTTCGCTGTTCAAGCCGACCGCGCTCGAAGCGGGCGGCGCGGCGGCGCCGTTGCATACGCCGCTCGCCGACGGCCAGCTCTACCGGATCGCGGAAGTGCCGCTGTACGCGGTCGATCCGCTGGTGCGCCGCGCGCCGGCGTTGCAGGACACCGCGGACAACCCGCGGCCGGCCGCGCGCATGAACGCCTCCGACATCAAACGTCTTAACCTCGAGCCGGGCGCGGCCGTGGTCGTGCGCACGGTGATGGGCGAGGCGCGGCTCCAAGTACAAACGGACGCGCGCGTACCCGAAGGCTGCGTGTTGATCGCCGCCGGCTACCCCGAGACGGCGATGCTCGGCGCGCACGGCCCCGCGAGCGTGGTGCGGACATGATGGAATTCGCCACTCACGCTTGGAACGCGCTGCCGGCGTGGACGCAGTTGACGGTATTCAGCCTCGTGAAGATCGTCGCCATCCTGGTGCCGCTGATCCTGTCGGTCGCCTATCTCACGTTCGCCGAGCGCAAGATCATCAGTTACATGCAGGTGCGTATCGGGCCGAACCGCGTCGGACCGCGCGGCTGGCTGCAGCCGATCGCCGACGTCGGCAAGCTGCTCTTCAAGGAAGTGATCGTTCCGGCGAAGGCGAACCAGTTCTTGTTCGTCATGGCGCCGTTGCTCGCGCTCGCGCCCGCCTTCGTCGCCTGGGCGGTAATCCCGTTCACCGACACGCTGGTGCTCGCCAATATCGACGCGAGTCTGCTTTTCATCCTCGCGCTCACGTCCATGGCGGTATACGGCGTGATCATCGCCGGCTGGGCGTCGAATTCGAAATACGCCTTCCTCGGCAGCATGCGTTCGGCGGCGCAAATCGTGGCGTACGAAATCGCGATGGGCTTCGCGCTGGTCGGCGTGCTGATGGCCGCCGGCAGCCTCAACCTGCGCGAGATCGCGCTGCACCAGGCGGGCGGACTGCATCAATGGTACGTGTGGCCGCTGTTTCCGCTGGCGCTCGTCTATTTCATCGCCGGCGTCGCCGAGACCAATCGCGCGCCGTTCGATGTCGCCGAGGGCGAGTCCGAAATCGTGGCGGGATTTCACGTCGAATATTCCGGGATGGGCTTTGCATTGTTCTTTCTCGCGGAATACGCCAACATGATCCTGATTTCGACGCTCGCCGCGATCATGTTCTTCGGCGGCTGGTTATCGCCGTTGCCGCCGGCGTGGATTCCGTCGGTTCCGGTGATTGGAGCGCTCCTTGGCGACGGCGTTCATTGGTTGCTTTTCAAAATAAGCGCGTTGCTTTTCTGCTTTCTCTGGTTTCGGGCGACGTTTCCGCGCTATCGCTACGATCAGATCATGCGTCTCGGGTGGAAGGTTTTCATTCCCGTCACGCTCGTGTGGATAGCGCTGATGGGCGCGACGATGTTTCTCACGCCCTGGGGCTTCATATTCCACTGACAGGCGACGACCCAAATGAACGCTCTCAAGCGCTACTTGAACAGTTTCCTGCTGGTCGAACTCCTCAGGGGCCTGATCGTCACCGGCCGGCACCTGTTCGCGCGCAAGATCACCATACAGTACCCCGACGAGCACACCCCCGTGAGCCCGCGCTTCCGCGGCCTTCATGCCCTGCGCCGTTACCCGAACGGCGAGGAACGCTGCATCGCTTGCAAGCTCTGCGAGGCCGTCTGCCCGGCGGCGGCGATCACCATCGAATCCACGCAGCGCGCGGACGGCAGCCGCCGCACCAAGCGCTACGAGATCGACCTCTTCAAGTGCATCTATTGCGGGTTTTGCGAAGAGTCCTGCCCGGTGGACTCCATTGTCGAAACGAGCTTCTACGAGTTTCACTTCGAGAAGAAGGGAGACAACGTCATCACGAAGGAGCAATTGCTCGCGATCGGCGATCGGTACGAGAAGCGCATCGCCGCCGATCGCGTGGCCGACGCCAAGTATCGATGAAAATGAGCCGACACAGCCGCGCCGCCGTTGCCGCCAATATTAATGATCGAATTTAAGCCATTCGTCTTTTATGTTTTCGCGACCCTGCTGGTCTTTGCCGCCGGTATGGTGGTGACGCTGCGCAATCCCGTGAAGTCGGCGCTGTTCCTCGTGCTCGCCTTCTTCAGCGCGGCCGGCTTGTGGCTGCTGCTCTCCGCCGAATTTCTCGCGATCGTGCTCGTGCTCGTGTACGTCGGCGCGGTGATGGTGTTGTTTTTATTCGTGGTGATGATGCTCGATATCAACCTCGCGCGGCTGCGCGCGGGCTTCGGCGAATATCTGCCGATCGGCGGCATCGTCGCGATCCTTTTGGTGCTCGAGATGGGGTTGATCCTGAGCTCGGGGCGTTTCGGTCCCGGCCGGATGCCCGAACCCGCCGCGGTCGCGGGCGATCACAGCAACACCCGGGCGCTCGGGCGGTTGATCTACACGGTCTACGCCTATCCGTTCGAGCTTGCCGCCCTTATTCTGCTGGTCGCGATCGTCGCCGCGATCGTCCTGACGATGCGTCGGCGCAAGGACACGAAGTACCTGGACCCGGCGAAGCAAATCGACGTACGCCGTGAGGATCGCGTGCGCGTCATCAAGATGCCGGCGGAGAAAAAGTCCTGAACCGATTGGGGCGGGCAGGGAAGGGGCATAGGGGTTAAAACAAGAACACGATGATCACGCTCGAACACTACTTAATACTCGGCGCTGTTTTGTTCGCCGTCGGCGTCGTCGGGATTTTCCTCAACCGCAAGAACCTGGTCATTCTGCTGATGGCGATCGAGCTGCTGCTGCTCGCCGTCAATATGAACTTCGTCGCGTTTTCGCACTATCT
>JAJPKH010000231.1 GCA_021323795.1 Acidiferrobacteraceae bacterium | reverse complement strand
GATGAAGCGCTGCGCGAAATCGCTCTCGATCTGGAAGAGGGCGCGGACATGGTGATGGTCAAGCCGGGGCTTCCGTACCTCGACATCGTCCGGCGCGTCAAAGAGACTTTCGGCGTGCCTACGTTCGTGTACCAGGTGAGCGGCGAGTACGCCATGCTGACGGCGGCGGCGCAAAATGGCTGGCTCGATGAACGCGGCATCGTTATGGAGTCCCTGTTGTCGATAAGGCGCGCCGGAGCCGATGCGATCCTCACTTACTTTGCCGGACGCGCGGCGCGCTGGCTCAAACAAAATTAAGCGGCGGTTCTCGGCCGCGCCGCTCCGGATGAGCGCGCTTCACCCGGCTATCTCTCCATGAATTACCGCCACCTGTTTCATGCCGGTAACTTCGCCGATGTTTTCAAGCATGTCCTGCTGGTGCGACTGCTCCGCGCGCTGCAGCGCAAGGATAAAGGCTTCGCCTATCTCGAAACGCATGCGGGGCCCGGGCGCTACGATTTATACGCGCCGCAGGCGCAGAAGTCCGGCGAATATCGTGACGGCATTGCGCGCGTGTGGGACGACGCGTCTGGCAATGAGGGGGTCGACGATTATTTAACGGCCGTTCGCGCGGACAATCCCGACGGCAAGCTGCGCTACTATCCGGGATCGCCACGCATCGCGCGCCATTTTTTGCGCGCGCAGGATCGCATGTACCTGGCCGAGCTGCCGCCCGAGGCGTGCGCGGAGCTCAAGGCGCTGTTTGCTCGCGATAAGCAAGTGCACGTGCAATGCGTCGACGGCTATGCCGCGCTCAAAGCGTGGTTGCCGCCGCCCGAACGACGCGGGCTGGTATTGATCGACCCGCCGTACGAGCACCCCGAGGAGTGGGAGCGCTTGCGGCGCGCCTTGATCTTCTCGGTGGGCAGGTGGCCGCAAGGCACGTATGCGATTTGGTATCCGCTCAAGGTCGGGACACCTCTCGCCCGATTCAAATCGGATGTGATCGCGGAGGATATGCGTAATATCCTCTGCGCGGAGCTCGCCGTGTGGCCGCGCGACACGCCGTTTCGGCTGAACGGCTGTGGGATGCTTATCTACAACCCACCGTGGCAGTTGGATACCCAGTTACCGGCGCTGCTTGAGCCGCTTGCGAACCGCTTGGGCCGGGGATCGGGCGGCCAGGTGCATGTCGAGTGGCTGGTGCCCGAATAGTCGGAGGGCTTCGCTGGACACCCCCACTTTTCTCGCGTATTGTCTTCCTGCGTTAATAAAACGTTATAAGACGTCCATAACTACAATACCGCCCGCGCGACTCGTGCAGGAGTGGAGGGGGAAATGAGTGTCGAACGCAGAAAAAGTCCGCGTCTGGCCGTAGCGCTCGACGTGGTGCTTAAGCATCGCGCGCAGAGTGTTGTCTGCACGATGCGCGACATCAGCTTGAGCGGTGCGTTTCTAAGCGCCGAACCCGAGTTACTTCCCTACGCAGGTCTGGTCGAGCTGAGCTTCTCACTGCCTGTGAAGGACGCGGTTCCCGCTTACGTACGATTGCCGGCAACCCTCCAGCGCCTCACCGAGGACGGAGCCGCCGTGACCTTCGGCGAAATGGGAGGCGAAGTGTACTTCCGGCTCGTCGATCTCGTGATGACGCCGGGCGCCGCCGCGCCCCGACCTCTGGGCCGTCCTGGATATAACGCGTAGTTCGCCCGCTTCGTTAACGCCATCGCGACCGCCCGGTCGCGAGCTGATTCGCGTCCTTCCTCGAGCCACGTTCTCCTTCATGCACGCGCCGCTAGCGCTTGCCGACGGTGGTTGTTGCGAGCAGCGCGTTCGTGACGGCGAGCAACGCCACCGCCGCGGTTTCGATACGCAAAATCGCACGGCCGAGGTGCACGAATTGAGCGTTCAGTCCACGCAGCGCCGCGACTTCGTCTTCCGTCAATCCGCCTTCGGGTCCGACAAAAAGGGCGATCCGCCCCGCGCCATCGAGGTCCAACGAGAGCGCAGGGCGCGCATCCATTCCCGGATGGGCCACGAATAAATAATCACCGCGCTCCCTGACGGCGGCCGCCGCCGCTTCGGCGGCGGCCGGCGGCGCAATCTCCGGCACGTAGAGACGCCGGCTTTGCTTACAGGCTTCGAGGCAGATGCGATGCCATCGTTCCTGACTGCGCTCGCCGGCGACGGCGACGCTGCGATGCCAGCGCACCGGCGTGAATCGCGCCATGCCGAGCTGTGTCGCCATGTCGAGCAGCACGCCCGCGCGATCGCCTTTGGGCAAGGCGCAGTAAAGCTCGAGCTCGGGCGCGCTGCGCGGTTCGCGCCAACGCTCTTCGACCGTGACGCGCACCGCGCTCCGGCTGATCGCGTGCACTCTGCCGCGCGCCACCTGCCCGCAGCCGTCGAAAACCGCGATCGCATCGCCGGCCCGCAACCGTTGCACGGCTACGTGACGCGCTTCATCGCCCGTCAGCACGATGTCGTCGTCGTTCAGTGCCGCGCAATAGAAAAGCGGCTGCGTAATCGCGCGCTCAGTCATGACGTTCGGGACGGTAGACGTCATAGCGAACCAGCTTGCCGCGGTATGACGCCGCGCTTCCGGGCGCGAGCGGCGGAGCATCGACCGGCCGTTTCACCACGACGCGGTCGGTCGCGACGCGGCGCGCGCCGGCGAGCAGCGCCGCGGCGTCGTTGTCGTCGGCGACGAGCAGGCGCAGCAAACGCATTTCCTTTCTGACGGCGGCGGATTTCTTGCGCTTCGCGGGGAACATGGGATCGAGGTAGATTGCGGCCGGTGACGGAGCAAGCGCCGGAAGAACGACGCGCGCATCGCCCGTGCGCCAGAGCGGATTTTCGCCGAGCAGTCCTGCGGCGCGCGCGCGCCGCAGGCCGTCCTGTGCGAGCGCGCTGACGATGGGGTGGCGCTCGATCGCCGTGACGCGGTAGCCGAGCGCGGCGAGGTGCACGGCGTCGCCGCCCAGTCCGGCCGTCGCGTCTACGACATCGCGATCGCCGGGACCAAGCGCGCGCCGCAACGGATCGCCGCCCGGGCCGCCGGCGCGATAACGCCGCAGCTCCGCCGCGGTGAACTCGACGTACAGGCGCGCGCCGCTGCTCGAATCGTGCAGCTCGAGTCGGGTATCGGTCTGCACCAGCAGCAGCGCCGGTTCCGGAGGAGCACGATCGTGGAAGGGGAGACCCAAGGATCGCGCGAGCTCGATCGCCGCAAAGCGCGAACTCGCGCCGGCCGCGATAACCACCACCGCGCTCGCCCTGGCGGCGAGTAAGGTCTCGATCGCAGGAGCTTCCCTCATGCGGCGGGAAGCATAACACCCCGCGCGCGCGTACGGCGCGTCAGTTGATTTTGATCCCGCGCCTCGCGCTCGTGATCACTTCGGGAATAGCGAGACGAGGGTCGATTCCGTGCGGCGCAGATCGGCCTCCGGGTGGTGGTTACGAATCACGCGCGCCACTGCATCCACGCGTTCCCGGGGCACATCCACGATCAACAGAATCTTGCCGCGTTGAATCTCGTCCGCGAAGGCATCGAGATGCGTGCTCGGGGTGCTGGCGCCGATCATGCCCGACACCCAGATTCCCATCACGGCGCCGAGCAGGGCGATCGCCAGCACCACACCGAAGCCGGTCGCCAGACCCGACGGCGGAAACAGCAGGACCAGTACGCCCGCGAGCGCGCCGGTCACGGCGCCGGCCAGCAGACCAAGAGTGGCGCCATGCACTGCGTCGGATTTCTGCAGCACCGTGGTTTCCGGCAGCTCGCCGAGGAGCGTTCCTTCCTTGGCGTGCACGTGGATACGCCGCTCTTCGATGCCTTCCCGCAGCAATTCCCTGAATACCGTCTTCGCGCGTGCCGTATCCGGCAGCAGAAAATACATGCGCTTGCGCATGGGCCTCTCCGTGGTCGCAATACCGGTTCGACGGCGGCCCTGCCGCGAAGTTCGCGGGCACGAACGGTCGCGGAAACCATGGGTATCACCCACGCGGCCGACGCGACGGCGAATTAACTTCGGCGCAACCACATGCGGGTGAAGACGCCGTCCCGGCGATAAAGATGATAAAGCGCGGCCGCGACATGCAGCAGGATCAGCCCGATAAAGGCGCCGGCGATGAGCTGATGGGCGCCGGAGAAAAACTCGCGCAGCGCGGGATCTTCCCAGCCCCAATGGGGCAGCGCTAGTCCGAAGAACTTGACGCCGTACTTGTTGAAGGAAGAGCCGACATAGCCGGTCAGCGGCATGAGCAGTAGGCAAAGGTAGAGCAGCGCATGATTGATACGCGCGGCCGTTGTTTGCCACGCGGGCAATGCGTGCGAGTCCGGCGGCGGGTTAAAGCGCAGGCGCCAGCCGACGCGCAGCAAAATCACGCAGGCGGCGAGCAGGCCAAGCGATTTGTGGAGATTGTAATACCAGCCGCGCGCGGGCGTGTTGCGGGGAATATCGGTCATGTAGAGGCCGATGCTGATCAGCGCCACGACCAGCAGCGCAATCAGCCAATGCAGCACGACGGCCGTGCGCGTGTAGCGCGCGGCGGGAGCGACTATCACTCTACCGTCACGCCCCACGGCATTTTGCCCACGGGAATGTCCCGTAGCTTGGCGTTTTTCTCGGTATCGATCACCGAAACCGAGTCGGACCGTCCGTTGGCCACGTAGAGCTTCTTTCCATCCGGCGTGAGCGCCATGTTCCACGGTCGCTTCCCGACCTCGATCGTCGCGGTGATTTTATTCGCCGCGGTGTCGATCACCGACACGGTGCCGTCGCCGCCGTTGGACACGTAAACCCTGGCGCCGCTCGGATGCATCGCGAGGCCGTTCGAGCGCGTGCCGGCGGCGATGGTCGTGATCACCTCTTGCCTTGCGACATCCAGTACGTACACGGTGTTGGAATTTTCCGCCGCGACGTACGCGCGCTTGCCGTCCGGCGTGAAGGCGATCCCGCGCGGGCGCTTGCCGACTTTCACGCTGTTCACGATCTTGCGCGCCGCCACGTCGATGATGTCGACGACCTCACCGTCCTCGGCGCCCACGTAGATCCAGCGTGCGTCCGGGCTGAACACCGCGTGTTCCGGATTTTTCCCTCGGGTTTGCACCACGAAGGCCCGTCGTAAAGCGGCGGTGTCAATGACGGCGACATCGTTGCTTTCCTCGTCGGCGACCGCGACCCAACGGCCGTCCGCCGCGATATCCACGGCTTCGGGCGAGCGCCCGGTCACGATCTTCGCCACCACTCGCGACCCCGGGATATCGACAACCGCCACGCCGTCGGGCTGCGTGCTGACGTACAGGCGCTTGCCGTCGTTCGATACCGCCATTCCGCGGGGTTCTTTTCCGATTGGGATCTCGCCGATCACGCTGTCGTTCGCGGTGTCGACGATCGACACCGTGCCCGACTTTTCATTGGAGACGTAAGCGAACGGAGCGGCGGCGACGGGCAGCGCCATGCCGGCGAGCAGAAGCGCCATGCCGGCGCGCGCGTACACCTTGTTTAGCTTTGCGTTCATGGTCGTCTCTTCGCCTCCGTCTGGATGTAGGCCCACAGCGCCTCGATCTTTTCTTGCTTCAGCAGGTCTCCCCACGCAGGCATGTTACCTTTCCCTTTGGTCACTGAATTGACAAAACGTTCGTGCTGTTCCGGCGGGAACTGACGCAGGTCGAAACTGAAGCCGCCGGGATTGACCAGGCGCACGCCATGGCAGCGTGAACAGTTGATAACATACAACTGTTCACCGCGTTTGACCTGTTCGGGAGGAAATTCCTCCGCCGCGAAGGCGGGAATCGCGAACGCGACGCCGCTGCAAAGCAGTAATGCGCGAATCGGCAGTTGCAACATGGGATGCAAGACTCACGGAAAGAGCGGCGCCGAAGCGGAAGCTTCGGCGCCGCCATGGCTATAACAATTATTTACTGTAGGGCGAACGTCCAGACCGAGCCGCCTTTCGGAACGCCCGCGAGCCGCGGATCGCCCGAGTAGATCACGTAAGCGCCGCCCGTGCCGCTCAGGATGGAAACGTACTGCTTGCCCTTGGAGCTCCACGTGATCGGCTGCCCGATGATTCCGGAACCCGTCTGGAAGCTCCACAGCTTCTTACCCGTGCTCGCATCGAACGCCTGGAACTCGCCGTATAAATTCCCGGTGAATACCACGCCGCCCGCCGTCGTCAATGTTCCCGCCCAGCGCGGCATGTCGGACGGTACTTGCCATTTCGCCTTGCCGGTCAGCGGATCCACCGCCTTCAAATAGCCGAGATTCCCATCCTTCGGCAACGCCGGCGGCTGCGTCAGATCGATACCCGCCCAGAACACGCCCTG
>JAJPKH010000279.1 GCA_021323795.1 Acidiferrobacteraceae bacterium | reverse complement strand
GACGATCTGCGACTCGGTGAATCTCGACTTCTTCATAGAACCTCCTGGGTGGTTTAGGATGCCAGAAAGTTCTACTTCTTGGTGTTCAGTTAGTGGGGGAGCTTACGGATGGATCAGTGAAATCAGCCATGATCTCTCCTTATTAATTGTTGAACTTTCGGATAGCCGCTTCGTTATCTGTAAAGCGAAAGTTGCAAAACAAGGTCACCATCCCGAGCTAGATCGCCAACTTCAACTTGACTCAATTGGCTCCTTACGCGATAGATATTCAGCACAAACTTGCCAGGCAGCTCTCGGTCATCGTCTTTACGGGTTTTGGCCGTTCGATCACAACCAAATTTATTCCACGCCGGCTCTCCGCGTTCAAAATAAGTTTTGAGTACCGCTTTATTCGGTGCGGTACGAAGAAGCTCTTCTTGTCGAGCTACTGACATACCGGGGTGAATAGCAAAGTCGCAGGGTCGTTCGAGGATTTGCCGCATTCGAGCGAGATATTCAGGATGCACGAGTATTTCTTCTTTAACAGCAAGGACTGCGCAGCGCTCCAGTAAGGCGATATTGCATCCAGTCGTACGGCCAAACTGTAAGTTGAGACTTTTTTGGTTCAGCCCCGGAATGTTTATCCTCAGCAGCTCAGAGGCGGCGTGAGACAAACCTTCGGCGGTTTTTACAGCAACTGAAAACACGGCGAAACCGTATAGGACACACGCAAGCAGAAACCCGGCGAGGGCTACCCGCAACACGATGGACGAGTATCTCATTGCCATCTCACTCCTGCGCTCTTTAAAGGGTCATACAATTACTTGAAAACGCAAGTAGCAGCGGAATAACCCGATTGTGACGAATCGGCGCCTTCTCCTTGTCATTGTTGGCATGGAGATGGAACATTATCTGCAAAACAGTCTTATCGTCCGGGGAGAGACTTCCCAGTTCTGCTCTTGGTTGTCCAAGAGGGGACGAAAAACATTAAGCACGACTTTGCGCGGACCCGAACTATCATTTTCCGCTTGCCGCTCACATCCAAATAAATTCCACGCCGGTTCTCCGCGTTGGAGATACGTCTTCATCCATCCCAGATTTTGCTCGCCACGCAGAATTTCTTCTCTCCGAGAAGGTGGTTCATGCGGTGAAATTGCATGCTTGCACGGCCGTTCGAGAATCTCGCGCATGCGCTGCAGATATTGGGGGTGGTCCAGTATTTGTTCCCTTACCCTAAGAGCCGCACAGTCGTTTTCCAGCCCGTATAAATTACATCCCGTTGCCGCTGTACCACCATTAGACTGATAAGCCTGCTGACTCATTACTGAGAACTCGTAGATGGAAGCCATTGCGGTTTCGTCTCCTTATTATTCGAGTTTCAATCGTTATTTCTGCGCAGGAGTTTCGTTCGTTTGTTGCTCACGACGGACTTTATTCTGCGCACTGAAATATGCCCTATTTTTTTGCGCTGCCGCATTGGCATGCGAGTAAAAGCGCTTAATTAATTCTTTCGGGATGGGAAATTCATAGAAGTCTTTCGGATCGAATTTGGTCCACTGGCTATAATCGCGACCACCTTCCTTTTCTACCCATAAAAATGTTTCGTACTGATCAGGATTCCAAATATACGAGCACCCTATGTTGAAAGACAAATAGGCAACATCGGACAAGAAATACTTACGATAGGCAACATACGAACCTGTACCACCTAAAGAAGATTTTGCGTCGCTACGATTATATAAAGTTGCTTTAACATGATATTTGCTAATTTGTTTCCCATGAAAAACTCGGTCCTCCGTTTTTGTCATACGACCACTACCACTTGGAAACCGCCCACCGATATTCAAGGTGTCAACTGAACCCACGTCTCCCTCGGGGGTACCAAATTTTCAGCTTGTTGTTCACGTACACGTTAAGCAGGCATTGATAAGGTGCGGAATCGTGCATATCTCGGACGAGTCGAAACTCCATCGCCCATACGTCCTTTAGCAGTCCTTCTTCCGTCATCTCCGGCAGACTAAAGCGCCTCCCGAATACCTCGTTGTAGCTCCAGGCGCTGATCTTCGATTGATTGCCAAGCACGGGATCATCACCAGCTACACCGACAGTAGCTAGAAACATCGAGTGTACGAGCAATAAAGCTATGCCGATTTTTTTTATCATCTTCCTCATGCTAATTCTCCTCATGGCTCTTGCACCTCCTCTCTGCTCGCCGCATTTTGCTACATGGATAGGGCGCCTCGCCGCCGGACGAACACGTACGCGGGAAGCCACGGGTGGGGTAGACGAGCGACAATAAACTGCGTGGAGAACTGTGAAGATGGATCGTGTCGGCAAAGCGTCGTACGAGTCGACCGCCATGCGCGGAAGTCGAATGCAAGTCGTCGAGCGAATTCAGACGACACGAGAAAATAGCGCCTCCCTAGCTACAGCGGATTACGATCCGTCTTGATTTACGCTGGTTCACGCTACGGTAAAATTATTTCAACCGCAATAGGTTGTACAGATAACTTGTTTTGGCAATCGCCATGCCAAAACCGCGTACCCGAATCAATGGAAGGCGCGCCGCACTAATGGGTTGCGCGATATACACGACGAATCACAAAGCAAAAGCGGCCGTGCCGAAGCTATTCGGCCCGCCACTTTCGAAGAACCAGCCTGAGGATTCCGATTAGGCGTATTCGCGGTCTAATCCGCCGCTGATATAGTTCTCGAACTTGGTGTATTCGCCGAGGAATGTAAGCGTAATCTTGCCGATCGGCCCGTTACGCTGCTTGCCGATGATGATTTCGGCCGTGCCCTTGCTCGGGCTGTCTTCGTTGTACACCTCGTCGCGGTAGATGAAGAGAATGACGTCGGCGTCCTGCTCGATCGCGCCGGACTCGCGCAGATCGGACATCACCGGGCGCTTGTCCGTGCGCTGTTCGAGGCTGCGGTTGAGCTGCGACATCGCGATCAACGGAACATTCACTTCTTTCGCGAGGCCTTTAAGCGCACGGGTGATGTTGGAGATCTCCGTCGCCCGATTTTCGGTCCCGGCGCCCTCGCCCGCCCCCATGAGCTGCAGGTAGTCGACGATGATCAGGCCGAGACCGTGCTCGCGTTTGATGCGGCGCGCGCGAGCGCGCAGCTCCATCGGAGTCAACGCCGGCGTGTCGTCGATGAATATCGGCGCTTCGCTCAGCAGGCTCACCGCCGACGTCAAACGCGGCCAATCCTCGTCGTCGAGCTTGCCGGTGCGCACGCGGTGCGAGTTGATGCGGCCGAGCGATGCCATCATGCGCATGGCGAGCTGCGTCCCCGGCATTTCCATGCTGAAGATCGCGACCGGCAGCTTATGCCCCACCGCCGCGTTCTCCGCGATGTTCATCGCAAGCGTGGTTTTGCCCATCGACGGCCGGCCGGCGATGATGATGAGATCGGACGGCTGCAGGCCCGAGGTCTTGTCGTCGAGGTCGGTGAAGCCGGTCGGCACGCCCGTCACCGAGCCTTGCGTGCGGTAAAGCTCGTCGATGCGATCGACCGTCTTGGTGAGGATCGACGCCATCGGCTCATAGCCGCCGCGCCGGCGCGAGCGCTGCTCGCTGATGTCGAAGATGCGCTTCTCGGCGAAATCGAGCACTTCGCTCGCCGTTCTTTCGCCGGGATTGTAGGCGGTCTCGCTGATGTCGTTGGCGGCGCCGAGCAGCTGACGCAGCACCGAGCGCTCGCGCACGATGTCCGCGTAGGCCGGCACGTTGGCGGCGCTCGGCGTATTGTTGGCGAGCGAACCGAGGTAGGACAGGCCCCCCGCCGCCTCGAGATCGCCGCTCTGCTCCAGGCGCTCGGAAACGGTAATCACGTCGGCCGGGCTGTTTTCATTGCACAGCGCGGAAATCGCGCTGAAAATCAAGCGATGCTCGCGCCGGTAGAAATCGTCCACGCCGATACGATCGGCGATCGCATCCCAGCGCTGGTTGTCGAGGAGCAGACCGCCGAGCACGCATTGCTCGGCGTCAATGGATTGTGGCGGGACCTTGAGTGCGTCTACCGTCACCGGCACCTCCCTTGGGGCAAGGGGACTGCGTTATCGATGCTGTCGGGTATTCCGCCGGCCGTGCGGCCGACGCGGGAGAATATACTACTACGACTCCCCGATCACCGACACGATGATTTTGACGCTGATTTCCGGATGCAGAGTAATCGGCACCTCGTGATCGCCGATCGTCTTGAGCGCGCCCTTCGACAATATCACTTCCGAACGTTCGAGCTCGAAACCCGCTTGCGTTACCGCGTCCGCGATATCGCGATTCGATACGGAGCCGTACATCGTTCCATCTTCCGCGACTTTACGCACTATCTGCACGGTGAAGCCGTTCAGCTTCTCGGCGCGTTCGCGCGCTTTGCCGAGCGACTCGTTCTGCGCGCGCTCGAGCTCGGCGCGGCGCGCTTCGAACTTCGCGCGATTCTCCGCGTTGGCGGTCACCGCTTTCCCGTAGGGAATTAGATAATTGCGCGCGAAACCGGCCTTGACCTTCACCTGGTCACCGAGGCCGCCCAGATTGCGGACCTTTTCGAGAAGAATAACTTCCATCGCGATTCTCCTCAGTGACTATCGGAGTACGGAATAAGCGCGAGATAACGCGCGTATTTGATGGCACGGGAAAGCTGGCGCTGATAACGCGCCTTGGTGCCAGTGTTGCGCGCGGGAATGATGCGCCCGGTTTCCGTGACCATCGTTTTCAAAATCGCGAGGTCTTTGTAGTCGACTTCGGCGATTTTTTCCGCGGTGAAGCGGCAATATTTCTTGCGACGAAAAAAGCGTGACATGTGCTTTCTCCTTAAGCCTGCTCGGCCGCGCGCTCTTCGGCGGCGGGTTCATCCGACGCCGGCGCGGCATCCTCGGAGGAAGCGCTCTTCGCGCCTTCCTCTTTTTCCTTCACCAGCGGCGACGGCGTGGTGACGGCCGCGTCGCGCTTGATCACCAACGAACGCAGCACGGCATCGTTGAATTTGAAGGCGGACTCGAGCTCGCGCAACGTTTCCTGGCCGCACTCGATGTTCATGAGCACGTAGTGGGCCTTGTGGACCTTGCTGATGGGATAAGCCAGTTGGCGCCGGCCCCAGTCTTCCAGCCGGTGGATGGCACCCTTGCCGGACTCGATCAGCGAGCGGTAGCGCTCGATCATCGCGGGCACTTGCTCGCTCTGGTCCGGGTGGACCAGAAACACGACTTCGTAATGACGCATTTACAACTCCTCTCGGATTAAAGCCCCCCGACCAAGCGGTGGGGCAAGGAGCAGCCGACCCTAGGGGTGGCGGCGGAAAGCGCGGCATTCTAAAGGGTTAAATGGGGGCCGGCAAGCTTACGGGCTGCCGAAAGTCGGTGAACCTGCATCGCCCGGGCGCCGCCGCTATTCCACTTTAGAAACGCTGTACACGTCTTCGGAAACCGCTATTTCCCGCCCGACGTGCGCGAACGCCTCGCCCCCGTTGCCACCCGGCACGGGCGCGCCAGTCGTTACCGCGCCCCATTTCTCCGCCACGCGAGCCGGTGGCCGGAAACGATTCTCACCGTGACATTGAGTTACGTTGACGGAAACAGAATATGCGGCATACGCTTCCGGAATATCAATCGAAT
>JAJPKH010000019.1 GCA_021323795.1 Acidiferrobacteraceae bacterium | reverse complement strand
GCCGGCGGTAACGCCGGCGGACGCATGGAATTTGCCGTCGGCGACGAAAATCGCGTCGGCGTCGACCGCGACGTGCGGGAATTGCCGGCTCAATTGGTCACAAAAGTTCCAATGCGTGGCCACGCGGTGGCCGTTCAAAAGGCCGGTGGCCGCCGGCGGAAAACGCCGGTGCCAACCGATACGACAAGCGGCGTTTTCTCCGCGAATTTATGCAGAGCGGCGGCGACGCGCTTGTTGTCAACCGCTTCGAGCGCCAACGCGTCCCGCGATGATCAATGTTTGCGACGGTCGGGTGATGGGGGTAGGGGCTGCGCGACGCAAGGATCGGAACACCCGAAAGCGCGTCGATGCGACCGGCGACCGGCGCGGCGATCTCGATGAGGTAAGGCTTCGGCTTGCCCTTCGCCTGGACCGACCCATTGGCGGCAGGCGAAGACGTCGAGCGGTCCCACGACGTCCAGCGTCTGCGCGAGGGAAACGTCGGCATCATCACGCGATGGTGTGGGGAGAAATCGGTTCGGCGCGGCGACGTTAATCAAACCGTCCCTTGGCCCAATGCCAAAGACAAAAAATTCCGCCAAGCCGACTAACCACACTCTCGTCAGGGCGGATAGCATTCGGGCAGCTTGAAAAGTAAGGGGGTCGTCCGCATGGAGGGTTGCGCTCATGGCTAGAGATATCTCCCGCACCCGGTCTTTTCGTCTGGTGAGCGACAGTCGCCGGGGCACTCCTGCGGCCGACGCAAACGCGACTGCTTCCGATCAGCGGCTTCTCGACGCTTACTCGCGTGCGGTCGTGCACGTGGTCGATAGCGTGGGGCCGGCGGTGGTGAACATCGCCGTCGGCCGGCCGACTCCCCGCGGTGAACAAAGCGGCGCCGGTTCCGGCGTCGTCGTCGCGCCGGACGGGTATATCCTGACCAACAGCCACGTGGTCCAGCGCGCCACCCGTCTCAGCGTTGGCTTCACCGATGGCACGACGCGTCCCGCGCAGGTGGTCGGCACGGATCCCGCGACCGATCTCGCCGTGATCCGCACCTATGATTCCGGGCTCGCCTACGCACGTCTGGGCGACTCCGCCCAGGTGCGCGTCGGGCAGCTCGTCATTGCCATGGGGAATCCGCTCGGTTTCGAGTCGAGCGTGTCGACGGGCGTCGTGAGCGCGCGCGGGCGGGCGATGCGGTCGCAAGAAGGCCGGCTGATCGAGAACATCATTCAGCATACGGCGCCGCTGAATCCGGGCAATTCCGGCGGTCCGTTGCTCGATTCGCACGGTAACGTGATCGGCATCAATACCGCCATCATCGCGATGGCGCAGGGGATTGGGTTTGCCGTGCCGGCCAACACGGCCAATGCCGTACTTTCACAAATCCTCCAGTTCGGCCGCGTACGCCGCGGTTATCTCGGCATCGGCGGACGCTTGCGTCCTCTCGACCGGCGCTTGGTGCGCGCACTCGAGCTTCCCGCCGACCAGGCGGTGGAGGTCGCGAAAATAGATCCCGGCAGCCCGGCAAGCGCGGCGGGCATACGCGCCGGAGACATTATCGTCGCCATGAACGACAAGCCGGTGCGGAATGTAGACGACCTGCATCGGATGCTGTCGGAATGGCCGCTGGGCGAGCCGGTCCACCTGCAAATCCTGCGCGGCAAGGAACTGCTGACCATCCAAGCGCGTCCGGTCGAGCCGGCAACGGCCTGAGACCGTTGCGGCGCGACTCCGGACGCCCACATTTCTATCGGAAAGTATGGAAAGATAGCGCATCTTTCTGATAGGCAAAAAATAAAAATATGACTAGAACGGCGTTCGTTACCGGCAGTACCGGGTTCGTCGGAATTAATCTGGTCGACCAGCTGGTGCGGCAAGGCTGGCGGGTTTATGCCCTGCACCGATCCGACTCGGAACTCAGGTACCTGCAACGGTTCCCGGTCGAGCGGGTCGAGGGCGACATTAACGACATTGGGTCCCTGGTTCGCGGCGTGCCGCGTAATGTCGATGCGGTCTTCCACGTCGCCGGCAACACGAACATGTGGTCGCGCCGTAACGCCGAGCAGGACCGCGTGAACATCGACGGCACGCGTAACGTCGTCGAAGTGGCGTTAAAGTCGGGGGCAAAGCGCCTGGTGCACACCTCGAGCATCTCCGCGTACGGCAACCACGAAGGGCGCATCGATGAGAGCGCCGAGCAACGGGGCCGTACATCGTGGATCAACTATCAGCGTTCCAAATTTCTCGCCGAAGAAGAAGTACGGAAAGGTATCTCCCGGGGTCTGGACGCCGTGATCATCAACCCCGCTAGTATCTTCGGACCGTACGATACCAGTAGTTGGGCGCGCCTGATCCGGCTGGTCTATACCGGGAAACTTCCGGGCGTGGCGCCGGGCGCTTTATCATTCTGTCATGTGCGTGAAGTCGCGAAGGCGCACATCGCGGCATGCGAGCGCGGCCGCCGCGGTGAGAATTACTTGCTCGGAGGAACCGACGCGACTTTGTTGCAGCTCGTTCAAATCATTGGAGAGGTTACCGGTCGTAAAGTCACGAATCGAACGACTCCCGCGATAGCCATGCAGATCGCCGGTCACGTCGCGAATTGGCGCTCCTACGTCACCCGGAAACCGCCGCGCATCACGCCCGAAATGGTCCGCATGACGACACGCACCATGTACTGTGACAGCTCGAAGGCGGAGCGCGAGCTCGGCTTCAAACGTGAAAGTCTGCACACCATGGTCAAGGACAGCGTGGATTGGCTGCGGCAGGAAGGGTTCTTGGATCGTTGGGCCGCCAGCGCGTGACGGACAGAAAACCGAACTGGCCGCTGATCCTGGTCGCTATTGGTGGTATCGGCACCGCCATTATCACCGTGTTGTGGCCGGCGATTACCGCCCTGGCGCTCCTGGTGCTGTTCGCCGGGTGGTCGATCGTGCGAGGTATCTTCGAAGTTTGGGCCGCCGTCCGGTTACGCAAGGAAATGGAAGGCGAGTGGCTGCTGGGCGCGGCGGGCGTATTGTCCGTTGTTGTCGGGGTATTGCTTATCGCGTGGCCCGGCGCCGGACTGCTCGCCCTCGTATGGTTGATGGCCTTTTACGCCATCTTGGTTGGAATCGTTTATATCAGCCTGGGATACGAGCTGGGACATCCCGGCAAACCGCTTCGGCATGCGCCCGCGTCGTAGTGAAAGCGGGGGAGCGGAAATCTAACCGCCGGCGCGCCGCTCGCAAGCGGTCCCGTCGTGATTGGCTCGGCGTTATCGGTTTGCACCGGGCGGGTGGTCAGCGATCCAGCCAGGCGAAAAGGGCCGCGAATACGGCCTCGCGTATTTCCTTTTTCGACAGCACCAAGTCGTGAAAGCCTCCGGGGAAGGCGAGGACCGTGACGTCCTTGCCGAGCTCGGGACTCCAGCGCGCGATATCGCGCCAGTTGAGCACGATGTCGGCTTCATCAGAATGCATGGAAAGAACCGGGCACGGGATCGCGAGGCCCTTGTGTACTTTTGCCTGCGCCTCGCGAATCGCTCGGACCCAACCGTAGTACGCCGGAAAACCTTCGATCGGCTTCAGTTGCAGGGCGAAGTCCCACTCGCCGCCGTAATTCTGATGAATGCTTTTCGGATACTTGGGGCTCACGGCGCGCGGGTCGTTGAGAAAAGGAAAAAAGCGCCCGACGACCGACCCGATCGAGAGCTTGGCGCGCCGCATTCGTGGCACATTGAAGTCGAAGAAGGGGCTGTTGAGCCAGAGCGCTTTGATTTGCTTACGCCGCTCACCCTCATGCGCATAGAGTGAACTGATCAACCCACCGGTCGAGTGCCCCGCGAGCACCGCAGGCGCGCCAATAATCAAAAGTGCTCGCGTAATATCCGCGTAGTACTCCTTGATCGACTTGCAAAAATTCGGATGTTGATGAGGCCGCAGGGAACGGCCGTGCTTGCGCAGATCGATGGCATAGAAGGCATAGCCTTCCCCCGCGAAGCGCTCCGCCATGTGGCGTTGAAAGAAGTAATCGATGAAACCGTGCACGTACAGTACCGTCCCCTTGGGCGCGGAAGCGACCGGCAGACGCACTAGGGTCGCGACCACGGGACCGTCGTAGTCGTTCGGAAACGGCAGTTCCTGCTTTTCGAAGCCGGGAAGCAGAGGATCCGGTTGCCAACTCACGTTATCGAGGCCTCGGAATTTTTATTGTGCAACGGCGGCGAGTTATAAAATTAATCTTACCGAATTCCCAAGACGCAAAGTACCGTGTAGAACCATCACGAGACCAGGGGCGCGAGCGGCAAGTCGTGATCCCGCGCGAAGCGTGACCAGTACTCGTCGGGTTCGGTCGCAAAATGTTGCGCCAGGCGTTCGTACGACGGTTCGGCGATATTGAGCGCCTTGAGGAGGCGTTCATAGAAGTGAGGCTCCAGTGCGGCAACCGCGAGCCAACCGTTCTTGGTCCGGTAAAGGTTATAGCCGGGAAACCCGCCTCCGAGCACGGCTCCCGGACGCGTCAGGCCGGCGGCGAGGGGTGCGGCGAGGCGCGCGGCGGCATCGGCAAGGGCGACTTCGACGTATTGCCCGGTTCCTGTTCGGGTCCGCTCTAGTAACGTGGCCAGCGCGGCGAGGGCGGCTTGTTCGCTGCCGGCGACGTCGGCGAACAAGGTGCGCGGCAGCACCGGGGGCTGCAGTAATCCATTGGCGGCGAGATACGTGAGATCGTGACCGGCGGCGCTCTGGTGCGGCGCACCGTGCCCGACGATGGCGACGTGACAAAGCGATGGGTGGCGCGCGTGCAGTTCCGCCCAGTCCATTTTCAGCCGGGCCAGCGCCGCCGGCCGTTGCGATGTCAGCAGCAGATCCGCGCCGCCGAGGAGTTCCTGCATGCGCGCTTGCCCGGATGTCGTCTTGAGATCGCACGTCTCCACGGTCGCGCCTTGGACCAGCTCGGCGTACCAATCGGGACTCCAAACGCGCAGCGGATCGCCGTCCGGCGGCTCGACTTTAACTATCGCGGCGCCCAGTTCGCGCAATCGCTCCGCCGCCATCGGGCCGGGCACATTGAGCGCGAGCGTGACGACCCGCTTGCCCGCAAGCGGCGCCATCCCGGAAAACATTCAGGCGGCGCTCCGCTGTTTCAGCAGATCCCGAATCTCGGCGAGCAATTGCTCTTCGCGGCTGGGAGGCGGGGGAGCGGCCGCCTCGGCCTTCTTCGTCTTCATGACGTAACCGAGAAATTTAACGATGAAGATATAGATCGCGAGCGCGACGACCAGGAAATTGACGACCTCGCCGAGAAATAGTCCGTACGGCACTTCCTTGGCGCCCACCACCAGTTTCCAGCCGAGGTAGCCTTGTTCGCTCGGAAGCACCAGGCCGATGAGCGGCGTGATGATGTGCTTGACGAGCGAATCGATGATCTTGCCGAAGGCGGCGCCGATGATGACGCCGACGGCGAGATCGATGACGTTGCCTTTCAGGGCGAAATTCTTGAATTCTTCCAGCAACGAAAAGACTCTTCGGGTCGGCTCGAAAGAAACAGCGTGGCTCGGACGATTCATGGCGCGCTCCTTTTGTTCGCACAGGGAACGAGTATTTCCAACAGCGCCATCATAACGGACGGACGTTGCCCGTCGAATGATCGCGTGTTGGTACCGCGCCGGCAATTGACCGCAAAAATGGTTATACCGAATAATGCCGCCCTGACGGCCGTCGGACGGCGCTACCTGAGTGAGGAATCCCATGAGCGACACCATTCCAGGCTACCGGCGTCCGGCCGCCGGTACCCAACCGGCATACCTTTATACGGCTTATGCCTCCACGGTGAGGCGGGCGCCCACCAAACCCCTCGTGCTGCTCCCGCCAACGCTTTCCGAAATCACCGGTCCGCTGTTCGGGCACGAGGTCGTCGGACCGAACGACAATGATCTGACCAAGCAGGGTTCCGGCGAACCGCTCGGCGAGCGCATCATCGTCAGCGGGCGCGTGCTGGATGAAAACGGTCGCGCCGTGCCCAACACGCTGATCGAGATCTGGCAAGCGAACGCGGCCGGCCGCTACCAGCACAAGAACGATCAGCATGAAGCGCCGCTCGATCCGAACTTCATCGGCTGCGGACGCGTGCTCACCGATAATGAGGGCCGCTATCGGTTTACCAGCATCAAGCCCGGCGCGTATCCATGGAGGAACCACTACAACGCGTGGCGTCCGGCGCATATTCATTTTTCCTTGTTCGGCCCGGCGTTCCTGACGCGGCTCGTGACGCAGATGTATTTTCCCGGCGATCCGTTGATGCCGCTCGATCCGATTTTCAATTCCATTCCCGATGAAAAAGCGCGTCAGCGCATGATATCGAGCTTCGATCTGGAAACGACGTTGCCCGAATTCGCTCTCGGGTTTAAGTTCGACATCGTGCTGCGCGGTCGCGAAGCGACGCCCGTGGAGAAATGAGATGAAGTTGTCGGCGACTCCCAACCAGACGTTCGGGCCTTACTTCCACATCGGGCTGAAGCACCTGATCCGCAGCGATATCGCGGGACCGCTCGCGAAGGGCGAGCGCGTCGCCATCGAGGGCCGGGTGCTCGATGGCGACGGCAAGCCGGTCAACGACGCCGCGATCGAGATCTGGCAAGCGAATATGCACGGCAAGTACGCCCATCCCGACGATACGCAGACGAAGCCGCTCGAACCCGGTTTCCGCGGCTTCGGCCGCGTGGCGACGGATGAGGAGGGCCGGTTTCGCTTCGTCACCATCCGGCCCGGGCGTGTGCCCGCGCCGGGCGGTGGGTTGCAGGCGCCGCACCTCGCCGTGATCGTCGGTATGCGCGGGCTTCTCAAGCACTTGGTGACGCGCATTTATTTCCCCGACGAGCAGAGCAACGCCGAGGATCCGATTCTGCAACTGGTGCCGGCGGAGCGGCGCGGCACGCTGATCGCAAAAAAAGCCGGCGCCGACGCGCGTACGCTCGAGTGGAACGTTATACTTCAAGGGAAAGACGAGACGGTGTTTTTCGATTACTAGAAGTTATCTCAAAATCCGATTATTGGAGATTGCGCCGTCGCAAACGCCGCTCCTCGCAATGACAAACGAGGGTTGTCATTGCGAGCGAAGCGAAGCAATCTCTTTTTGAAACAGGTTCTGGAAGGTAGCCGGCTTGAGCGTGCAGAAATCCTCGCAGCTGTTGGACCCGCTGTTCACCACCGGTCGCATGCACGACATCTTCAGCGATCGCTCGCGCCTGCAGGCGATGCTCGATTTCGAAGCGACGCTCGCGCGCGCCGAGGCGAGTCTCGGCGTCATTCCCAGCAAGGCCGCCGGCGCCATCGCGGCGCAATGCCGCGCGGAATTATTCGATGCGGAGGCGCTGGCGCGCGCGACCGCCGCGGCGGGCAATCTCGCGATTCCTCTAGTAAAGGAGCTCACCGCCCGCGTCGCACAGAACGACAAGGAAGCGGCCGGTTTCGTGCACTGGGGCGCGACCAGCCAGGACGTCATCGACACCGGTCTCGTGTTGCAGTTGCGCGCGGCGCTCGATGCGACGGAAGCGGAGGTCGGCGCGCTCGCGGATTCACTCGCGCGTCTCGCCGAAACGCATAAACGCACGCCGCTCGCCGGGCGCACGTTGTTGCAGCAGGCGCTCCCCGTGACGTTCGGGCTCAAGGTCGCCGGCTGGCTGAGCGCCATCGAGCGGCACCGCGCGCGCCTGCGCGAGATTCGCCCTCGCGCGCTGGCGCTGCAGTTCGGCGGCGCGGCGGGCACGCTGGCGGCGCTGGAGAACCGCGGGATGGACGTAGCGGCGGCGTTGAGCAAGGCGCTCAATCTCGCCTTGCCCGAGCTGCCGTGGCATACGCAGCGCGATCGCGTCGCGGAAGTGGCGACCACGTTCGGGTTGCTCACCGGCACGCTCGGAAAAATCGGCCGCGATATCGCGCTTCTCATGCAAACCGAAGTGGGGGAAGTGTTCGAGCCGGCCGGCGCCGATCGCGGCGGGTCGACCACGATGCCGCATAAGCGCAATCCGGTCGGAAGCGTCGTGGCGCAGGCCGCGGCCCAGCGCGTTCCGGCGCTCGTATCGACCATGCTCGCGGCCATGGTACAGGAGCACGAACGCGCGGCGGGCGGCTGGCACGCCGAATGGGAAACCTTGCCGGAAATCTGCCGGCTTAGCGCGGGGGCGCTGGCGCACATACGCGAAATCGTCAACGGCCTCGAGATCGATCCGGCGCGCATGCGCGCGAACCTCGACGCCAGCCATGGGCTTATTTACGCCGAAGCGATCACCATGGTGCTCGCCAAACATATCGGTCGCGCGCCCGCGTATCAGGTGATTGAAAAGGCATGCCGGCGCGCGCTGGATGAGAAGCGCCCTTTGCGCGAAGTGGTGGCCCAGGATCCGCAGGTCAAACCGTACCTGCCCGCGACCGAGCTCGACCGGCTGTTCGATCCGTCGAACTATTTCGGCTCGGCGGTGCAACTCGTCGAGCGGGTGCTCGCGCAGCGTTCCAAACCGAGGTAAAACCACGATCATGCGGTTCATCGATCTGCAAGGCGGTCGTTTTCGCTATGACTTGGACGGCCCGGCGGAAAAGCCGGTGCTGGTATTGTCGAATTCGCTCGGCACCGATCTTTCCATGTGGGCGCCGCAACTCCATCCTTTCGCGCGGCAGTTCCGCGTGCTGCGTTACGACACGCGCGGTCACGGCGAATCCACCGCGACGCCGGGGCCTTATACCATCGAGCAGCTCGGGCGCGACGTCATCGCATTGCTCGATGCGCTGAAAATCGAACGCGCGAACTTTTGCGGTATTTCGATGGGAGGCGCAACGGGGCTGTGGCTCGCGACGCACGCGCCGCAGCGCTTGCGCAAGCTCGCGGCGTGCAACACCGCGGCGCGCTTCGGCGCGCCCGAGGTTTGGAATAAGCGCATTGAACTAGTGCGCAACGGCGGGATGAGCGCGGTCGCGCAAGGATCGACGGAGCGTTGGTTCACCGCGGCGTTCCGCACGCGCGCCCCCGGTACGGTGGAGGGCATGCGTCAAACGTTGTTACGCCTTTCGCCCGCCGGATATATCGCCTGCTGCGAGGCGATTCGCGACGTCGATCAGCGGGAATCGATTGCGACCATCGGCGTTCCGACGCTGATCGTCGCCGGCACGCACGATCTTCCGACACCGCCCGCCGACGGCCGATTCCTGGCGGAACGAATTCCGGGTGCGCGCTATGCGGAACTCGACGCCGCGCATCTTTCGAATATCGAAGCATCACAGGCATTCACGGATGCCGTTTTGAAATTCCTAACCGACTAGAGGCGACGACGATGGATGAACGCGAGCGGTACCAAAAAGGCATGGAGATGCGCCGCGCGGTGTTGAGCGACGCCTACGTGGACAAGACGCTGAAGAAGCGCAATGCGTTCAACGAAGACTTTCAGGATTTGATCACGCGTTATGCGTGGGGCGAGATCTGGTCGCGCCCCGGACTTCCGCGGCGCACGCGCAGCATGCTCACGATCGCGATGCTGATCGCCATCGGTCGTTTCGACGAGCTGAGTTTGCATCTGCGCGGCGCGCTCAACAACGGCGTCACGCGCGACGAGCTAAAAGAAGTGTTGTTGCAGACGGCGATTTATTGCGGCGTCCCGGCCGCGAACTCCGCATTTCACGTCGCCCAGAACGTGTTCGCCGAACTGGACGGCGGAAAATAACTCTTCTTATTTGTCCGGCGCGCCGAGCATCTTGAAGATGCTCGAAAAATCCAATGCGCCGGCGCCACCCTTGCTGTGCAGATCGTAGAGACTGCGGGCGAGTGATCCCATCGGCACGCTCGAATTGGTCGAGAGCGCATTTTCCACCGCTAGCCCCAAGTCCTTGAGCATCAGGTCGACGCCGAAGCCGCCGCCGTAACCGCGGGAGGCGGGCGCGTTCGGCATCACCCCGGGGCAGGGGTTGTAGACTTCGAGCGCCCAGTTGCGTCCCGAGCTCTTGCCGATAATTTCCGAGAGCAGCTTCGCGTCGATGCCGTTCGCGATGCCGAGGCGGATCGCTTCGCACGTGCCGATCATCTGGATGCCGAGCAGCATGTTGTTGCACATCTTCACGGTCTGGCCGGCGCCACGGTCACCCGCGTGAAAGATCGCCTTGCCCATTTTCTCCAGATAAGGCCGGGCCTTGCTGAGACCGTCCGCCGGTCCGCCCACCATGAACGTGAGCGTCGCGGCCGCCGCGCCGGCGGTTCCACCCGAGACCGGCGCATCGATCATCGTGAGGCCGCGCTCGACGGCGGCCGCGGCGACGCGGCGCGCCGCGTCGGGCGCGATGGTGGAGCAGTCGATCAGCAGCGTCCCCGTCTTCGCGTTGGCGAGGATGCCGTTATCACCGAGATACGCGGACTCCACATGCCGGCTGGCGGGCAGCATGGTGATCGCGACCTCCGCCGCGGCGACGGCCTTCATGCTGTCCGTCTCGGTCTTGCCGCCGCCGGCCACGAACCTCTCGACGTTTGCCGGCACCAGATCATGGCCGCTGACGCTGAAACCCGCCCGTACCAAATTCAGCGCCATCGGCAGCCCCATGTTGCCGAGGCCGAGAAATGCGACATCTGTGCTCATTATTCTTCTCCGCCGCCGTCGGCGCCTACTTCAGCGAGATGGTGGTGTTGACTTGGCTCTGCTGCGCGTCCGGCGCGAACCAGCGCGCGGTCACGGTTTTGGTCTGCGTCCAGAAATCCACCGCCTGCTTGCCGTTCGGCCCGAGGTCGCCGAGCTTCGAGCCGCGCGAGCCGGTGAAACTGAAATAGGCCGCGGGTACCGGTATCGGAACGTTGAT
>JAJPKH010000312.1 GCA_021323795.1 Acidiferrobacteraceae bacterium | reverse complement strand
GCGCACGAACCGCTCACCCTAAAGGCGCTGAGCCGGCAAGCGCATCTCAGTCCGTTCCATCTGCAGCGCAGTTTCAAGACCGTCGTCGGCGTCAGCCCGAAGCAATATATGGAAACGTGCCGGCTCAAGTCGCTGAAGAAGAAACTGCGCGACGGCGGTTCGGTAACGCAGGCCGTTTACGACGCGGGCTTCGGGTCGGGCAGCCGCGTTTACGAGCGTGTCGATACTCGGCTCGGCATGACGCCCAGGCAATATCGCAGCGGCGGACACGGCATTGAAATTTCATACGCCGTTTCGCGAACGCCCTTGGGACTCCTGATGATCGGAGCGACGGATCGCGGACTTTGCTTCGTGCAGTTCGGCGAGAAAGAGACGGAACTGCGCGCGCGGCTGACGCAGGAATATCCGGGCGCGCGGGTGTCGCCTATGCCGCAGCAGCGCGAGGCGCAGTTCGCCGAGTGGATGCGCGCGCTGGCGGAACATTTGAAGGGCTCGCGCACGGCGCTCGACCTTCCGCTCGACGTGCGTGGCACCGCTTTTCAAATGAAGGTTTGGAACTATCTGCAACGCATCCCGTACGGACAGGTGCAGTCGTATACCGAGGTCGCGCAAGGCATTGGACACCCAACCGCCGTGCGCGCGGTCGCGCGCGCGTGCGCGAGCAACCAGGTGGCGCTCGTCATTCCCTGCCACCGCGTGATCCGCGGCGACGGTGCGCTCGGCGGCTACCGCTGGGGCCTGCATCGCAAACGCACGCTGATCGAGCGCGAACGGGCCACGCGAACGGAGATCGGTCCGCTCCCGAAGGCGGGCCTCGACTAGCGACCCACGCCGCGAATCCGCACGATTTCGCCGGAAGTTTTTACACGACCAGGCAACATGAATCTGCGAGGGCAGGCGCGTCGTTCCACTAACCGGAACTCCAGCACGCGCGCCGCTAATCCGGCGCCGGTATCACCCGCCATAATCGGTGCTATGTTAAAAAGGTGCACGTGATTATCGGGTAAGCGGTGCTACGGCTTGGAGCACATCGGAGGTTCCCGCAACGAACGATCCAAGGAAGCCACGACTAACTCAAGAATGTAGGGTGCGCCGTGCGCACTGATCGAAAGCATGGTGCGTGGAACGCACCCTACATCGAATTAACCGGAGCTTCCTTAACCCGAGGCGGTTTCAAGCCGCCTCCCGGAGGTCGCATGAAATCCCTCGCATTCGCGATGTTCACTGTTTTAACGCTCGCGACGCCGCCGGCGCCGGCTGCCGAGCTTAGCGTCGGCGACACGGCGCCCGACTTCACGCTCAAGGCGAGCGACGGCAAAACCTACAAACTCGCTGACTTCAGAAACAAGGAAACCGTCGTGCTCGCCTGGTTTCCGCAGGCGTATAGCCGCGACTGCACCGCCGAGTGCAGATCGCTCGCCAAGAACGGACATCTCATTAAAAAGTACCAGGCGATGTACTTTATGATCAGCGTCGACGCGCCCACGCTGAACGACGGGTTTGCGGCGGACCAGCACGCGGACTTCCCCATCCTGAGCGATCCGTCGAAGGTGACGGCAAGCGCCTATGGAGTCCTCAATACTTCGGGAGTGGCGCACCGACGGACGTTTTATATCGCTCCGGACGGCAAGATACTCGCGATCGATAAGAACGTACGCCCCGCCACCGCCGCCGAAGACATGGCGGCGACGCTCGCCAAGCTCGGAACACCGGTGCGCAAATAGCGACGAACCGGCGACCGAGCCGGCCCGCCGAACCGACATTTCCGACAACCGCGCTCACGCCGGCTCCGCCGCCGCGCGCGGCAATGGAAACCCGGTCCCCCGGACAATCCGGTGCTTGCCAACCGATGCCGGCGGTAGGCGGCGTCTGCTTCCTTCATTCCTTATATATGTATTTGGGGACTAGCGACGACCGCGGCGCTCAATGCCGTTCGGGTTTATTCACACACGCTTGCAGTCGCTCGGCCTGGCGGATGCGCAAGCCCCCGCGCGGCGCGTCGATCAGGCCGCTGCGGCGGAACGACGACATCAAACGGCTTACGGTTTCCACCGTCAGACCGAGCAATTCGGCGATCTCGCGCCGCGACAGCGCGAGCGGTATGGTCGCGCCGGGAGCCGCGTGCGACGCCAGCGACAACAAGAACCAGGCGACGCGCTTCTCGGCGCTTCGCTTTCGCAGCATGCGGATGAACTGCTGCGCTTCTAAAAGTTCGTGGTTCACCAGCTCGATCACGGCCATCGCGACCGGTGGATTCTGCTTGAGGACGCGCAACATGTCGCCGTTGCGCAGGCGGCAAACGGTCACGGGCGTCACCGTTTCCGCCGTGAACCGACGCGCTTTCTTGGACTTCGTTTCGAATCCGACCAGCTGTCCAGGCACCGCCAAGCCGACGATCTGAGCGTGTCCGTCGATGCTCACGGTCGTGAGCTTGATCAGGCCCCGGCGCAGCACGAAAAGATTCTCGCTCGGATCGTTCTCGCGAAACAAAATTTCGTGCGGCTGACATTCGTACCGCAGGGAAAAGCCGGGGATACTGCAAACACTCTGGTGGGTGAAATTACAGGAAACCCGCGCGACCCGCAGCAGACATCTACCTATCTCGCAATATCGCAGCGAGGCGTTCGGGGAAGCGTTGACGATGCTCGGTGTCACACTCGTTCTGATCTCCGCTAAACGACGCCGGCTAAGTATCTCGGGGATAATTGCGCAGGATCAATGACACCCGCCACACCTGCGGCGCACTCTGCGCGCGCGGAAAACCGCACCGTTCTAAGCATCGCGCCGGAAGCAATGTGCGCACAGATACTTAGCAACGAAGCGTAAACCGTTTATGTGCGACAGAAGTTTGACTTGCGTCAATGCCGGTCGCTCCGTTTGATGGTGAAGTAGCCGCCAATGCGGTCAACGGCCGGGGGGTAACGACACGAAATTCATCGCAATACTCGCAAAGTCGAGGAAGGAGGAAATAATGAGAACCGCTCTAACAATAAAACATCATCGCCGCTCAATGTGGCTTGGCACCGCCGCCCTTGTGTCCATGTGGGGCTCCCCGCTGTTGGCCGGGACTATCGTCGGCTCGCCGCACGATTTCTCCGCGACGGGCTGGACCGGCGGGCAGATCTGCGTGGCCTGTCACACGCCGCACAACGCCAACACCACCGTGACGGATGCGCCGCTGTGGAACCACACGGTCACGACCAAGACGTACACGCTTTACAACAGCCTGACCTTGAACGCGACGCCCGGGCAACCGACGGGGGTATCGAAGCTCTGCCTCTCGTGCCATGACGGCACCGTGGCGGTGGACAGCTTCGGCGGCGCGACGGGAACCACGTTCTTGACCGGCAATTACGCCGTCGGTGCGGGACCGGCGGATCTGTCGAACGACCACCCGATCTCGTTCACCTTCAACACCGCGCTCGCGACGGCCGACGGCGCCCTGTTCGATCCGTCGACCAAGACCGTGACGATCGGGTCGGGAACGCAGACCAAGACGGGAACGATCGCGGCAGTGATGTTGTACAACAACCAGGTGCAGTGCCCGACCTGCCACGACGTGCACAACGCCTTCGCGGTCGGGGGCATCAACGGGGATCCGCTATTGCGGATAAGCAAGGCCGGTAGCGCCCTCTGCTTGACCTGTCATAACAAATAACTGGCGGAACAGCGCCAGCCGACTTTCTAGCGACGGCACGCTGGGGGGAAGGAGGTGATGGGGTAACCGATCGTAAGTCGCTAGCTGCGTGAACGGGCTCGATGAGCACGGGCGCAACAACGAGAGATGCGGTATGACCGGAAAAAAACGACAAGGATTCTTAGCCTCGGGAGGCGCAGGCGGAATAACGATCCCAGCGCTGATCCTTGCCCTCTGGTTTCTCGGCGGTTGCGCCAACCTTCCCCAACAAGTCGCGAAGGAGCCCGTTTTTTTCCCGCCGCCGCCCAATCCTCCGCGCATTCAATACCTGACGCGCTTCTCGGAAGCCAATGACGTGGCCGGCCCGCGCGGCACGTTTACGGACTTCGTCCTCGGCAAGAGCACACCCGCGAGCGAAACCATCAAGAAACCGTACGGCGTCGCCATGCACGAGGGGCGCATCTACGTGGTCGATACGCGCTTGCCGGGCTACGCCGTCTTCGATGTCAAAGAACGGCGCTTTTCCGTCGTCACCGGCGGGGAGTCGGCCGGCGGGCGCATGCGCAAGCCGATCAACATCGCCATCGACAGCGACGGACTGAAGTACGTCACCGACACGGGTCGCGACCAGATCCTGGTGTTCGACCGCAACGACCGCTTCGTGCGCGCTTACGGGTCGGAGGATCAGTTCAAACCGGCGGACGTCGCGATCGCCGGCGAGCGGCTGTACGTCAGCGACGTCGAGCATCATCGAATACACGTGCTGAGCAAAAACTCCGGACAACTGTTGTTCAGCTTCGGCAAGGCCGGGTCGCAGGACGGCGAGCTGTATCACCCGACGAACCTCGCGCTGTCGCCGGACGGCTATTTGTACGTGGCCGATACCAGCAACTTCCGTATTCAAAAATTCACCGCGGACGGAAAGTTCGTCCAGCGCATCGGCATGCTCGGCAGCGGGCTCGGTCAATTTGCGCGCCCCAAGGGCGTGGCCGTCGATCATGACGGGCGGCTTTACGTGTCGGACGCCGCGTTCGAAAACATCCAGGTCTTCGGCGCCGACGGCAAGCTGCTGATGTTCTTCGGCGAATCGGGCGAGCGTCCGGAAAACATCAATTTGCCGGCGGCGGTGTGGATCGACTACGACAACGTCGCGCTGTTCCAGCCGTACGCCGCACCCGGGTTCAAGCTCGAATACCTGATTCTAGTCACGAGCCAGTTCGGGCCGAACAAGGTGGACGTATTCGGGTTCGGCGAAATGAATAACAACGACAACCCCGCCGGCGAGCGGCCGTCGTCGCGCTAGACCCATTCCGGTCGGCGTCGCGACAAGCGCATGAAGGCGGAAACGATGAACCACAGGAGCAAGGGGGATGTCGAGGTGCGGTGGCAGGCGATTACGCAACAGCGGCCTTAGTACATTAGCGGGCGCTGCCGTGTGCCTGTCATTGCTCGCCCGGGGCGAGGAAATCGCGCCGTTCCGCCTGACCGGCGTCGAAGGTAACGTTTCGTTGCGCTACACATCCGACGCGCTGATCACGCGCAGCGCCGGAGTACAACAGTCGCGCGAGGTGCGCCCGAGCTTCGAAGAGGAGCTGTTCGTTCTCACGCACAGCTACGTCTATCACCCGAACTTTCTCAAGATCGACGTCGGCGGCGGCCCGCTGTTCGTGCAGAACCGCCTGGAAACCGACGCGGGCACGAATCGCTCCAACGACACCCTCTACAACTTCATCAGCCGTTTTTCGTTTCTCGAACAGAAGCCCTACCCCTTCGTCCTTTACTACGAGCACCTCAATCCGTCGGTGTCGCTCGGCATCGCCGATCGGTTTTTGCAGACCACCGACAAGGTCGGCGTGAATGCCTCGTTGTTGCAGCCGGTCTCGCCCGTCTCCCTCAACCTCGATGTCTACCGGCTGGACGCGAAGGGAGAGGGATTCGGCATCGTAACGGACGACAGCAGCCATAACGCCACGCTGCGCGCTTATCGTGCGCTCGGCGACGCGGGTTACGGCCAGCTGGTTTACCAGGCGAACCATCGCGACTCGCGCAGCGGCAGTCCGGAGCTGCCGATCCAGGTGAGCGCGAGCGACACCCGCGCCGTCACCTTCGATTCGCGCCAGCGCCTCGGGGACCAACGCCAGTTCCAATTCAGCCAGATCACGTCCTACAGCTCGCAGGATTTCGTTATCGGCGGTGCGCCGTTTCCCACGTATCGGGATTTCCGGTTCGCGCCCGACCT
>JAJPKH010000228.1 GCA_021323795.1 Acidiferrobacteraceae bacterium | reverse complement strand
TCGTCCATCGCGCCGTGATTTCCACGGCGGGCTCGCCATTCACGCGCAACAGCTCGCGCGGCTGCACCTCTTGCACCGCGATGCCGACGTCGCGCAAGTAAACCGCGGGTTGATTCTTCCGCTCGCCGCGCAATAGCAGGCGCGTGTATTCATCGCCGGCGGCGCCGGCGGGCAATTGCAGGCGCAGGCGATACAGCGTTTCTCCGTGCACGATTTCACCGACGACCAATCCATCGCGCGCGATCGCGAGAGCCCGGCCGATCTCGGCGACGCTGATGCCGAGCTCGTACATATGGCTCTCGTCGAGCTCTAAACGCCAGGTAGTCACAGGCGCGGCGGAAAAGAAAACGGCATCGACACCGGCCGACTCCCGCAATGGCGGCAACAGGCTTTCACCGACGGCGGTCAACTGCGGTGCGTCCGTGCCCTGCACGCGGACCGCAAACCTTCCATCGCCTTTCGAAGCGTTCGCGGTCAGCGCACGCACTTGCACGGAAGCGGCCGCGAGGATCGCCGCGGCGAGCATGACGACGGCGAGGGGTTCCGCCCGCGCGCGCCAAGTCATCGGCAACAACCGAACCAGCGCCCGCTTGGCCTGCTTATCGCGATGCATCCACGGCGTCAGCAGCCACGCGACGAAGATACCGGCGGCAAGAGTTATGGCGAAGGCCGCGGAGATCTGCGCATCCTCGCCGAGCCATTGGCCGCCGACGCCGATAACCGCGGCGGCACCGGCGGCAAACAACGCCAACCCCGGGAACCACGGCGTGGTCACCATCAGGACGAACGGAACGCCCGCCAGCATCCAAGCGGAGGCCGTCATTGCGTTGAGAGAAAAGCCGAACATCCAGAGCAACGCGCCCGACACCGGTAACCAGACGCCGAAGGCGCATGCGAGCAGTCCGCCGCGGCGCGATCCGAAAAGCAACACCGTAACGAGAAGCGCGATCGCGAGATAAACACCGACACGCCGCGCGATATCTTTTGATGCTTGCTTCGCCGCGCGCGCTTCGTCGTGCCGCACGTGCACGACCATGTCCGGCGGAATAAGCTCGTTCGCGCGCAACCAGGCGAGGTGCGCCTGGGCGCGTTCGGCGACACGGGCGGTATCCGCGACGGTGCGTGGATAAACCGAGAGCATCAGCGCCGGCGCGCCGCGATAGCGCGGCGCTTCGCCGATGTCGCCTTCGACCGTCGATACGCGCGCGACTTCGGCGAGCGCGATCGGCTCGCCGTTGGGCAGGCGCACGGCGCGCGCGGCGATCGCTTCCGCGCTGCCGGCCGCTACGATCGCGCGGCGCGCGCGCTTGCGTGCGGGCGCCTGGTCCTGGCGCCGCAGCGCCTGGATCAAATCATCGAACGCGAGCCCAAGCGTCACGAGACGGCGCACATCGGGTTGAATCAGTATTTCGGGCTCGGGCGCTCCTTCTATCGCGACCGACGCGACCGCCGGTGCTTCCCGCAGCGGCCCCGCAAGCATGCGCTCGGCCCACTGCACGACATTCGGTGACAGATTTTCCGCCGTGACGGCGTACACGACGGCCGGGGGGATCGGCGGAGCGCGCGGCTCCACGCTCGGCGCCGACATGCCGTCCGGCAAGCGCGGCATCGTGCGCCGTACCTGGTCGCGCGCACTTTCAATCGCGCTGTCGCGCGCCGCCGTGGAGGCGAAACGCAACATAAGATCGACGCGGCCCTCGCGCGTATCCGATACCGTACGCTCCACGGCGCGCAGCGCGCTCAACGCCTCAAGGAGCGGCTGGGTAACCGTCGATTCGATCGTAACCGCATCGATTCCGGGCAGCTCGGCACGCACCTGTAACGCCGCCGCCGGCGCCGTCGGCGCAGCGCGTCCGACCGGTAACCGGACGGCAAAAATGGTGGCGGACGCGCCGAGGAGAACCAGAATGAGAAACGCGACACCCGGATAACGATCGGGCCACGCGGCGAACCTGATGATGCTCGGCGTCGCGGGACCGGTCACGACCGCTCGGTGGTTAAGAGGGGTTCGAGCTCGACAAGCGCCCGACGGTACACGTCGCGCTTGAACGGAATAATGTGATCGAGCGCGCTCCAGTAATCGATCCAGCGCCACGCGTCGAACTCGGGCTTGTTGGCGCGTTCGAGGCAGACGTCGTCGTCGCAGCCGACCAGGCGCAACAGGAACCACATTTGTTTCTGACCGCGGAAGTTGCGCTGGGGATTGCGGCGCAGGTACTCCTCGGGGATGTCATAATGCAGCCAGTCGCGCGTACGTCCGAGAACAGCGACGTGGCTCTGCGCGAGCCCGACTTCCTCATATAGCTCGCGGTACAGGGCTTGCTCGGGGGTTTCGTGGGATTTGATGCCGCCTTGGGGAAACTGCCAACCGTCGCGCCCGGCGCGGCGCGCCCATAGCACCCGGTTCTCCGAGTTACAGACTATGATGCCAACGTTGGGCCGGTAACCTTGTTCGTCTATCATTGCTGACTCCGTCGGCCTAACCCAAGCATGATACCTATAATAGTCTCGTTTTTTCCAGGAATCGGTTGGTTTGCGCGCGGCAATTCTGCATGGCGCTAGCGATCTTCGATCTCGATTACACCCTGCTCGCCGGCGACAGCGACCACGCCTGGGGCGAATTCATGATAGAGCGCGGGCTGGTGGACGGGCCGGCCTACCGCAGCGCCAATGATCGCTACTTCGCTCAATACCAAGCGGGGACGCTCGACATCCAGGAGTTCCTCGCCTTCGCGCTGGCCCCGCTCGCCAAACAGGACCGCACCACGCTCGAGCGGCTGCACGCGGAATTCATGCAACAGAGCATTCTGCCGATGATCGCGCCCGGCACGCCCGCGCTCCTTAATAAACACCGGGAGCAAGGGGATACGCTCGTCATCATTACGGCGACGAATCGCTTCGTGACGGGACCGATCGCCCGGGCGCTCGGCGTCGAGCATCTGCTCGCCACCGATCCCGAAGAACGGAACGGACGCTATACCGGCCGCGCGAGCGGCACGCCCTGCTACCGCGAGGGCAAGGTCGTGCGCTTGAAAGAATGGCTGGTTGCGCACGGGAAGGACATGCGCGGCAGCTTTTGCTACAGCGATTCGCACAACGACCTGCCGTTGCTGCAACAGGCGGATCATCCGGTGGCCGTCGATCCCGATCCGATTCTCGCCCGCGAGGCGCTGGCGCGCGGCTGGCCCGTTATCAGCCTTCGTGACCACCCCTAATCTTTTTCCAACCCAGCGATTGTGCGCGCGGGCGCACGGATGCAATTGCTGCTCCAAACTACCCGCTCGCGCTTCTAACTAACACAGCTCGCGACGAATTCACCGGTCGCGAGCGGCGCCGCGCGTCGCTATTGCGAACGCTCGCCGAGCGTGTCGTGTCCGGACAAGTCGCGTTGACTTCGTGCAGAACGAACAACTCGCATGTGGCGGCCGCACGCGCTGCTGCTTAAGCACGGCACGACTCGCGCGGGGCTTCTGACGGCCGGCGCTCGATCGATGTCACAGCGGCGAGGCGTCTCTATTTTTCCGCGATAACCGGCTGCAAGAATTCTGGCGTGTGGGGCGACAC
>JAJPKH010000247.1 GCA_021323795.1 Acidiferrobacteraceae bacterium | reverse complement strand
GCATTGCCGATCAGCGCCAGCCGCGGGCGCACGTGCTCGCGCACGCGCGTGAGCGCAAGCGGATAGGCGTTGCGCTTACCGACGCCCGAGAACCGGCCGAGGCGCTCGCCAAAGGCCACCTGCAGTTCCCGCCGGAATGTCTCGTCGTCCCAGGCGAGCACGCGCTCCGCGTTATCACTGCGTTGAGTCCAGACGACGGCGAGGCGCGCGGCGTCGGCCGGAAGCAACGCGAGCGGACCGGATTCGGTGAAACGCTCGTAGGCCGTGTCCTGGTGCGAAAGCTCGGTGGTAACCGCGCTCACGACCGCTGTCTGATCATAGGGAACGCGTTCGACTTCAATTCCCACCGCGTCCCGGATCGGCGAATTCGCGCCGTCCGCCGCGACCAGCAGACGCGCCGACAAATCCTGCGCCGCGTCGCCCGCCTGCACCCGCACCCGCGCCGCCGATTCTTCTAGCGTCACCGACTGCAACGTCGCCGGCGCGATCAAATTGACGTTCGATTGATCCTTAATCGCTTCATACAAAGAGGCGCCCAACGTACGATGCGTAACGACATAGCCGAGCGCGTCGAGGCCCGCTTCAGCCGCCGTCAAACGAGCAACGCCAAAGCGGCCGCGATCGGAAACATGAATGCGCTTGATCGGCGCGGCGCCGCGTCGGGCGATGGCCTCCCACAATCCCAGTGCAGCGAAGATGCGACGAGAACCATAGGCCAAGGCGAGCGTGCGGTCGTCGAAACTCGGGGATTCCGAGAACGAAAACGGGAACGCTTCGACGACGCCGATGGAGAGGCCGCTGCCGCGCAGGGCGTAGGCCAGGCTCGCGCCGACAAGGCCGCCGCCGACGACGAGGACGTCGAAGTCCGTGCGCATTGGAATTGCGTGCCGCGCTAGCGCGTGACGGCGAGCGGCGCGCGCGTGCGACCCGCCGCGCCGTCGCGCATCAGCGCTTCGATGTCGTCGACGGTTCTCGGCACATCGTGCGTCAGCACTTCGCAACCCTCCCGCGTAATGAGCACGTCGTCCTCGATGCGAATACCGATGTTGCTGAAGCGCGGCGGCACGTCGGCCGCGGCCGCGAGGTAGAGCCCGGGCTCGACGGTAAACGTCATTCCGGGCTCGAGCTCGCGCCACGCGTCCGCGATCTTGTAGTCGCCGACATCGTGCACATCCATGCCGAGCCAGTGACCGGTGCGATGCATGTAGAAGCGTTTGTACTCGCCGCCCTCGATCAATCCGTCCACGCTGCCCTTCAAAAGGGCGATATCCTTGAGGCCTTGGACCAGCACCCGCACCGCGGCATCGTGCGGGTCGTTCCAATGTTTACCGGGACGCGCTTCGCCCATCGCGGCCGTCTGCGCCGCCAGCACGATCTCGTAAACGGCGCGCTGCTCGGCGCTGAAACGGCCGTTCACCGGGAATGTGCGCGTGATATCGGATGCATAACAATCGAGCTCCGCCGCCGCGTCGATCAACAGCAGATCACCGTCCTTCATCTCGCCGTTGTTCTCTCGGTAGTGGAGAATGCAGGCGTTGGCGCCACCGCCGACGATGGGACCGTACGCCGGGAATTGCGCACCGCCTTTGCGGAACTCGTACAGCAATTCCGCCTCGATTTCGTATTCCATCATTCCCGGTCGGCACGCTTGCATGGCGCGCCGGTGTCCCGCCGCCGAAATTTTCGCCGCGCGCTTCATCAGCTTGATCTCTTCCGGCCGTTTGATGAGGCGCATCTCGTGCAGAATGTGGTCGAGATCCACGAACTCGCCCGGCGCATGTACGCCGTTTCTGCTCTTCGCACGCACCTCGTTCACCCAGGCGGTTAAGCGCATGTCGAAGTCCGCGTGACGGCCGATCGAATAAAAGACCTTCTCGCGGTTTTCGAGCAAACCGGGGAGAATCTCGTCGATATCGTCGATGGGGAACGCGTCGTCCGCGCCGTAGACGGCGCGCGCACCGTCGAGGCCGGCTCGCAGACCGTCCCATATTTCCTTTTCCGGATTGCGTTCCCGGCAGAATAAGATGTATTCGCCGTGCGCACGTCCCGGGACGAGCACGGCCACCGCTTCCGGCTCCGGGAAATGCGTGAGGTAGTAAAAGTCGCTGTCGGGACGATAAGGGTACTCCGCGTCGCGATTGCGAATACGGACGGGGGCGGTGGGAATGATGGCAACGCCGCCGCCCATGTGGCGCATGAGCTCTTTACGCCGGTGCTCGAATATCTTTTTATCCATTGGTTAATTATGCCGCAAAACCGGTGAACAGCAGGAAAAAGGTTTTGGCCCCCGAGTTTCGGAAACCAGCGTCCGCGCCTGGAGCTGAGGCGCCTCATACGGGGAAAAACGGATCAATAGCGGCCGCCGACCGGACTTTCTCAGGCGCTAACCCGGCTGGAGACCGGTTAAGCCGCTGTTATACTCCGCGCACGCGTCCGCAGCCTGCGCGCCTACTCAGGCTGAGTGGCCATCAGGGGCACAATAATATGAATAGACATCTTCGCGTTCAGGAGACACTGTTTATGGACAAACTTCGCCGCCTTTCCAAACCCGTCATCCACGTCGTCGCGGTGGGCGTGCTTGCGCTGAGCGTGCACTTGCCGCCGGCGCATGCCGCCATCGTCGGCACTGAAGCGGTCGTAAGCGCGCAACAAGCCATGCAGGACCGCAGTCGCGTCCAAGATCTGCTGAACCGTCAAGACGTCAAGGAACAATTACTGCGTGCCGGCGCCGACCCGCGCCAAGTGGCCGCGCGGGTGGATGCGTTGAGCGATGAGGAAGTCCACCAGTTGGCGGCAAAGATGGACAGTCTGCCCGCCGGCGGCGACGCCCTCGGCGTGCTGCTGTTCGTCTTCGTCGTCCTGCTGATCACCGACATTCTCGGCCTGACCGACGTCTTCCCGTTCGTTAAAAAGCCGGTCCGTCGCTGACGTCGTTGATGTTCCGCACCTGGGCCGCCCGCGCGCCGGGCGGCCTTTTACTTCTCCACCTGCTACTCGCGGGCTGCGCCGCGCCGCTGCAGTCCGAACGCCTTTCGCCGTCCGCGTTTCCCGGCCCGGTGGAGCTGACGACGGTGCCGTTCTTCCCTCAGGAAGAGTACCAATGCGGGCCGGCGGCGTTGGCGATGGCGCTCGACTGGGCCGGCAAGAGCGTCCTGCCCGATACTCTCGCACCGGAGGTTTACCTCCCGGGTCGACAGGGCAGCCTGCAACTCGAGCTCATCGCCAATGCGCGCCGTCACGACGTCATACCTTATGTACTGAAACCGCGGTTGCACGACCTGCTTGCCGAAGTGTCCGCCGGAAATCCGGTGATCGTGCTGCAAAATCTCGCCTTCGCCTGGTATCCGAAGTGGCATTACGCGGTTGTCGTCGGTTTCGACCTTGAGCGCGATCAACTGGTGCTGCGTTCGGGTTTGGAGGCGCGCCATCTCGTACCCGTCCAGGTGTTCGAGCGCACGTGGCGGCGGGCGAATTATTGGGCAATGGTGGTGATGCCGCCGGAACGCTTGCCGCGCACGGCGGAGGAAACGCCCTATCTGCAGGCGGTGGTCGCGCTCGAGCGTTTGCAGCGCTGGGAGGAAACGAGCGCGGCGTATCGCACGGCGCTCACGCGTTGGCCGGACAGTCTTGTGGCGCAGCTCGGGCTCGGGAACAGCCGTTATGCGTTGAAGGATCTGACCGGAGCGGAACAAGCATATCGCACGGCGGCGAACCGGCACCCGGACTCCGGCATCGCGTTCAACAATCTCGCACAGACGCTCGCGGATCAGCGTCGCTGGCGCGAAGCCGAAGCGGCGGCCGAACGCGCGCTCGCGCTCGGCGGGCCGCATATCGATACCTACCGGGCGACCCTCGCGGAAATTCGCGCGCGGCGCGGGGGCACGAAACCCGAAAGTTAGCCGGCTTCACGCAGCTCTTCGTACACGAGCTGCACGCCCACCCGCAGATATTCGACGATCTCCGCCATCTCACGTTCTTGTTCCTCGGTATCGCCGTCTTCATCCATCTCCGCCTCGCCGATGTTCATCGTATCGAGTACGAATTCGCCGGCATCGCCGCGAAGCTCTCGGGCGTCGCGCACGCCGCCGGCCGCCAACCCGAGCACGTAGCCACGCGCCCACGCGGCCAGCGCCTTCACGCGCTCGGGTAAGCCTCCGGTGCCGAGCAACGGCTCAAACTCAAAATCCGTTTCCTCGAGTCGCCGATGCACGTCCTCGGCGAGTGCCTGCGTCATTTCGAGCACACGGTCGGCGGCCGGCGTACGGGGCGCGTCCCGGCCGAACAGTAGATACGCCACCGGCGGCGGCTGCGCAAAGGACGCGGCGCCGGTGATCAAGCCGTGCACTTCCGCCGGCGACAGCTCCAGGTCGGCCGCGCTTAACGCGGCCGCTAGTTCCTCGTGATCG
The DNA here is from genome assembly GCA_021323795.1 of Acidiferrobacteraceae bacterium. Lineage (GTDB taxonomy): Bacteria > Pseudomonadota > Gammaproteobacteria > Acidiferrobacterales > Sulfurifustaceae > JACQFZ01. The sequence goes on along the minus strand of JAJPKH010000247.1, from coordinate 15,578 downwards.
GGAGTCGGCTTCATCGCTACGGCTTGCTTGACGGGAACGGGGCGCGGTCCAAGGACCTAGGGCGTAAAGTAACGCGTCGTGCGCTTTTCGTCACGGACGGGAAGCTCTCTAAGCCGTTGACCTTACATCCGGTCGAACCTATATTGACGCTAATCTTGCGCCACCAGGGCACCACGTGGAAAGCGACGATCTGAAGCAACTGGAAAGCCGCATTGACCAGTTGATCGAGGCGTGCCAACGCCTGCAAAACGAAAACCAGTCTTTGAAATCCGAGCAAGGTAACCTGCAAGCGGAACGTGCTCGGCTCCTGGAAAAAACCCGTATTGCGCGCGAGCGCATCGAATCGATGATCAACCGACTAAAAGCGCTGGAGCGCAGTTAATGAAAGAAGCGGTGGAAGGCGTTGTCATCAACATCCTCGGGAAGGAATTCATGGTCGCGTGTCCCGACGACGAGCGCGAATCGCTGGTCGCCGCCGCCGCCTATCTCGATCGCAAGCTGCGCGAAGTGCAAGCGAGCGGAAAAGTGATCGGGACTGAGCGCACGGCGATCATGGCCGCGCTCAACATCAGTCACGAGTTGCTCGATCTGAGGCAACGCGGCGGTCTCTCGCAAGATACGACACAAAAATTGCGACTGCTGCAAAATAAAATCGACGCCGCGCTGCGCTGGGATGGACACCCGGCCCAATAGGTATATGATTGGAACTGCGTCCCCTGCGGTGTTTGTGTTGTTCCGGCAATCCTTTGAACCTAGTCATCGCACCTCGGGAGCCGACCAGTAGATGCCGTTGTGCAAGTCCGCCCTCGCAGCGGAAAGCCTGAAGCATCTCTTAGGCACCCACTTGAACCGAACGGTTCAAGGTGTAACGGCCGACACGGCACAGGCGGAGGGCGCCTTGATTTCCGAGACGGCGCGCTCCCGCGCGACGTTTTCCACGTCCACCAACGGCGCGTCGTGAACAAGCGGCGCCGCCATGCGCGCACCGCCAAGCGCGGTGCATCGAAGCGCAAGCGCAAAACGCCCATTGCCGCGGCGCCGAAGAAGTCCGCGCGCGGCGCCAAGCGCTCTGCGAAAAAAACAAAACCAGAAATAAAGACGGTCATCACCCTCGCCACCAAGACCCAACTGCGCCAACGGCTACGCGCAGAGCGCAGAGCGCTGTCTCGCGACGAACAACGACAGGCGGCCGACCGCCTGCTCGCCAATGTCGCTGCGACACGCCTATTTCGCGTGAGCCGCCGCATAGCGTGTTATCTGCCGAGCGACGGCGAGATCGATCCGAGTCTCATCATCGAGCGAATTTGGCGCATGCGTAAGCAGGCGTTCTTGCCGGTGCTTTCGCCTCTGTCGCACGAGCGCCTGTGGTTTGCACGGGCGACGCCGGGCATGGAGCTGCGCCCGAACCGCTTCGGAATCCCCGAGCCACGGACGAGCGCCGGCGAACTCGTGCGGGCCGAGGAGCTCGATCTCATACTGCTGCCGCTGGTCGCTTTCGACCGCAAGGGTAACCGCCTGGGCAGAGGCGCCGGCTTTTACGATCGCAGCCTTGCCTTCCTGCGCTATCGACGCTACTTCCGCAAGCCGCACCTCCTCGGCCTGGCACACGATTTCCAACGGGTACCGAGCGTGTCCAACGATGCCTGGGACGTCCCGCTCGACGGCGTTGTCACCGACCGCGCCGTGTACTACATGACGTCATGACGATCGAACATCACGAACCACGATGAATCTGCTTGTTATCGGCGATGTCATGGGCAAACCCGGGCGGCGCGTGCTCGCCGCGCATCTGCCGCGGCTGCGCGAGCATTTGCAGCTCGATCTGGTCGTCGCGAACGGCGAAAACGCGGACGACGGCGGCGCCGGCATCACGCCCGCCGCGGCGCAGGAACTTTTTGCGCTCGGCATCGACGTGCTCACGAACGGCAATCATGCCTGGGACAAACGAGAAGCGCTGAGCTACATCGAGCGCGAACCGCGGCTGCTGCGCCCGCATAACTATCCGCCCGGTACTCCCGGCTCGGGCTGGTATGTGGCGCAAGCGGGCGAACGACGCGTCGGCATACTGAACATCATGGGAACGGCGTTCATGCAGCCGACCCTGGGCTGTCCGTTTCGCGCCGCCGACGACGCGTTGAGCGCCAAACCCGATGACGTGAACGTGGTACTCGTCGACTTTCATGCGGAAGCCACGATGGAGAAGTGGGCGTTCGGCTGGTATCTCGACGGCCGCGTCAGCGCCGTCGTCGGCACGCACACGCACGTGCCCACCGCCGATGAGCGCGTGCTACCCGGGGGCACGGCTTATATCAGCGACATCGGCATGACCGGATGTTACGACTCGGTCATCGGGCTCGAAATACAGAAAACGCTGAAGCGCATGGTGCATAAACTGCCGGAGCGCTTCGAGCCGGCCGAGGGCAACGCGACCCTCTGCGCGGTACTCATCGACGTGGATGAAGCGAGCGGTAAAAGCCACTCGATCCGTCGCCTCGCGCTCGATGAAATGGACGCGGTCAATCCCGCCCGGATCCTCGCCAAAGCGGTCGCGTGATATTCTGCGGGGCTGGCGCGCACGCGGGACCCCTGCCATGCAGTACTGGCTGATGAAGTCCGAACCGGACCTCTTCTCCATCGATGACTTGAAAAATCGCCCGAAGCAAACCGAGCATTGGGACGGCGTGCGCAATTTTCAGGCGCGCAATTTTATGCGCGCCATGCGCGCGGGCGATCGCGCGTTTTTTTATCACTCGAGTTGTGCCGAGCCGGGCGTGGCCGGTATCATCGAGATCGCGCGCGAAGCCTATCCGGACTTCACGTCCTGGGACCCGAAAAGCCCGTACTACGACGCGAGAAGCAAGCCGGAGAAACCGTACTGGTACATGGTGGACGTGCGCTTCGAGCGCAAACTGAAGCGGCTCGTACCGCTCACCGAGTTGCGCCAAAACCGCGCGCTCAAGACGATGCGCCTGCTGGCACGCGGCAATCGGCTGTCGATCATGCCGGTCAGCGCGAACGAATGGAAAACGATTCTCGAAATGGCGCAGGCGCGCTAAGCCCGGCCACGTTGTCCGCCCACGGAGAAACACGCGAATGAAAAAGTTGTCCGTCCTCGCCCTTTTCACGGCGCTATGCGCCGCGCCGACCCTGAGTTTCGCCGCCGGCGCAAAGCCTGCGCCTAATCCCAAAGTACGCATAATTACGAACATGGGCACGATCGAACTCGAGCTCGACGCCCGGAAGGCGCCGACAACAACCGCGAACTTTCTTAAGTATGTCGATCGCGGGTTTTACAACGACACGATCTTTCACCGCGTGATTCCGAACTTCATGATCCAGGGCGGCGGTTTCGCGCCCGGGCTGAAAGAAAAAGCGACCGATGCGCCGATTCAGAACGAAGCGGACAACGGATTAAAAAATCTGACCGGCGCCATCGCGATGGCCCGCACGAGCGACCCGCACTCCGCCTCCGCGCAGTTCTTCATCAACACCGCCGATAACGCGTTCCTGGATCACCGCGCGAAAACCCTGCAAGGATGGGGCTACGCGGTATTCGGAAAGGTCACGCAGGGGCTGGACGTGATCAAGAAGATCGGATCGGTTTCCACCGGCAACGTCGGTCCATTCCAAAACGTACCGACCCAGGACGTCGTGATTCAGAAGGTCGAGCGCATCGGCTAGGAAAGCGACCCGCGCGCACCCGGGGCTCGGCCGATTCTACGCCGGCTCGATCTCTATCCACGCCGGATCGTGATCCGATCCGTCGCCGGCGTGCTTGGTGCGGCGATCTATGTACGCGCCGACCTGCCGCGGCGCGAGACCCGGGCTGAGCCAAATCTGGTCGTAGAGCTCATAGCGCGCGGATGCGTTCGCCGCCTTGAAGCGATGCGTCCAGGCGGGCGACGCGGGCATCGGATCATCCGGCTTCGCCGGGCGCGTCTCCTTCGGCGCGGCAAGCCCATTCACGAGCTTGAGGCTCGTGTCTTGCGTGAAGCCACGCAGATACTCGGACCCGGGTGAGTCGTTCATATCGCCGACGATGACGTAGCGGCTGTCCGGGCGCATGCGCGATTTAACGATACGCGCAAGAGTTTCCGCTTGGCGCCGCCGACGCTCGTTGGCCGCCGCGTGCCCCGCCGCCGGGTCTTCCGTGAAGCTCACATAGTTGCTCTTGAGATGCGTATTGAACAGAGTGAAGAGCTTCGCGTTGCGCTGTTTATTCAGAATCTCGACCTCGATCAGATCGCGGCCGAAGACGAGCTCATCCGGCGCGGCCGGATGGGTCGCGCGCTGCCAGGACGTGAAACCCCCGATCGGGAAACGCGACATCAAACCGACGTCGATAAGCCGCGGGTCGTTCCCCTCGATGAGCAGCACGTGCGGGTACATATTACTCAGCTGCTCGCGGTTGAATTGACGCAGCGTGTCGATGTCTTCCACCTCCTGCACCGCGAGCACATCGAGGTTCATGCGCCGGATACGCGCGGCGATGAGTCGGGTGGCCGCCGCCTCCTTCGCTTTCACCAGCCGGCCCTGGTAAGTGCGGACTTTTACCGCCTCGTCCGGTCCGAACGCGTAAGCGAACTCGCCCGCGACCGGGGGCGCATGGGAGTCATGGACGGCGTCGATTTCCGCCTGGAAGTTGTAACGCGAGAAAAGATTGTTCAGGTTGAACGTCCCGACTGTCACTTTCATACCGTCCCTCCGTAGCGGCCGTATGGCGGCAGCGTCGGTCAGCCCAGAAACAATTTGTAGGCCGGATTGCCGGTCTCCTCCGCGTATTCATACCCGAGGCTGTCGAGAAACGTCTGGAATTTCTTCTTATCGTGCGGCGGCACTTGGATGCCGACCAGCACGCGGCCGAAGTCGGCGCCGTGGTTGCGGTAGTGGAACAGGCTGATATTCCACGCGCCGCCCATCTTATTCAAGAAATTCAGCAGCGCGCCGGGGCGCTCCGGAAATTCGAAACGGTAAAGAATTTCGTCGGTGGCGTTCGGCGCGCGACCGCCGACGAGATGGCGAATATGCAGTTTCGCCATTTCGTTGTCGGTCATGTCGACGGTCGGATAGCCCTTCGACCGCAGCGCCTGGATGAGCGCGTCCATCTCGGTCGGTCCATGCACCTGCATGCCGACGAAGATATGCGCATTCTTCGGGTCGGCGTAGCGGTAGTTGAATTCGGTAATGTTATGGTCGCCGACCATGGCGCAAAACTGCCGGAACGAGCCGGGCCGTTCCGGGATAGTGACCGCGAGAATGGCTTCGCGCCGCTCGCCGATCTCGGCGCGCTCGGCCACGTGGCGCAAGCGGTCGAAATTCACGTTGGCGCCGGAAGCGATCGCAATCAGATGCCTGCCGTTCAGGTTCTCGCGCTCGACGTAACGCTTGAGACCCGCGAACGCGAGCGCGCCGGCGGGCTCGAGCACCGAGCGGCGGTCCTCGAAAATATCCTTGATGGCCGCGCAGATCTCGTCGTTGGAGACAATCAGGATCTCGTCGACAAATTTCTTGCAAAGCCTGAACGTCTCTTCTCCCACCTGCCGCACGGCGACCCCGTCGGCGAAGATGCCCACATGATCGAGCACGATCCGCTTGCCGCGCTTCAGCGAGCGATACATCGCGTCGGCATCTTCGGGTTCGACGCCGATCATTTTCACCTCGGGACGCAGCTGCTTGATGTACACCGCGATCCCGGAAATCAACCCGCCGCCGCCGACCGGCACGAAGATCGCATCGAGGCTCGGCGTATGCTGTTTGAGGATTTCGAAGCCGATGGTGCCCTGCCCGGCGATGACGTCCGGGTCGTCGTACGGATGGATAAAGGTCAAGCGTTTCGATTGGCCGAATTTCTTGGCGTGCTCATAGGCGGCGTCGTAATTATCCCCATGCAAAACGACTTCACCGCCCAAATTTCTTACGGCGTCCACTTTGATTTGCGGCGTCGTGCGCGGCATTACGATCGTAGCCTGGGTGCGAAGCGTTCCCGCGGAGAGCGCCACGCCTTGCGCGTGGTTGCCGGCCGACGCCGCGATCACACCCCGCTTGAGTTCGACGGCCGACAGTCCCGCCATCTTGTTGTAGGCGCCGCGCCACTTGAACGAAAACACCGGTTGCCCGTCTTCGCGCTTGATCCACACGTGATTCTGCAGGCGACGCGACAGGATCGGCGCGTGCTCGAGCGGCGTCTCTTTCGCCAACTCGTATACGCGTGCGGTAAGAATTTTCTTGATATATTGCTGCGACAACGCGACCTTCCCGGCGTGCTCCCGATCCGTGCGGTGTTTTTGATGTCCACGATCGGGACGCGCTTAATCTAGCATTCATCCTTTATAAATACATCCGGACTGGTTATTCTCGCCCGATCTCTTCCCGAGGAGTGTATGAGCGCGGACGACAAGAAAAAAGCAGCGGCGGCGGCCGCTCTCGACTACGTGGAAGCCGGCTTGGTCATCGGAGTGGGGACGGGGTCGACGGCGAACCACTTCATCGATCTGTTGGCGAAAATAAAAAGCCGGCTGGACGGAGCGGTTGCGAGCTCGAAGAGCACCGAGGTGCGGCTGAAGCAAGCGGGCATCCCGGTGTTGGACCTGAACGGGGTGGGCACCTTGCCGCTCTATGTCGACGGCGCGGACGAGGCGACGCGCCACCGTCATCTCATCAAAGGCGGCGGCGGGGCGTTGACGCGCGAAAAAATCGTCGCGGCGGCGAGCGAGAAGTTCGTTTGCATTGCCGACGACTCGAAACTGGTCGGCCGGCTCGGCGCCTTTCCGCTACCGATCGAGGTGATTCCCATGGCGCGCTCCTACGTGGCGCGCCGTCTGGTCAGCCTCGGCGGCCAACCCAAGCTGCGAGACGGGTTCACCACCGACAACGGCAACATCATCTTGGACGTGCAAAATCTCGACATCCTGAATCCGGTCGAGCTCGAAGGCGAGCTCGATCATATCGCCGGGGTGGTTGCGAACGGATTGTTCGCGCGGCGTCCGGCCGACGTCCTGCTTCTCGGAACCGACAGCGGCGTAACGAAGCTTTGACCCGCGGGCAAGCTACTTGATGAGGATGACCGGTAATTTTGTGAGATGCACCACTTTCGTCGCGGTCGAGCCCATGATCAAACCGCTGAGCGCGCCCATTCCGCGCGTGCCCATGACGATGGCGTCGCATCCCAGTTCTTCGGCCCGCGCCACAATCGTCGGCGCAACGTCGCCGGTTAATATTTCCTTCCGGTAGGAAACGCCCGCTTTCGACAACACGTCCACCGCCGCTTCGAGCAGCCGTTCGCTGTGCTCGCGCTGGATCTGCTCCAGCTTGCGTGGATCGATATAGAGCGCGCCCTCGCCGTAAATGACCGGCTGTGGATTGACGGTCGCCAAATAGACCTGCGCCGGGCTTTCGTCCCTGACGAGGCTCACGGCGTAATGGACGGCCCGAAGCGAATTTTCCGAGCCGTCGAACGGCACCATGAATTTTCTCATCCTCACTCCTCGCGCGAACTACGGATTGAAGTCTGCGGTCGACAAACGATCTTACACCCGGGCGAATTCTCCGGCACCCGGCACGCGCGGTGGGGGTTTTCACACCCCGGCGGTGCGGCTTTGTCGCCGACCGAGGCGCGCAAATGCGTCCGTGCGTCAATTGACCACACGGTTGATCTGAATGCCGAGCTTCTTGATTCGGTGCCAGAGACTGCGCTCGCTCACGCCGAGCAGACGCGCCGCCTGCGCCTGCACACCGTTGGTTTGGGCCAGCGCCTGCTGTATGGCGCGCCGTTCCACCTCGGCTAACCATTCATCAAGGTCGCTCCCGTTGCCGTCCCAGGCCGGCGCCTTCGCCGTCGCGGCGTCCTGGCTCGTGAGCAGAGTCTGCGGCAAGTCGGCCGCCGCCACGGTTTCGCCTTTGCACGAAAGCACGGCGCGCTCCAGGCAATTGCGCAGCTCGCGAATGTTGCCCGGCCACGAATAACGCATGAGGATATCGAGTGCGCCGGGGGCGATGCCGGTGACGCGCTTATTCATCTCCGCCGCGAGCTCCTTGAGGAAAGTTTGCGCGAGCAGTGGAACGTCTTCGCGCCGTTCGCGCAGCGGCGGAACCAGGATGCTGTAAACGTCCAGGCGGTAAAACAGATCCTCGCGGAATTTTCCCTGAGTGACCAGCGCCTTGAGGTCGCGATTGCTCGCCGCGAGGAAGCGCACGTCGACCGCGCGCACCTCGTCGCTACCGAGCGGTGAATATTCGCGCTCCTGCACCACGCGCAGGAGCTTCGCCTGCAATGCCGGATCGAGCTCGCCGATTTCATCGAGGAACAGCGTCCCGCCCTGGGCCTGCTCCAGGCGGCCGGAACGATTCTGGCTCGCTCCGGTGAAGGCGCCCTTCACGTAGCCAAAGAGCTCGCTCTCGAGCAGATCGCGTGGAATGGCCGAGCAATTGATGGCGACCCAGGGACCGTTTTGGCGCGGTGAAAGCTCATGGATCATGCGCGCGACCAGTTCCTTCCCGGTTCCTGATTCGCCGGAGATGAGCACGTTCGTCTTGTACGGCGCCACCCGCTGTATTTCATCGAGTAATTGTTGCGAGGCGGGGCTTTCTCCAACCAGGCGCCGGCCGCGCGACTCGCCGACTGCGGCCTTGAGCCGCTCGTTTTCGCGCAGGATGTCCCGCAACTTGACCGCATTATGCACGGCGATTTCGAGTTGCTCGGGCTCGAACGGTTTGGTCAGGTAATCCGCCGCTCCGTCATGGATGCTTTTCACCGCCGAGCGTATCGTGCCGTGCGCGGTGATGATGATAATAGGCACCCTCGGCAATTCGCGGCGGCAACGCCGCACGAACTCCTCGCCTCCCATCCCAGGCATCTTGAGATCGGTGAGGATGACATCGAGATTGGGTTTCTGCAGATAGGGCAACGCCGCTTCCGCGGTTTCCGCCGCGAACACCTGATACCCGGCCTCTTCGAGCACCATGCGCATGACCGCCTGCATGTTCTGCTCGTCATCGACAACAAGAACCGTACGTTTCATGCCTCACCTTCGTTACGGATTGAACTGGCTACTGCATTCGCGACTACTCCAGCGAGCCGCTTTCCCGATTTTGCGCGAGATACCCGCCTTCCGTGGCGATACCCCGTGACGTCGTTTTACCCCGGCCCGCACCTCCGTGTGCGGGCGTTCGGCGGCGCGAATGCACGTTAAGTGCATTCGCGACTACTCCGCCTCACCCTCATAAACCGGGAAGCGCATGACGAACCGGGCGCCGCTACGCTTGGGCGGCAACGCTTCCAGCCGTCCGCCGTTGGCTTCGGCGAGCGTATAGGCAATCGTGAGACCGAGGCCGGTTCCGTGCTCCTTGGTGGTGAAGAAAGGCTCGAACAAACGCGGCATGATGTCGGGAGAAACGCCGGGCCCGTTGTCTTCGACCGCCAATTGGACCTCGTTCCCCTTGCAGAGCGTGGTTACGCGCAGCTCCGGCTGCGGCACATCCGACATCGCCTGCACCGCGTTCGCAAAGATATTGCTCCACGCCTGTTGCAGCAGCCCGGCGTCCCCGAGGATGCGCACACCGTCGTGCCGGAAATCCTTGTGCACCGTGACGGCGTCGTTCCCGGCGATGTTCGCGCCCAATGCACGCTCCATGGGCAGCGCCGGATCGATGACGTCGAAGTTCGGCTGGCGATGCCGGGACAAATGCAGGAAATCCTGCACCAGTCGCGCGACGCGCGTGCTTTCTTCTCGCAGCATGCGCGTCAGCTCCGCTTTCTTCGCCGGATCGAGACCAGGCTTTTCCAGCATGGCCGCCGATGTACTAATAACGCCGATGGGATTGCGGATTTCGTGCGCCAGCGCCGCCGACAGCTCCCCCATTGCGGCGAGCTTGTCCCGCTGGTGCCGCTGCCGCTCCTCGTTGCGCGCGGCGCGCAGGCGCGCGGCCATGGCATTGAAGGCCTTGGCGAGATCGCCCAATTCATCGTTGGAATGGATCGGGACGGTGGCGTTGAAATTGCGGCCGGCAAGCTGCATTACGCCGTTTCTCAAATACTCGATGGGTTTAAGCACCAAGCGGGTCAGCAGCAGACCGGTAAGGCCGCCGATGACAATACCGAGCAGCGCGATCCAGAAGAAAAGCGCCGCACGATTGGTCAGAAGATCCGTAAACGTACGGCGTTCGAGTCCGCTGAACATGATCGCCTCGACACGCCCGGTCGAGTCGACGATCGGCGTATACACACCGCGATACTCTCCATCCTCGGCGTACGCGCTGTAATACGGCTTGCGCTCGGCCTCCAAGCGCCGCGCCATGTCTTTCGTTAAGTGCTTGAGCGTCATCGGCTGCGCAGGATTGGAAAAGACGTCGTAGTAGTCGCGACCCTCGCGGTAATAAAGGCGGGTCTTCATGCCGGTCAGCTGCGTTAACTCATTCGCAAAGTCCTGCCCCAGCAAACTGCCGACGACAAGGTAATACTGGGGTTTGCCCTTCGGTGGAACCGGCGTGATGCCGACGGCAGCCAGCATGCTCTGGTTCTTCCGCACCACTTTGAGCACGGCCCCGGTTTGCCCCGTTTCCCATGTGGTCTGCACGCGAAGCGGGATGGAGGAATAGAGCAACTTGCCGTCGGGGTTATACACCTGTAACAGCGTTAACCCCATTCCCTGCGCGATGCGGCTCACGGGTGACGGCATGGCGATGTCGGGATAAAGCGTGATGCCCGGCACGTAGGACGGGTCGTCGGCAAGTACGCGACCGAGCATTACCGCGTCGTTCTGATAGGCTTCGAGCCAGTTCTGATTTGCGCGTGCGGCGTCCACGATCCACACCTCGATGCGTTTCTCGAAGTTGGTCGAGACCCACTCCGCCGCCAGCCAGCCGGCAACGAGCATGGGAATAACCACGATTGCCGAGATGGCGAGCTGAACTTTGCGCTGCAGCCGACCAGGCAAGACCGACACGACGATAATCCTCAAATTCGGGGATGAGCTACGGAATTTGTAGCTCCCAACAGTAACATTAATTGCGCCGCGTGAATGGTATTCGATAATCCATTGATGTGCCTCGTTTTTCGGAGGTAAACCGCAAGCGCTTAACTGGCATGCCGATTGCTGGCGACTTCCAGTGGCAGAAGGAATTACCTGCCATTCCAAAAAGACACACGGACCTCGATCTCGAGAAACATTTCAGGAGCTCATCATGAAGAAAACTCTACTCAGCATTATCGCCCTCGCCTTTGCCGCCGGTGTTTCCACCTCCGCCCTTGCCATGAAGCATGAGGGGCCGAAGAACGACAAGCTGGCGGCCGCCTGTAAAGACAAGAAGCCTGGCGAAACGGTTAACGTCGACGGCAAAGACGTGAAGTGCCCGAAGGCGAAGGCGGAGAAGAAAGAAGCAAAAAAATAACCCAGGTACCCAAAAGAACCATAACGCTTCATTAGCTGTTCCTCTCAAAGCGCTCCTCGGAGCGCTTTTGTTTTTTATGCAGGCGCCAACGCGCAACGTCGCTGGTGCGCCGATTGGCGCGACACGGCCGACACAGCTGACTTTATTCATGATCGGTCGTATTTTTCCCCACCGCATGGCTTTATATTATTTCGTACGCATCAAAACGCCGCGTGCTTTTTATCGAGGACGCGTTGCCCAATGTCGCTGGGTTTCGCAGGGCTGATGGACATGAACGGAACCACTCCTTATACCGTCCGGTGTCCGTACTGTGGCGAATCTTTCCAAACGAGCGTCGACACGAGTATCGGCAGTCAAGACTATATTGAGGACTGCTATGTGTGCTGTCGTCCCATACTCTTTAGCGTGACCACGGACGGCGACGGGAATCTGCTTGATCTCGAGACGCGGCGTGAAGACGACTGACGATCGGACTCGGACGAGCCGCTGTCGCGCGTCGCGGCTATGACTGTTCCCGCCTTCGGCTCAGCTATCGTGATCTTTCGTCTTGCAGCAGATCTTAGCGTACCCGGGCCGACCCCTCTTGCCCGCTTGGAGCCGACGTGAATCGCCGCGCTATGGCGCTCTTCGCCGTATTCCTGTTGTACCCTGTACGGGCGCCGGCGGACGGTCTGCCGGACTCGTGTGATAGTGCCGGGATTAAGGTGCAGGTGCTCGGCTCCGGCGGCGCCGATCTCATCGACGGCCGCGCGGGCAGCGGGTATCTCGTATGGATCGATGGCAAAGCGCGTGCGCTCATCGACAGCGGTCCAGGTACCGCGCTTCGTTTCGTCAGCAGCGGCGCGCAGGCGAAGGACCTGGACGTCGTGCTCTTTACGCATTTACACGCCGACCACTCTATCGATCTACCGGCCATCATTTCGCTCGCGTTGCAGGAAAGCCGCACCCGCACCCTGCTTCTGTACGGTCCGACCGGCAATCGTGTCGCGCCGTCGACCGTCACCTTCGTGCGCGCCCTGCTCGACGGCACCCGCGGCGCCTATCGCCAGCTTGGCGATGTCCTCAGTCCGCTCGTCAAAGAAGGATTCAAGTTGGATGCTCAGGAAGTGCGCGATCGACCGACTTCCGTCGGCGTGCGGCGCGAGGACAATGACGGCCTTATCGAGGTGCGTGCAAGCGAGCGCCTGCGAACGACGGCCGCCTATGTAATCCACGGAAGTTATCCCGCGCTCGCCTGGCGCATTCGGGTCGGCGACCGCAGCATCGTCTTCAGCGGCGACACCAACGGCGAGGGCGGGAATCTAGAGCGGCTGGCGCGGAACGCGGACCTGTTGATCGCGGATCATGCGGTCACGGAGGGCGCCGCGGGTCTGGATCGTTATCTGCACATGCCGCCTTCGGTGATCGGCCGAATAGCGGCGCAAGCCGCCGTGAAGCGCGTGGTGTTGTCGCACCGTACCCGCCAGACGCACGGCCAGGAAGAGGCGTCGCTCGCGGCGATTCGCACGCGCTACGCCGGACCGGTGGTTTTTGCCGACGATCTTAGCTGCTTCGGCGCGCCTTGATGGTAGAGGGGGCGGCGACAAAGTCGGTTTGCGGCGACGCGATGTAATACCCTTGCGCGAAGTCCACCCCGTAGGTTTGTAACATTCCGAGGATATCCCGGTCCTCGACGAATTCCGCGACCGTGCGCTTACCGAGGGAGTGTGCGATGTCGTTGATCGACGTAACGATGGTGCGATCGATCGGGTCGCTCGCCATGCCCTGCACGAACTGCCCGTCGATTTTAATGAAGTCAACGGGCAAGTGCTTCAAATGATAAAGCGAGCTGAAACCGCTGCCGAAATCATCGAGCGCAAAACGGCAGCCGATATCGCGCATCTCGTTGATCAGGCGCTTGGCGGCCTGCACGTTGGCGATCGCGCTGGTTTCGGTGATTTCGAAGATCAGAAAGCGCGGGTCGATCGGATATTGCCCAAGCAATCGCTTGAAGAGCGGAACCAGTTGCTCGGCGTCGAGGGTTTGTCCCGACAGGTTGATCGTGAAGGTGGCGTGCTGACCGCTGTTGTGCAATCCGGCGAGCCGATGCAAGGCGCGCCCTAGGATCCAGGCATCGATCTGCGGCATCAGGCCGAAACGTTCCGCCGTCGGAAGGAATGCACCGGGCGCGACGAGCTCGCCGCGCCGATCCATGAAACGCACCAGGACTTCGTAATAGTGTCCGCCGGCTTGTGCGGCGAGCCGATCCCACAGGCGCCCGCGCTCGCTCGGAAGCGTGTCGGCGCTAAAGGCGCCGAGCGACACGATCGGTTGAAATTGCAGGCGAAAACCGTCTTCCTTCAGCGCATCCTGCAAGCGCACCGACCAGCCGAGTTCCTGGTGCATCGCCACCTTTTCATCGTTTTCGGCACGGTAAAGGTGCGTTACATTCCTCCCACGGCTCTTGGCGATGTGGCAGGCGATGTCGGCGTTGGACAGCACCTCGCCGGGCGATTGCGCGCTGCGATCGATGATCGCCACCCCGACGCTGCCGTTCACCTTGTAGTGCTTATCCCCGAACGCGAAGTTGAACTGCTCGAGAATCTCGCGGAATCCGTCGGCGGCGGAAAGTACCGTCTCTTCGGTGACGTTGCGCAAGATAATGGCGAATTCATCGCCGCCGAGGCGCGCGAGCGTGTCGGAGCCGCGGAGCCGCGATTTCAACTGTTCCCCTATTTCGCACAACAGGCGGTCGCCGGCCGCGTGGCCGGCCGTATCGTTGATGTACTTGAAGCGATCGAGGTCGAGATAGAGCAGCGCGCTGCGCTCATTGCTGCGCTTCAGCCGCGATACCTCCGCCTCAAGCGAACGTTCGAAGTAGTTGCGATTGCACAGCCGCGTGAGGACGTCGTGGTTCGCCTGCCAAACGAGCTCGCGCTCGAGTTGCCGGCGCTCGGAGATGTCCCGAAACGCGACGACGGAGCCTTCCAGCCGGCCTTCCACACGCAGCGGAAATACCGTGCATTCGACCGGCACCGGCCGATGCGCCCGATGCCAGAACACCGTGTCCCACGCACGCAGCTCATCGCCGAGACCGTAGGCCTGTTGCAAAAAGCAGGTTTCCGGCGGGTTTGGACTTCCGTCTTCGGTCGCATAGTGAAAAAGCTTGTGCGCGGAGCGCCCGATAACGTCTTCCGCATCGCTCAGACCGACAATGGCGCGGGCCGCCGGGTTGATAAAGGTGATTTGTCCCGACCGATTCACTCCGTAAACACCGTCGCCGACGGAGCCGAGAATTCCCGCGAGACGCTGACGCTCGGCATCGATGGATTTTTTTGCCCGTATCGTGCGACTCATCGCGGCGATGCGCGTGAGAAAGAGCTCGTCCGATTCGTTCTTGAACATGCATTCGACCGCCCCGGCCTCGAGCGAATCGCGGATGACGCGATCGAGATAAGTGCCCGTGATGATCGCGGTCGTGATGCCTTCGGTACGCGGGTCCGCCCGCAACCGCCGGCAAAGCTCATCGCCATTGCCGCCCGGCATGTGATAGTCGACGATGGCGATGTCGAACGGGCGCGCCAACGCAAGCGCCATCGCCTCGGCGGCATTGGCCGCGACTTCGACGACGTACCCGTGGCGCGTCAGGAGTTGTTGATAGCCGGCACGGACCGTACGCGCGTCGTCGACGAACAGAACCCGAATATCGTCGGCGACTGCACTCGCGACCATGAGTTGCGTCCCGGGTGCGGCGAGCAGGCGCTTCAGACTGTCCAGGCAATCGGCGTAGTCTTCCCAGAGCAACAGCGCCGCGCTCGGCCGGCGCGCCACCCAATCGAAGGCCTCCGCCGTCGCGGCATGCGCGAAAAGTATGACCGCAGTTGAAAGATGCGCCGCCTGGCGCAGCGCGGCCAGCAGGTGATCGGAGGACGTGGCGGGATGGGCGGGGTAGCCGACGAGAGCGGCAACGGGCGGCGACCCGGCTTGCGGTTCCTTAAGCTCCTTAAGGCCGGCCTCGTAGGAGGCGACGATAACGGCCGTGTAGGGACCATCGGCCAGCGTGCGCTCGAGCGCGCGCCGTAAGGTGGCGGAAGGCTCCACCACCAGCAACCAGCCGGATCCGACGCTCTCCTTCGTCACCCCTCCCCCCTCGATACAGCGCAGCCAAGGGCCACGGTTGCCCTAGAAATTGCATTTAATGTGCCAAATATCGG
>JAJPKH010000180.1 GCA_021323795.1 Acidiferrobacteraceae bacterium | reverse complement strand
ACGCCGCAAACGGTGTCCGGATAATACGGCGACGCCACGCGGTTCATCGTTACCTCGGCGACCGCGTATTGACCCGACTCCGGTTCGCCGCGCGCTTCGTAGTAGACGTTGCGTGCAAGGCAGGTGAGGTTCTGTCGCTCCGTCGACTCGGCCGCCATTGCGTGCAGCAGGAAGGCAAATCCGGCGATCACGACGGCGACGATGGACACCACGATCAACGGGGTCTTTTCGAGGCGGTACCAGAAAAACCGCGCGCGCGTGCTCCAACTCGATAAAATCGAGCTACAGCGGGACAACAAATTTCGACGGCGCCTGTGGTACATGTTCACACGTTACGATGCGGTGCAGCGTGAGAGGGCCGCGGAGTATAAAGCGGAATGACGCGCCGGTCGATTTTCGGCAAGCGCGCACCTCACTAACTTCGCGAAATCGAGGCGGCAAGCGAAAGTATCCGTTGGCGAATTGATCCCCGTTCGTCCGTCGGATGCCGCCCGATCCGTCCCGTGGTCGCTTCCTACTCCGCCAGCCACTTCATTGCCTCGGCGGCGTCGAGGAACACGCGGGCATCGGTCCCACGATTGCGCGCGACCGTCTCCGAAAACCTGGACGCCTCGAGATCTTCCGACCGCACCACGCTCGCGATGCGCAGGCCCTCCACGGAACCAAGCGCTTCCTGGTGGGAAGTCGTGAATTTAAAAGTATCGGTGAGCGAGAGCTCGCTCATGTCGGCTTGGCGCGTGTCAACGAGAATTCGAGTTATCGAGTTCTTTGCCAATAGAGCGGCTGCTTGCACACGCGCCTCGTTCAGTTCGGCAATGTTAAGCAACCCTCTATGAATAACTTCGACCCAGCCTTTTTCTTTATTCGCACTTATTGTGAACGGCATCCTTACCCCCGCGAGTCACGTCCCTGATTGATCCCTTCCGCTCAACCGTCTCCTTAATGTAGGCCAAACGGTACGTTCTGCCCGTCCGGCCGCGAGGCGGTAAATAACCTCACTTTGGCGCGTCAAGTACTTCCCTGATTGTGCGGAACACGGGGCCGCGAATACTGCAAATATGCGACGAATCGCGCTCAAGCGCTGGCTGCTCGCCGGGATCGTGGCGGCCGGCGCCTGGATCGTATGGCGCACGGCGGCGGCCCGCTACATTCACGAGGAGGAACGGCGGCAAGGAAAAATCCGGCCGGTGCGGCACTTCTGGACCGACGTCGGCGAGTGGCGCATTCACGCGCGTATGGCGCTACCGCCGCAGCCGCCCGACGCTCCGCCGGTGGTGCTGGTACACGGTTTCGGGATGTCGAGCGCCTATTTCGTGCCGACCGCGGAGCGTCTCGCCACCTGCTTCACGGTCTATGCACCCGATCTGCCCGGCCACGGGAAGAGCGACACGCCGCGCGAGGCGCTCGATGTCTCGCAGTTCGCCGACGCCCTCATCGCCTGGATGAACGCCGTCGGCATCGAACGCGCGTCACTCGTCGGCCATTCGTTCGGCTGCCAAATCGCCGTCGATGCGGCAGTACATTACCCCGAGCGCGTCGAGCGCGTGATCCTGGTCGGTCCGACCACCGATCCCGCGGGCCGCGGGCTCGCGTCGATTCTCGCGCGCTTGCTGTGCGGCGGCGCTCACGAGCACCCTTCCCTCAATCTGGTACTCGTCAAAGACTATGGGCGCATGGGTGCGCGCCTGCTTTCCGAGCTCCGTTACATGCGCCTGGATCCGATCGAGGACAAGCTGCCGTACGTCGACGCCCCGACGTTGCTGGTGCGCGGCGAGAAGGATCCGATCGTGTCGCAGCGCTGGCTCGAAGCGGCGGCGCAATTGCTCGGAACGCGCCGTCTCGCCGTCGTTCCCGGCCGGGGGCACGCGCTCAACTACAGCGCCGCGGCGGAGCTGGTCGAGATCATCCAACCCTTTCTGCAGGAAACATCGGACGTGCGGGTCACGGCAATATCCGCTGCGCAGCCGGCCGCCGCGCACAATCCCGCCGGCGGCTAGCGTCGCGTCCCGTGAATACGAACCGTTCGGCAACGCCGACGCCGACAAGACCACCGAACACGCGCCGGCGTTCCGCTTATATCCCGCCCATGCACAAATACTTTATCGAGAGGTACTCGTCGATGCCGTACTTCGAGCCCTCGCGGCCGATCCCGCTCTCTTTGACGCCGCCGAACGGCGCGATCTCCGTGGAGATGATGCCTTCGTTGATGCCGACCATACCGTACTCGAGCGCTTCGGCGACGCGCCAGACACGGCCGATGTCCCGGCCGTAGAAATAGCACGCGAGACCGAACGGGGTGTCGTTGGCCATGGCGATCGCCTCCGCTTCGGTCTTGAAGCGGAACACCGGCGCCACCGGACCGAACGTCTCTTCGCGAAAGATCAGCATGTCGGGCGTCGCGTTGGCGAGCACCGTCGGGGTATAGAAACTTCCCCCCAGCTCGTGCCGCCGTCCCCCGACCACCACTTTCGCGCCTTTACCGACGGCATCGCCGACGTGCTGCTCCACCTTCTGCACCGCTTTCATGTCGATCAACGGTCCGATCTTCGTGTCTTCCTGCATGCCGTTGCCGACCTTGAGCGCGCGCACCGCGTCCGCGAGGCGCGCCACGAAGGCATCGTAGACGCCGTCTTGCACGAGCAAGCGATTGGCGCACACGCAGGTCTGGCCGGCGTTGCGGTATTTCGATGCGATTGCGCCGCGGACCGCGGCGTCCACGTCGGCGTCGTCGAACACGATGAAAGGCGCGTTGCCGCCGAGCTCCATCGAGGTCTTCTTGACGGTGGACGCGCACTGCGCCATCAGCAATTTCCCGACTTCCGTGGAACCGGTAAAACTGAGCTTGCGCACGATCGGGTTGGAGGTCATTTCACCGCCGATCGCGCCGGCCGAACCCGTCACGCACGAGAACACGCCCTTCGGCACGCCGGCGCGCTCCGCCAGCTCGCAGAGCGCGAGCGCCGAAAACGGCGTCTGGCTCGCGGGCTTGAGGACCATCGTGCAACCGGCGGCCAGCGCGGCTCCGGCCTTGCGCGTGATCATCGCGGCGGGAAAATTCCACGGCGTTATCGCGGCACAGACGCCGATCGGCTGCTTCAGGACGACGATACGCTTGTCGGCGCCGTGCGCGGGGATGGTGTCGCCGTAGACGCGCTTCGCTTCTTCCCCGAACCATTCGATAAACCCCGCCGCATAAACAATCTCCGCGCGACTTTCGACGAGCGGTTTGCCCTGCTCGGCCGTCATGAGGACGGCGAGATCCTCGTGGTTCGCGAGCATGAGCTCGTACCATTTGCGCAAGATCGCCGCCCGTTCCTTCCCGGTCTTGCCGCGCCACGCGGGAAGCGCGCGTTCCGCGGCTTCGATCGCACGGCGCGTCTCCGCGGCGCCCATTTTCGGCACCGTGCCGAGCAGCGCGCCGGTCGCCGGATTGTCGACATCGAGCGTCTCGCCGCTGTCGGCGTTGACCCACGCGCCGTCCACGTAGCATTGCTGCCGCAGCAGCTTCGGATCCCGCAGCGGCAAACCGGAGATCGTTGCTCTGTTCGCTACCATAAAAACTCTCCTGTCGATTTATT
>JAJPKH010000255.1 GCA_021323795.1 Acidiferrobacteraceae bacterium | reverse complement strand
TAGGAAATCACTTCCGCGCGAATAAAGCCGCGCTCGAAATCCGAATGGATGACGCCCGCCGCCTGCGGGGCGGTGGCCCCCGCCGTCACCGTCCACGCGCGTACTTCTTTGGGTCCCGCGGTGAAATAGGTGAGCAGCCCGAGCAATTCGTAACCCGCGCGGATCACGCGATTGAGGCCGGGTTCTGCCAAACCGAGATCGGCGAGGAAGGCCTGCTTGTCCTCCGGCCCGAGCTCGACCAACTCAGCCTCGATGGCCGCGGATACCGGCACCACGACCGCCCCTTCGGACTGCGCGTGGCGGCGTACCTGATCGAGATAAGGATTGTCCCTGAACCCGGTTTCGCTCACGTTCGCCAGGTACATCGTCGGCTTGTCGGTCAGCAGGAACAGCGGTTTCAGCAGCGCCTTTTCTTCAGCCGCGAGCGACAGACTGCGCAGCGGCGCGCCGGTATTCATGTGCGCCCGCACGCGTTCGAGCAGCTCTTTCAAGCGCAGCTCATCTTTGGACCCGCTCTTGGCCCGCGACGCGACGCGCGCATGCGCCTTCTCGACGGTGTCGAGATCGGCGAGCGCGAGTTCGGTGTTGATGGTTTCGATATCCGCCAGCGGATTTATCTTGCCGGCGACATGCGTCACGTTCTCGTTTTCGAAACAGCGCACGACATGGGCGATCGCATCGACCTCGCGGATGTGCGATAAAAACTTGTTGCCGAGCCCCTCGCCTTTCGACGCACCGGCGACCAAGCCCGCGATATCGACGAACTCGATGGTCGTCGGCACGACTTTCTGCGGTTGCACGATCTCCGCCAACTTCGCGAGCCGGGGGTCCGGCACTTCAACGATGCCGACGTGTGGATCGATGGTACAGAACGGATAGTTTTCCGCGGGCACGCCCGCGCGCGTCAGCGCATTGAAGAGCGTCGACTTGCCGACGTTGGGCAATCCGACGATACCGCATTTGAATCCCATGATCTCGCAACCTTCTCAAGCGCTCACGCGGAGTGCGTGTGCAGCGCATTCATGACTTTCTGGTACTGACCTTGCACGATGTCGTCCAATTGCGTACGGGCGCGTTCGATCGCCTCATCGATCAACTTCTGCTCGGCGGCGGGCGCGCGCTTCAGCACGTAATTCGCGCCCTGACCGGAGGTCGGCGGCTTGCCGACGCCGATGCGCAGGCGCACGAAATCGGCGCCGCCGAGCTTTTCGATGATGTCGTGCACGCCGTTGTGCCCGGCGTCGCCGCCGCCGCGTTTCAGCCGCACCGCGCCGGGCGGCAGATCGAGCTCGTCATAGGCGACCAAAATGCGCTCGAGCGGAATTTTGTAGTACTGCGCGAAGCGCGCGACCGCCTCGCCGCTGCGGTTCATGAACGTAAGAGGCTGGAGCAACCAGACGTCGTGGCCGGCGATACTGACGCGCGCCGCTTCCGATGCGAAGCGCGGCTCGGCGCGCAGCGCCCCGCCCACGTGCGCCAGCACGGCGCCCAGAAAACGGAACCCGGCGTTGTGCCGGGTTTCCGCGTACTCCGGGCCCGGATTGCCCAGGCCGACGATAAGAGAGATGCCGGGGTCCACGGGAGACAGCCCTTTTGATGTTCACTCCTGCCGTCCGTGGCGCGTCTTCGCGGCTTCGCCAAATGCCGGCCCGCACTTCCGTGTGCGGGCGCTCGTCGGCGCGAACAGACGTTAAGTCTGTTCGCAGAACTCTCCGACTCGCCCTTACTTGCCCTCTTTCTTGCCTTCCGGCTTCTTCGCCTCGGGCTTCTTGGCATCCGCCGCCGGCTTCTTGGCATCGGCAGCTGCCGCCGCCGGCGTTGCTCCGGGGGCCGGCGCCGCTCCGGGCGCCGCACCCGGTGCCGCCGCTTCGCCCGCCACCGGCACCGCCGCCTCGGCGACCGGTGCCACGACTTCTTCTTCCTTCACGATCGTGATCGTTGCGACGGCAAGGTCATCGCCGCCATGCGCGAGCTGCGTGATGGCCACGCCTTCGGGCAACTTGATGTTCGAAAGATGCACCGACTCGTTCAGATGGACGTTCGACATATCGACTTCCAGGAATTCCGGCAGCTGATGCGGAAGACAGGTGATGTCGACTTCGGTCATCAAGTGGTTGATCAAGCCGCCTTCCTGCTTCACGCCCGGGGCCACATCCTGACCGAGGAAGTGCAGCGGCACGCTCATGTGGATCTTTTCGGTGGCGCTGATGCGCTGCAGATCGATGTGCAGAATCTGCGGCTTCACCGGATGCATCTGGTAATCGCGCAGGATCGCCTGGTCCTGGCCGCCGTCGAGCTTGAGCGTCAGGATCGAGGTATGAAAAGCCTCCTGGTCCAAATTGCGCAGCATCGCATTGTGATCGAATGCGACGGGCACGGCGTCCTTGCCCGCGCCGTACACGATTCCCGGAACTTTGCCGGTGCGGCGGAGGCGGCGGCTCGCACCCGTCCCCTTGGCCGTACGCGGCTCAGCGGTTACTTCAAACTTCGCAGCCATGATGGTCTCCTTCAGTTAACGATGCTCTCTTCCCGCGACCAGGAAAAGAGCTTGCCTAGGTCCCCTCCCTATTAGGAGAGAACGTACAACCCTACTCCATAAATAGCGTACTGATCGAATCGTCCTCGGCGACGCGGCGCATCGACTCCGCGAGCAGCTCGGCGATGGTCAGTTGCCGGATGCGCTTGCAGCTCGCGGCGTCGGAACGGAGCGGAATCGTGTCGGTTACGACCAGCTCGTCCAATTGCGACTGATTGATCCGCTCCACGGCCTTGCCCGAAAGCACCGGGTGCGTGCAGTACGCCAGCACTTTGCGCGCGCCGTGCTCCTTGAGAGCCGCGGCCGCTTCGCACAGCGTTCCCGCCGTATCGACGATGTCATCCATCAGCACGCAGATGCGGCCGTCGACTTCGCCGATGATATTCATCACCTTGGCTTCGTTCGGGCGCGGGCGGCGCTTGTCGATGATGGCCAAGTCGGCCTCCAGGTGTTTCGCCATCGCGCGCGCCCGCACCACGCCGCCCACGTCCGGCGATACCACGAGCAGATCCTCATACTCCTGGCGCCAGATGTCCCCGAGCAGTATCGGCGAGGCGTAAATATTGTCGGTCGGTATATTAAAGAATCCCTGGATCTGATCCGCGTGCAAATCGACCGTCAGCACGCGATCGGCCCCGGCCGCCGTAATCATATCCGCCACCAGCTTCGCGGTAATCGCGACCCGCGCCGTGCGCGGCCGGCGGTCCTGGCGCGCATAACCATAATAAGGAATAACCGCGGTGATGCGCCGCGCGGAGGAACGCTTCACCGCGTCGATCATCACCAGCAGCTCCATCAGGTTGTCATTGCTCGGGGAGCAGGTCGATTGCAGGACGAAGACGTCCTTGCCGCGCACATGCTCCATGATCTCGACCATGACCTCGCCGTCGGAGAAGCGCCCGACCGTCGCCTTGCCGAGCGGCATATCGAGATGGCGCACGACCGATTCCGCGAGCGCGCGATTGGCGTTCCCGGTAAAGACGGTCATGTTGTCCGCCGCCATGTTCTCCCCTAATTTGGCCATTCTTTGTTACTTATGCTCTGAAATTGGTTGGGGTGCCAGGATTCGAACCTGGGAATGCCGGAATCAAAATCCGGTGCCTTACCGCTTGGCGACACCCCAGTCACTCACTACAAAAGACGAAAACGTTCGCTACGACTCAATCGATAGAGGGTGCCGGTTCATCCCACGCGCGACGAAGCCGCTGAAACCGGCGGGCATGACGGACAAAATATGCCTGCCCCGGTCCGCGTCCTCGACGTTCAAAAACACGCTTCCTCCCGAACCGCTCATGCGCGCCCGGCCAAAGGGCGCCAGGCTCTGAAAAGCGCGCTCCACCGGCGGATAACGCTTCCTGACGATCGCTTCGAGATCGTTGTGGCCATGCCCCGCGCGAAGGTCGCGTATTGTCCGGGGCGGGGTATAGGGTGTCAATCGGCTTTCCCGGGCGAAGTCGGCGTAGACCGCCGCGGTGGGAACGTGGACCGGCGGCGTCACGACGACGTACCACGATTCCCGAAGCTCGACCGGCGTCAATATCTCTCCTATGCCTTCCCCAACAGCGGCGTGCCCGCGTACGAAAACCGGAACATCGGCGCCGAGCCGCAGGCCCAAGCCCGCGAGTCGATCGACCGACAGGCCGGTCTTCCAGAGCCGATTCAGGGCAAGCAGCGTGGTCGCGGCGTCCGAGCTTCCTCCGCCGAGTCCGCCACCGATGGGGATGCGCTTATGCAGGGTGATTTCCGCGCCATCCGGACACCCGGTCGCCTCCTTTAATAAATGCGCCGCGCGCAGCGTCAGATCGGCGTCTTCCGGGACGTCCGGCAGAGGGTGCGTGCGCGCGATGCGTCCGTCGCGCGATAGGCGGAATGTCAATTCGTCCGAGTAGTCGAGGAATTGGAACACCGTCTGCAGCAAGTGATAGCCGTCGGGTCGCCGTCCGACGACGTGAAGCAAAAGATTGAGCTTGGCCGGGGCCGGCCAGATCGTGGAAGCGGCGCTCGTTGGTGAGGCGTTGTTCGCAACCATATCGCGCCGGCCTACCTTGCGACGGCTTCGGGGTTCGTGTTGTCCAACACCCATTGTTCAATCACGATGCGCGCCTCCGTCGGCGTGTCGGGAGCCTCGGCCGAATTTCGCTCAATGAATATCCGCCGCGGCAGCTCGTACGCGCCGGCCTCGGCGTACTCTATAAAGCGGATGGTCCAGCCCTGCTGTTCAAGCGTCTTGAGACGACCCCAGTCATCGAGCTCGGTACGCGCCGCCGCGTCCGGCACCGGCCGTCCGACCACCCAGTAGCGCAATGAGTCGAACGGCAGCCACCAGCCCGTGACACGGGCGAGCAACTCCTCGATGGAATCGTCGCGATACACCTTATTACCGGCATCGCGCAGCTCGGCGCCGTCTTTGGTCAGGAGAATACGCGTGCGGCCTCCGCCGAACGGACCGACAAGATCGATGCGATGGTTGTCGTGATCGCGTATCCACCGAATGGAAGCGTGCGCCCCCTCCCCGCCCGCGCGCAACGCCAAGCGCCCGCGCAGGTCCCATCCATCGAGCCGCATCAGACGCGCTTCGCGCGCTTGCCAGACCGCTTGCGGATTCTCGACCGCCGGCCGGGGCGGCACCGCCGCACAACCGGCCAGTACGATCGCGCCAAGAAGGAGAGGTAGACGCACCGGGGGATTGTTGAAGAAGTCCGCCCCGTAATCAATGGCGCGGGCGTACGCCGTCACCCCCGCCGGCCGCTGCTATCGTTTCGCGGGATATTTAGGGCTTGAACTTCTTGATGACGTCGCGCAACGCGTCGCTGTCGGGGGCGTCATGCAAGGCGCGCGTCCACACGGACTCGGCTTCCCGGCGGTCGCCGGTCACCCACAGCACTTCGCCGAGATGCGCGGCGATTTCGGCGTCGCCCCGGATGGTCAGCGCGCGCCGCAAATATTTGAGCGCCTCGCCGTTGTTGCCCTGGCGGTAATGCAGCCATCCCATGCTGTCGAGCACGAACGGATCGTCCGGTTTCTGCTCGAGCGCCTGCGTCAGCAGCGATTGCGCCTCGGTGTACCGGTTGGTGCGATCGGCCAAGGTGTACCCGAGCGCGTTCAAAGCGTTCACGTTCTTCGGTTCGACTTCCAAAATAGCCCGAAGATCGCTTTCGAGAACGTTGAGCATGTTGAGCCGCTCGGCGGTCAGCGCCCGCGCGTACAGCAAGTCCTTGTCGCCGGGCAGTTGCTCGAGGGCTTTGTTCAGCACGCCCAACGCTTCGCGAAACTCCTTGGCATCGCGCAGCACCTGCTCTTCCGCGAGCACGCGCTGCACGATTTGTTGATTGTTTTCGGTAGGCAACGCGTGCAGCAGATTACGCGCCTTGGGCAAATCGCCCTGCTTCGCGGTCATGATGCCGAGGCGCAACTGCGCTTCGAAGTAGTATTCCCCCGACTTCACTTCGCCGTACCAGCGCGCCGCGTCGCCGTAACGGCGGTTCTGCTCGAGCGCCTGCCCGAGGTAAATGCGCGCCTGGTCATTGTCGGGGCGCAACGTCAGCACCCGCTTGAGATAGGACTCGGCTTCGTCCAAGCGGTTGGTCTGCAACGCCAACAAGCCCACGGCGTACATCGAATCGACGTCGTCGGGCGCGTCCGTCACCACCTGCTTGAACTGTTCGCGCGCCCGCTCCCACTGCTTCTGTTCGATCAGATGACGCGCGTAATGCAGCCGCACGCTCGTGGCGCGCGGGTGCGCTTTTAAGAATTCTTCGAAGTAGCGCTGTGCCGCTGCCGTGTTCTTCTGCGACACCAGAATGCTCGCTTTGAAAAGCGCTGCGTCCTGCCAGTCGGGTTTACGCGCCAACGCCCGCTCGATCGCCGCTTCCGCCGCGTCGAGATCGCCCGCGCGCACCGCCAGGTGCGCGAGCGCGAAATGGCCGGCCGCCACGTCGGGATAGCGATTGACCAGGTCCCGCATCAAGGCGACGGCGCTCTCGCGCGGACCCGCGCGCCCGAGCAACGCGGCAATGCGAAGGAAGGCTTGATCGAGATTATCGCGAGCGCGCTCGGCGCTTAGCACCTGCTCGAGCTCGCGCCGCGCTTCCGGCACTCGATTGAGCTCGATCAGCGCGGCCGCCAGGGTCTCGCGGGCGTCGGCGCTCGCGGGCTGAAGCTCGACCCAAAGAGCGGCCACTCGACGAGCCGCGTCGTACTGCTTCGCATAGAGCGCGGCGAGCGCCGCGCGCTCCGCCAGGCGCGGGTCGCGCGTGCGTTCCGCCGCGCGACCGAGCGCATCGGCGGCGACATCCATTTGTCCGCGCTGGGCGGCCAGCTCACCGAGCAGCACTTCGTAGACGGTCTGTTCGTCGAGGCCGTCCGGTTCGGCGGCATCGACCTCGAGAGTTAGCGCGCTGCGAGCCGCCTCCGCTCCCGCGGCTCGCAGCGTCAGGGCGCTACCCAAAAGAAATAGGGGAAAGATCGAAACCGCGAGGAACCAGATACGCTTCATAGGGGGAATTCAACTCCAGGACCGGCGATACTAACTATATCAATGAAACCGCGCCGCCCCTGGGGCATCGCCGATTTCGCCAATTTGCTTAAATAGTAGAACTTAGTTTACGGCGGGATTGCAAATGAATGCCCTGTTCCTAGTGGCAGCAATCGTAGTGGTCTTCGTGTTCGGCTACCGCTTCTACGCCAAACTGCTGGCGCTCGACATTTTCCGCCTCGACAAAAATTATAGTACACCCGCCCGGTCCCGCGCCGACGCGCGCGAGTACGTCCCCACTCACCCGCATCTGCTCTTCGGACATCACCTCGCCGCCGCGGGAGGGGCGACACTGCTCGCGGCGCCGATGGCCGCCGTCGCCTGGGGCTGGGTGCCGGCTTTCCTGTGGATCACGATCGGAAGCGCGGTCGCCGCCGGCACCTACGGCCTCGGCGGCTTTTGGCTGTCATTGCGACACCCGAACAGCTGGCGTCAACTTGCGGCGGACCTGGCCGGTCCCCATACCCGACTGGTGTTGTTCCTGTTCGCCCTGATCGCGCTAGTCATCCTGCTCGCGGCTTCGGCCGGATTGACCGCCGCCGTCCTTTCCGCTTATCCGGGCGCCGCGTTTCCCGTCATTGCCGTCGCCCTTATCGCCCTCCTGCTCGGGAATTTTCTGCACGGCCGCGCCGAATTCGAGCTCCTGCCGGCCTCGCTCATTGCCTTCGCGGCGAGTCTCTTAGCGGTTTGGCTCCTCGGCGGAACACCGCTCGCGTTCAACGGCAAGCTCACGTTGGCGGTCGGCGAGAGTGAATGGCTGTCGATCGACGCCGTGCTGGTGTGGGTCGTGTTGGTGCTCGTGTATGTATTTCATGCCGCGCGGTTGCCGGTATGGAAGCTCATGCGTCCACGCGCGTTCCTGACGTCGCTGCTGCTGCTCGTTCTGCTGTGCGTTTTTTACCTCGCGCTCGCGCTCGATCACCCAACGCTCGTCGCTCCCGAATTTCACGCGGTCGGCTCCACTTCGAGCGCGCTGCCCTGGCTTTTTCTCATCGTCGGGCCGGGCGCGCTCGCCGGCTGGCAACTACTTGTGATTCACTTCGTGACCGCGCGCGAAATGCGACGCGAAACGGACGCGCGTTACGTCGGTTACGGCACGGCGCTCCTGCAGGGCGTGATCGCGTTATCGGCGCTGCTCATCGCCGTGACGGTTGCCGCCACGGACGCCGGGCAATGGGCGAAGCTCTACGCCATGGCGCCGGACGCGACCGACTTTCCGCGCCTGCTCGGCTATTACATCGACGGCTTCGCCCGCTACGCGGCGGTACTGCGACTGGATCCGCTCTTCGCGCGCCACCTCGCCGCCACCGTGATCGCCGGCCTGGCACTCGCGGTTTTGGAAAGCGCCGCGCGCGCGCTCAAACACCTGCTCGCGGAAATAGCGCCGCCATCGCCGCAGCGGCCGACCGAGGGCGAGCGCACGAGGCTTTGGCTGATCGTCCTCGCCGGCGGATTGCTCGCGCTTTACGACGGCCGCGGTCTCGGCGGTCTCGTCGCGTGGCCGCTCCTCGCGCTCCTCAGTCTCTGGCTGGCCGCCGCAGGCTTTGCGCTCGTGGCGCTCGCGTTGCGCGCCGCCGCACGCAACGCGCTCCTTGCCGAAACGCTCGGCATCGTCGTCGGACTCATCGCGCTATGGAGTTCGCTGACCCAGCTCTGGGCGTGGTGGGAAACCGGCGCCTGGATCGAATTTGTCGCGGGTTTGGCGGTCTTACTGCTCGCTTTCTCTATTTTGCGCGAGGTCGCGCGACGCCGCGCGGGCTCGGTGGCCGGCGCGCGCGCTTGACACGGCACCGGGTTGGGTCAAAATCGCGCGAACACAGCCGCCGCCTCAGCGTATCCGCATGCATCTGATTGCCCTAGGCATCAGTCACAACACCGCCCCGCTCGCCATTCGCGAACGGGCGGTCTTCGCGCCGGAACAACTGCGCGAGGCGCTGCAGGACGTCACCAAGAGCGGCATCGCCGGGGAAGCGGCAATACTGTCGACGTGCAACCGCACGGAAGTTTATTGCGGCGTGGAGGCGCTGAACGGCGAACCCATCGTCGAGTGGCTCTGCGACTACCGCGATCTTCCGCCGGGCGACATTCGACCTTATATGTACAACTATCCGGACCAGGAAGCGGTAAAGCACGCGTTTCGCGTGGCGGCCGGGCTCGATTCCATGATCCTCGGCGAGCCGCAAATACTCGGACAGATGAAGGAAGCGTTCGCCACGGCGCACAAGGCCGGCGCGACCGGTAAGATTCTCAATCGGCTGTTCCAGCACACGTTCGCGGTGGCGAAACAAGTGCGCACGGACACCGCCATCGGCGCAAGCCCGGTGTCGGTCGCCTCGGCGACGGTCGTGCTCGCCAAGCGCATCTTCAAGGATCTCGCGCGACAGACGGTGCTCCTTATCGGCGCGGGCGACATGATCGAGCTCTGCGCGCGCCATCTCAAGGAAAACGGCATCGGACACATGGTCGTCGCCAATCGCACGGTCGAGCGCGCCCGCCTGATCGCCGATCAATTCGCCGCCGAAGCGATTTCGCTCGCGGAAATGCCGGCGCGGCTACCCGACGCCGACATCGTTATTTCTTCCACGGCCAGCCAACTTCCCATTCTCGGCAAGGGCGCGGTCGAGAGCGCGCTGAAGGCGCGCAAACGCCGGCCGATGTTTCTCGTCGACATCGCCGTGCCGCGCGACATCGAAGCGCAGGTGGGAGAATTGAGCGACGTGTACCTGTACACGATCGATGACTTGAAAGACGTGGTGCAGGGAAACATGCAGTCGCGCGTCGCCGCCGCGCGCGAGGCGGAAAAAATCATCGACACGCGCGTCGTGGACTTCATGCAATGGGTAAAAACGCTCGACGCCGTGCCCACCATCCGCGCCCTGCGCGACACCGCCACCGCGATCCGCGACGCGGAACTGCAGACGGCGCAACGCCGGCTCGCCCGCGGCGAAGATCCGGCTAAAGTTACCGAACAACTCGCGCGCGCCTTGACCAACAAGTTCACGCACGCGCCGACGGACGCGCTGAGGCGCGCCGACGACGAAGGCAACGACGCGTTACTCACCGCCGCCCGCCGCCTATTTGGACTCGACGAAGAGTAACCGATGCACCCTTCCATCCAGGCACGCCTGGAAGGGCTGACTCAGCGTTACGATGAGGTTCTCGCCCTTCTTTCCGATGCGCAGGTAATCGCGGACACCAATCGGTTCCGCAAACTCTCGCAGGAGTACGCGGAGCTGAATGAGGTCGTCGCGCTCTATCGCGACTATCGTCGCCTGAGCGCGGAGCGCGAGGCGGCCCACGCCATGCTGCAGGATTCCGACAGCGCGCTGCGCCAGATGGCGGCGGAAGAAGCGGAGCACGCGGCGACGCGCATGGAGCGGTTGGAACGCGAGCTGCACGCGAAGCTCCTTCCCAAGGACCCGGACGATGCGCGCAACGTGTTCCTGGAAATCCGCGCGGGCGCCGGCGGGGACGAGGCCGCGCTTTTTGCCGGCGATCTTTTCCGCATGTACAACTACTACGCGCAGGCGCAGGGCTGGAGCGTCGAAGTCGTGAGCTCGAGCGCGGGCGAGCACGGCGGCTACAAGGAGATCATCGCCCGCATCGCCGGGCAGGGCGTCTACGCGAAGCTTAAATTCGAATCCGGCGCGCATCGCGTGCAGCGCGTCCCGGAGACGGAAGCGCAGGGGCGCATTCACACCTCGACCTGCACGGTCGCGGTGCTGCCGGAAGCCGAGGAGATCGACGCGGTCGCGCTCAATCCGGCGGATCTCAAGGTCGACACGTTTCGCGCCTCCGGCGCCGGCGGCCAGCACGTCAACAAAACCGACTCCGCCATCCGCATCACGCACCTGCCGACCGGCATCGTGGTCGAGTGCCAGGACGAGCGCTCGCAGCACAAGAACCGCTCGCGCGCGCTCGCGATACTCTCGGCGCGCCTGCTCGAAGCCCAACGCAAGAAACAACGCGACGAAGAGGCGGCGACGCGCAAGAGCCTGGTCGGCAGCGGCGACCGCTCCGAGCGCATCCGCACCTACAATTTCCCGCAAGGCCGCGTCACGGACCATCGCATCAACCTGACGCTCTACAAGCTCGATCAAGTAATGGAGGGCAAGATCGACGAGCTGCTCGACGGCCTGGCGCGCGCCGAGCAGGCGGACCAACTGGCCGCGTTGGCGCAATAAGGCCGCCGCCCGCCGGATCGCACCGCTTCTCCGACGATGACAATTTTCACACCGCCCTTGAGCCTGCGGGCGGCGCTCGATCGCGCTGCCCGCGTGTTGTCGCCGACCAGCCGCAGCGCTCGCGTCGATGCCGAAGTGTTGGTGCGGCACGTGAGCGGGGCGACGCGCGCCGAGATCATGGCGGATGCCGAACGTGCGCTCTCCGACGACGCCTGTCTCGCGCTCACGCGGCTGGTGGAACGGCGGCGGCGCGGCGAACCGATTGCGTACCTCGTCGGGTCGCGCGAATTTTGGTCGCTCGACTTGCGGGTCTCCCCCGCGACACTGATTCCACGCCCGGAAACGGAATTGCTGGTCGAGCGCGCGCTCGCGCGCCTTACGTTATCGGCGGAGGACCGCGTGGCGGATCTCGGCACCGGTTCGGGCGCCGTGGCGCTCGCCATCGCGCGCGAACGCCCGCGCGCGACGGTTGTCGCGACGGACCAGGCGGAAGCGGCGCTCGCCGTCGCGCGGGCCAACGCGCAACGCCTCGGCATCGGCAACGTGGAATTCCTCGCGGGCGACTGGCTCGCGCCGCTTGGCGGGCGGCGCTTTACGCTGATCGCATCCAACCCGCCCTACGTGCGCGCGGACGATCCGCATCTGCACGACGGCGACGTGCGCTTCGAGCCGCGCGCCGCGCTTATCGGCGGAATGGACGGACTGGACGCCATTCGACGCATTATCGCAGGGGCGCACGAGCATCTGGTGGGAGAAGGCTGGCTGCTGATCGAGCACGGCTTCGACCAGGCAAGCGCGGTGCGCGCGCTGCTCGCCGATCGGGGATACCGCGCCATCTGCACTTATAAAGACCTCGCCGGTCGGGAACGCGTTACCGAGGCGCTCGCTCCCTAGCCTGGACTTCGTGTTCGCACCTGCTATTTAACCTGAAGACGAAACGTAGGGAGGATGCGGTGAATAAATTCGTTCGTTTGATCGCTCTTGCACCGGTACTGGCGAGCGGCGGCGCGGCGGCCGACGGCTTCGCGCTCGGCGCGAAGGCGGGAACGCTCGGCCTCGGCGTGGAAGGCACCACGGCGTTGTCCCGGAACATCAACCTGCGCGTCGGCATCAACAATTACTCCTATTCCTTCGACGAAACCGCGAGCAACATCCGCTACAACGCGGACGTCGACCTTCAAAGCGGCGGCCTGATTTTCGATTGGCATCCTTTCGCGGGAACCTTCCGCTTGAGCGCGGGCTGGCTTTACAACAAGAATGCGGCGCACCTGACCACCACGCCCACGTCCAACGTCACCATCGGCAACAACACCTATACGCCCGCGCAAGTGGGCACGCTGTCGGGCGATTTGAAATTCAAGAAGAACGCGCCCTACCTCGGTCTCGGCTGGGGCAATGCGGTGGCGAAAGGCGGCCCCTTCGGCGTGACCTTCGAAATCGGCGCGCTGTTCCAAGGCAATCCCGCTGTTACGCTGCGCTCGAGCAACGGCGCCGTCAGTCAGGCGGACCTGCAGCGCGAGGCGCAGGACGCGGAAGCCGATCTCGATTCGTTCAAGGTGTACCCCGTCGTCTCCCTCGGCTTTTCCTATCGCTTCTGATCCCGAAACCCGGTCGTTTAGCGGCGGCCGGGTTAGCGTTTAGAATGGCGGCATGAACGACGCGCAACTCCTCCGTTACAGCCGCCACATCCTGTTGCCCCAAATCGGCATCGACGGGCAGCAAAAGCTGCTCGACGCGCACGCGCTCATCATCGGCGTCGGCGGGCTCGGCTCGCCGGTCGCGATGTATCTCGCCGCGAGCGGCGTCGGGCGGCTGACGCTGACCGATCCGGATCACGTGGACCTGACCAATCTGCAGCGCCAAATCGTGCACACGACGGAAACCGTGGGCCGCGCGAAAATCGACTCGGCGATACAACAATTGAAAGCGCTGAACCCCGGCATCGAGCTGACCGGCATCGACCGCCGGCTCGAGGGAGACGAATTGCTCGTGCAGGTGCAGCAAGCGGACATCGTCGTCGATGGCAGCGATAATTTTCCCACGCGTTTCGCCGTGAACGCCGCCTGCGTGCGCGCGCGCAGGCCCCTCGTCTCCGCCGCCGTCACGCGGTTCGAGGGGCAGGTCGCCGTGTTCCGTGCCGATCTTCCCGACAGCCCGTGCTACCGTTGCCTTTACCAGGAAACGGGCGAAACCGGCGAAGCGTGCGTGCAATTCGGCGTGCTCGCGCCCGTCGCCGGCATCATCGGCAGCATCCAGGCGACGGAAGCCCTCAAGGTCCTGATGAACATCGGCGAGCCGCTGACCGGACGGCTGCTGGTGTTGGATGCGCTAACGATGGAATCGCGGGTACTGAAGCTGCGCAAAGACCCGCACTGCCCGGTGTGCGGGCACGTCGAGGTTATGCAAGAACGGCTGGCCAACGGCCACACCATTTCTCGCGCGCGATAACAATCCCTCGCGCCGGCATTACGTCGGCTCTCCCTGCGCCACGCACGCGCTCACCCGACTCCATTGCTGCTCCCATCCCGCCGTCGGCGCGGCTTTGAAATCGCTGCGCGCGAAACGGGCGATGCGGCCTTCGACCAACGCCAGCAGCAACGCGGCCGTGTCATTGACGGCGAAGCGGCGGCCATCGCGCGCCTCGCCTTCGCGCAGCACTTGCTTTAACTGTGTCTCCAAACGGTCGTATATTTGCGAGACGCGCCGGCGCAAACGCTCGGTTTCTCCCACCAGTATGTCGCCGTAAAGAATCCGCGCCATGCCCGGATTTTTTTCGGCGAAGCCGAGCACCAGCAACAGGATCGCCTGCAAGCGTCGCAGCGTATCCGGCTCCTCGGCGAGTATGCGGGTAATGCGGGTGAACAGCGTCTCTTCGATGAACTCCAGCAGCGCCTCGAACATGCGCGCCTTGCCGGTGAAATGACGATAGAGCGCCGCTTCCGAGACGCCGACCGCGCGCGCGAGCTCCGCGGTGGTGATGCGTTCGCCGTGGCGCTCTTCGAGCATGCGCGCGAGCGTCTGCAGTATCATCTGGCGGCGCTCGCCGGGTCGCGCGCGGCTCATACGGATTCCCTGCGGTGCGCGGAGACGGGATGAACGGGGCTCACGTGGAGTTCGATCAGGCGCGGATCAGCGTGCCGATGCCCTGATCGGTGAAGATCTCGAGCAATACCGCGTGCGCGACGCGGCCGTCGATGATGTGCGCGGACTTCACGCCGCTCTGTACGGCATCGAGCGCGTAATTGACTTTCGGCAACATGCCGCCGTGGATCGTCCCGTCGGCGATCAGTGCGTTCGCGTTCTTGATGCTGAGGCCGGTCAGGAGCTCGCCGTCCTTGTCGAGCACGCCGGTCGTGTTCGTCAGCAGGATGAGCTTCTCGGCCTTGAGCGTGATCGCGAGCTTGCCGGCGACCACGTCCGCGTTGATGTTATAAGTCTCGCCGTCCTCGCCGACGCCGATCGGCGCGATGACCGGGATAAATTCGGCGTTGTCGAGAAGCGCGACGATCTTCGGGTCGATTCCCTGCACTTCGCCGACCAAACCGATGTCGATGATCTCGCCCTCGGCCTGATCGTCCGTCGGTTCGCGCTTGAGCATCAACTTGCGCGCGCGGATGAGCCCGCCGTCCTTGCCGGAAAGACCGACGGCCTTGCCGCCGTTCTGATTGATCAGCCCGACGATGTCTTTGTTCACCGACCCGCCGAGCACCATCTCGACCACGTCCATGGTCTCGCGGTCGGTGACGCGCATGCCTTGCACGAATTCGCTTTTCTTGCCGATGCGCTGGAGGAGCTGGCCGATCTGCGGCCCGCCGCCATGCACGACGACCGGGTTGATACCGACGAGTTTCATCATCACGACATCGCGCGCGAACGCGTGCTTCAAGTCCTCCGCGACCATGGCGTTGCCGCCGTACTTGATGACGACGGTCTTGCCGCGGAAACGTTTGATGTACGGCAGCGCTTCAATCAAGATGCGCGCGCGGTCGGTTGCAGTTATGGGTAAGGTCACGGGTATCGGCGTTCGAAGGTCGTGAGCAAATTACCTTATTCAGCGCGTAAAGTCAGCGGTGAAAGGGGGACGAACACGCAGGCGCGGTTCATCGTACGTTTTTTACACGACCAGCTGGTACATCGATCCAGTCAGTTACGGCCGCGCCAAAACATACGCCAAAAGAAAAAGGCCGCTGGCGCGGCCTTTTTCGCGATTACCCCGTGACGGGATTTAACCCACGTCGACGGAGATCTTCCGCGGCTTCACTTGCTCCGCCTTCGGCAGCACGAGCTCGAGAACGCCGTCGCGATAGTTCGCCTTGACGCCCTTCTCGTCGATCTGCGTACCGAGCCGCAGGCTGCGCGCATAGCGGCCGTAGCGCACTTCGCGCCGAATTTCGCGCTCGCCGTTGCCTTCCTTGCGCGTTTCCTCTTCCCGTCGCTCCGCGGTGACGGTCAATACACCGTTCTCGAGCGTCACGTTGATGTCCTCCTTGCGCACGCCGGGGAGATCGGTGCGAACCACGTAGTCGTTTTCGCGCTCTGTGATATCCATGGCGGGAACGAAATTCTCGCTCGTCGCCTCCTCCACCCAGCGCATGGGGCGGAAGAAACCTTCGAACACCCGGTCGAAATCGTCGCGGAGAAATCCCCACCGGGCGAGGGGAGCGTTCTCGTTTCCGCGTGTCATTGGCCGATTCATGTCTACACCTCCTTCAACTAATTTCGCCATGCAGGGCGGGCCGCCGGGTAACGGCGAGCACTATCCCCGCTGAGCGCAATCAATGCGGACGGGTGCGGCGAATTTCAAGAGCCTTGGCGCACGGTTTTATGAACAGCCGAACCGCTAGAGGATATAGCGGGAAAGATCCTCGTTGCCGGCGAGGTTGGCGAGGTGGCGATCGACATAGGCGGCATCGATCGTAATGGTTTCGCCGCCGCGATCGGCGGCTTCGAAAGACGCGGCTTCGAGCAGGCGCTCCATGACGGTATGCAGCCGGCGCGCGCCGATGTTCTCGGTACGTTCGTTCACCTCGAACGCGACTTCGGCGACGCGCCGCACGCCGTCGGGGGCGAATTTAAGGGTCAGGCCTTCGGTCGCGAGGAGCGCCGCGTATTGCTGGGTGAGCGCGGCGTCGGGCTCGGTGAGAATGCGCACGAAGTCCTCGGCGTTGAGGGCGTTCAACTCGACGCGTATCGGCAACCGGCCCTGCAGCTCCGGAATCAGGTCCGAGGGCTTGGACATGTGGAACGCGCCCGACGCGATGAAGAGAATATGATCGGTGCGCACCATGCCGTATTTCGTCGACACCGTGCAGCCTTCGACCAGCGGCAGTAAATCGCGCTGCACGCCCTCGCGCGAGACGTCGGGCCCGTGCATTTCGGAACGGCCGGCGATCTTGTCGATCTCATCGATGAACACGATGCCGTTTTGCTCGACGCGCTGCACCGCGCGCAGTTTGATATCCTCG
Source organism: Acidiferrobacteraceae bacterium (assembly GCA_021323795.1). Lineage (GTDB taxonomy): Bacteria > Pseudomonadota > Gammaproteobacteria > Acidiferrobacterales > Sulfurifustaceae > JACQFZ01. The sequence goes on along the minus strand of JAJPKH010000255.1, from coordinate 14,519 downwards.
TCGTTGACGAGGCGCGCCGCCTCCTCCTCGGTCAGCAGCTTCATCGCCTCCTTGATCTTCACCTTCCGCGGGCGCGTGCGCCGCCCGCCGAGATTCTGGAACATGCTCTGCAACTGGCTCGTCATCTCCTCCATGCCGGGCGGCGCGAAGATCTCCACCCCCATCGCCGCCTGACTGAGCTCGACCTCGATCTCCTGCTCGTCGAGATCGCCCTCGCGCAATTTCTTGCGAAAGCGCTGGCGCGCCGCGCCGTCGTCCGACCCGCGTCCTTCCGATCCGACGGCGAAACCGACCTCGCGCGCCGGCGGCAGCAGGATGTCGAGGACGCGCTCTTCCGCGGCGCTCTCGGCGTGCGCGCGTACTTTCTCCATCTCGGTCATGCGGGTCATCTTCACGGCGGCGTCGACGAGATCGCGGATGATCGAATCGACGTCGCGCCCGACGTAACCGACCTCGGTGAACTTGGTCGCCTCGACTTTGACGAAAGGCGCGTTCGCGAGGCGCGCCAGGCGCCGCGCGATCTCCGTCTTGCCGACGCCGGTCGGCCCGATCATGAGAATGTTCTTCGGCGTGATTTCGTTGCGCAGCGTTTCGTTTCCGACCTGCATGCGCCGCCAGCGATTGCGCAGCGCAATCGCCACCGCGCGCTTGGCGGCGGCCTGCCCGATGATGTGCTTGTCGAGCTCCTGCACGATCTCGCGCGGCGTCATCTCGGACATGCTAGGCACCCAATTCCTCGATCGTCAGATTACGGTTGCTGTAAATGCAGATGTCGGCGGCGATACCGAGCGATCGTTCGACGATCGTGCGCGCGTCGAGCTCGGTGTGATCGAGCAGGGCGCGCGCCGCCGCTTGCGCGTACGGCCCGCCGGAGCCGATCGCGAGCACGCCCGCCTCCGGCTCGATGACGTCGCCTTGGCCCGAAATAATGAGCGAGGCGCTCTTGTCGGCCACGATAAGCATGGCTTCGAGCCGACGCAGCAGGCGATCGGTACGCCAATCCTTGGCGAGCTCGACCGCGGAGCGCGTCAGGTTGCCTTGATGCTTTTCCAATTTGGCTTCGAAGCGTTCGAACAGCGTGAAGGCGTCGGCCGTACCGCCGGCAAAACCGGCGAGGACCTGGTCCTTGTAAAGCCGCCGGACCTTGCGCGCGTTGGATTTCATGACGGTGTTGCCGAACGACACCTGCCCATCGCCACCCAAAGCCACCCGCCCGTTTCGACGTACCGACAGTATTGTTGTTCCGTGAATTTCCATACCCGCCTTTGCGCCTACCAAGATGATGGAGCGACGTCGTTTCGGTCAAATATGAAGATTGCATAGTTTACAGCACTACGGTTCGGCCGGACTTCTTCAAATAATCATTTCACCCTCCGCGCCGCTCTCGGCGTGCGATCGTTGCTACTTCATCAGCAATACCCTTTTGAACGACCTCATTTTTAAAAGCGCACCGTACACCGTTAGCGACGGCCCGTAGACCGGGACGGTCGAGAGACATGGGCGCGGTTCCACTCCGGGGAAGCGCGTTGGCGCACCGATTCGCCTTGTTACCGCCGACGGGCATTCGCGATCGGGGAACGACCGACGACGGGAACCTCTGGAAAAACGGCAGGCGACGGGGGTCGGCATGTCCCGGGAAACATGGCGGCCGACGGGTCGAGGCCGCCCAGACTCCAGCCGGCAAATGCCGCGTTCCGCATTGTCGGTGTTCCTGTCTTCTGCTATAAAACTGCTGCATAACAAATATACCGTGTCGTTAACCCTTCACTCGTTCTCTTCGGCTGGCAGCCGGCGCTGCGTGGTCCTTCTTGTCCCTCACAATCCTCACGGTGCACCGCCGTTCGCGCTCGACGTGCGAACGGCCGCGTCCCGCGTCGCAGAGGCAGCGCGCCGTTATTCTCGCCCACCGAAGACACTCGCGGGTCGCGTGCGACCCGGCAATCGACAACCAGGAGCATTAGATGCTTAGCCAGACTGAAGAACCTCCGCGATCGGACCGCACCGCGATTACCGAATCCGCTCCACTCATCGCTCCTCCGGTCCGTCGGGAGGAAACATCCGCGCCGCCGAGCTTCCCGCGCCATTATCTCTCGATAGAAGGCCACAAGCTTTATCCCTTCACCATCGACGCCAAAGGCACCTTCGACCGGTACGCCAGGTTCATCCCGGCGCCGCTCTCGGACTACACGTTCGCCAACAACATCATCTGGCTGTCACAAAAGAGCGGCTTCTACCAGATTATCGAAGACTGTTTCTGCCTGTTCAGCCTGAACGGACACTGTCTCACGATGTTGCTGCCGCCGCTCGGTGCGCCGGAGCGGCAACAACAGGCGCTCGCCGCCTGCTTCGAGATTATGGATCGTTATAACCCGAGTCCCTATTTGAGCCTGGTCGAGTTCGTGTACCGGGATTTCGCGCAGTTGCTCGATCCCGCGCAATGGCTCATCGAGCGCAGCCTTCCCGATTACATTTACCGCACCGAGGATCTCGTCGAGCTCAAGGGCAACGCTTACAAAACCAAACGCAGCGAAATCAACCAATTCCGCCGCGCCTATCCGGACCATCGCATGGAAGTGCTCGCCCCGCGGCACTGGGACGGTATTCGCGCGCTCATCGACACGTGGCTGCGCAACCGGCTCAAGTATTTGAGCGCGGAGGCGATCGCCGATTTTTTCTACACCGTGGAGCAGGAACGCCGGGCTATCGAGCGGGCGCTCGAGCACTACGACACGCTGAAGCTCGCCGGCCTCTGCCTCATCATCAACGGACGTCTCGAGGGCTTCACGTTCGGCGATCGCATCACGCCCGACGTCGGCAACGTGCTCGTCGAGAAGACCAACTTCGCCATTCCGGGCTCGGCGCAATACCTGTTCCGCGAGTTCGCCAAGAGTTTCGCGAACTGCACGTACATCAACGTCGGCGATGACTTGGGCCTGGAGAATCTGCGGCGCGTTAAGATGAGCTATCGCCCGGCGCTTTTCGGCGAAAAGATCACGCTCCGGCACAACCCCGCCAGCTGATGCGAACCGTCGCCTACCGCCGCGCCACGCTGCGCGATCTCGACGCCCTGCTCGCGCTCGAGCGCGATTTTCCGGGCGATCGCTTGAGCCGTCGCGGCTTCCGGCACCTGCTCACGAACGCCAATGCCGAGGTGTACGTCGGTGTCGCCAACGATCGCGTGATCGGCAATGCCGTGGTGCTGTACCGGAACGGCGCGAAGTGCGCGCGCCTGTATTCGATCGTGGTCGCTTCGAGCGCGCGCGGATGCGGCGTGGCGACGGCGCTCATCCGAGCCGTCGAAGCGGCGGCGCGGCGGCGCGGCGCCGAACGGGTGTGCCTGGAAGTGAGGACCGATAATGCGGCGGCGATACGGTTATACGAGAAGTTGGGTTACCGTGCGACGCGCCGGATCAAACGCTACTACGACGACGGACAAGACGCGCTGCGCTTCGAGGGCGTCGTTCACGCTTCACGCCGCGCCGCGCTCGCGGCCTGACGTCCTGCCTCACGCGGCCGCGTGAGGGGTATCTTCGTTGTCCGCGCCGTACGGCGGCTCCGCCGCAGCGAGCGGCGGTACCGGGCAGTGCAGGCTCGCGCAAATCACTCGCAACAATTCCACTTCTCCCAAACTGATGCGGCGATCGTGCAAGATCGTCACGGCGAGCGCCTCGATCAACGCTTGCTTCGCGCCGGGCGCCAAACCATCGAGGCGCGTGAGCGCACGATCGAGGGGTCCCACCCACGGTTCGGGCGGCGCGTAGGGCGGCACATTCGCACCGAGCAGCTGGCGCAATCCGGCTTCGTAGGCGCCGTGCGCCGCATGTTTATCGCGGTCGCCCGCCTGCGCCAGCAAAGCGAACAATATCCCCGCCTCCTCGCGCAGCGCGTGCAGTTTGGGCGGGAACGCGCCGCGCACCGACTGCGGGGATGCGGCTTCGATGAGGTGCACGCGTAACAACCGCGCCAGCGCATAGTCGAGAAAGTCGAAGCGGCCGTCCATGCGGCCGATCTCCTCGATGGCGGCGATCAGCAGCTGCAATTCCTGCGGCGACCGTTGCCGCAGCGCCGGAAACGCCATCTCGATCAACGGCAGCCGCTGTTGCGGCGGGAGCGGATCGACGATGGCGGCCACGGCGTCGAGATGAAGCAGCAACCCTTCGGGCAGACGCTGGCGCAGCCGCGCCATTTGGCGGCTGCGCTCCGCCAAATCCTTATTCAGACCCAAAGCGAGCGCCAAACTCGGCGCGTGCGCACGCGAATGGGCCACACGCCGCACGGCATCGGGAATTGCCGCCTGATTTCTTTGCGCGGCGTCGAGTTGGCCGCCCGGGTTTCCGATCGCAGCGACTACCAAGGACGGCGAGATCGGCAACGGGGGGACCGGACGGGAAGCCAGCGCGTCCGCGTTCGCGTTTACCGGCGTCAATTTGATGCGCTCCAGTTCGGACGGATCGAAGTGCTTGTCGATGGCCTTTATGCGCTCCAGGATCGGGGGATGCGTGGCAAAAAAACCCTCGAACATCTTGCGACCGTCCGCTATCAGCATGTGACTGATTTCCTCTCCATCCACGTCTTGCAGTACGGAACGCAACGGCGAGACCGCGATTTTTTTCAGCGCGCCGGCGATGCCATCGGGATTGCGCGTGAACTGCACCGCCGAAGCGTCGGCCAGGAACTCGCGCTGGCGCGAGACGGCGGCGCGGATCATGGTGCCGAACAAGGTACCGATGTACCCGATCACAGTAAGCGCGAGACCCGCGAGGAACGCGACCATCACCAGTTGGCCGCCGCCGCGCCGCGACGAGGACACGCGCACCCGCGAAAGCCCGCGCAGAATCAACCGGCCGGCAAGGCCGATAAAAAGCACCCCGTAAAGCACGCCGAGCAGGCGCGTATTGAGACGCATATCGCCATTCAGGATGTGACTGAACTCGTGCGCCACGACCCCTTGCAGCTCGTCGCGTGTCAGCATCTCGAGCGTGCCGCGCGTGACGGTAACCGCCGCGTCGCTCGTGGTAAAACCGGCGGCGAACGCGTTGATCCCCGGTTCTTGCTCCAACACGTATACCTGCGGCACCGGCACGCCGGCCGCGATGGCCATCTCTTCCACCAAGTTGAGCAACTGGCGTTTTTGCGGATCCGTCGCGTCCGAATCCACCAGTACACCGCCCACGGCACGCGCCACGGCGCCGCCGCCGGCGCTCAACGACGCCATGCGGTACATGCTGGCGGCGCCGATGAGGCCCACGGTGCAAAGCGAAGTCCAGATGACCACTCTTGGGTGCGCGCCGATCCATTGCGAAACGGAAGGCGCGGCCCCTGCGTCGGAGCCGTAGAACGCGGCCACCGCGAGCGCGACGGCGTTCGCCAGCAGGATCGTCGTAAGGGTCGCAATAAGGAACAAGAACGTCAGCAGCACCGTTCGCCGACGCGCGCGCTGCTGGTGCTCGAAGAAATTCAAGGTAAACGAAACGGCGCGCCGCGCGCGCGGCTCGCGTCCCTCCCCCCTTGGGGGAGAGGGAATGAGGAAGAGGGGGACCGGCCACCGCTCGCCCCTCTTCCCCCGCCCTCTGGCGCATCGGGAAAGGGGAAGTTGGTCGAAAGCGTCATTAGAAGGCGACCTTGGGCACCGCGCGCTTCGCGACGTCTTCGATTTCGAGCGGGGTTCCCGGCGTGAACTGGAACGTCCCGGCGATCACCGAGCCGGGGAACGTTTCGCGCGCGTTGTTGTACTCCATGACCGAATCGTTGTAGCTCTGGCGCGCGAACGCCACGCGATTCTCCGTGCTCGTCAGCTCCTCGGAGAGCTGCATCATGTTCTGGTTGGCCTTCAGGTCCGGGTACGCCTCCGCGACGGCGAACAAACGCCCAAGCGCGCCGCCGAGCGCGGTTTCCGCTCCCGCGAGCTGCTGCACCGCGTCGCCCTTGCTCGGGTCGGCGGCCGCCGCTTTCAACATCGCGACCGCCGTGTTGCGCGCCTTGATCACCGCTTCCAATGTCTCGCGCTCATGCTTGATATAACCTTTGACGGTTTCCACCAGATTGGGGATGAGATCGTGACGGCGCGTCAGCTGCACGTCGATCTGCGCGAACGCGTTCTTGATCCGGTTGCGCAGCACAACCAGCCGGTTGTACAGCGAAACAACGAATACGAGCAGCAATACGATAACCGCGAGGAAAATCCAGCCGGCCATGCACCCTCCTTCGATTGGTGTGGATTTCTATCCGCAGTATAGCCAGGGCGCTGCCGCGGGATAGCCGTCCGCTCAAGGGCTGGCGGGGACGGCGGCGGCGACGCGGCGGCGCAGGTAGTGCCACACGCGATAGCCGAGGAGAAAGACGAGGATCGCCGCATAAACGAGCGGCTCGCGGATATCGGATTTCACCAACCACAGATAGTGCACCACCCCGCCGATGCCGATCGCGTACACCAAACGGTGCAGCGCGCGCCAGCGCCTGCCGCCGAGGCGGCGGACCATCGCATTCGTCGAGGTGGCGGCGAGCGGCATGAGCAGCACGAAACAGGTGAAGCCGAGCGTGATGAACGGCCGTTTGATCACGTCTTTAACGATCTCATCCCAGTCGAAGACCTTGTCGATCCAGCTCCACGACAGAAAGTGCAGACAGACGTAGAAGAAAGCGAATAGGCCGAGCATCCGGCGGAAGCGAACCAGGTACGGCCAGCCGGCCAGCTGGCGCAACGGCGTGACGGCGAGCGTGATCAAGAGAAAGCGCAGCGTCCAATCGCCGGTGTAGCGATTCAGCGTTTCGACCGGATTGGCGCCGAGATCGTCGTTCAGCACCTTGCGCGCGAGCAGCGCGAAGGGGATCAGGCAAGCCGCGAACACAAAGGGCTTCGCGATGGCGACGATCCGTTCGGGCGACATGCGCAGATCAGAAGTACTTGCGCAGGTCCATACCGGCGTAAAGATGCGCGACCTGTTCGGCGTAGCCGTTGAACGGAAGCGTCTTGCGCTTGTTGGTCAATTGCGCGAGCAGCGAGCCTTCGCCGATGCGCCGTTCGTACGCTTGGCTCCAACGCGGATGGTCCACTTGCGGATTAACGTTCGAGTAGAAGCCGTACTCGCTCGGGTTCGCTTGCATCCACGCCGTGACCGGCTGTTTCTCGACGAAGCGGATACGCACGATCGACTTGATGCTCTTGAACCCGTATTTCCACGGCACCACCAGCCGCAGCGGCGCGCCGTTCTGATTCGGCAGCACTTCGCCGTAGAGACCGACGGCGAGAATCGTCAGCGGATGCATGGCTTCGTCGAGGCGCAGACCTTCGACGTACGGCCAATCGAGGCCGGTGCCGAGCAGCGGGCGCTGACCGGGCATCTGCGTCGGATCGAGGAGCGTGGTGAACTCCACGTACTTCGCCTGCGAGGTCGGCTCGACTTTCTTGATCACCTCCGCGAGCGAAAAACCGACCCACGGAATCACCATGGACCACGCTTCCACGCAACGCAGCCGGTAGATACGTTCTTCCAACGCATATGGCTTGATGAAGTCCTCCAACTGATACGCCGCCGGACGCTTCACCGCGCCGTCGATCGTCACCGTCCAAGGACGGGTGCGAAAGTTTTTCGCGTTCGCCGCGGGGTCTTTCTTGTCGGAACCGAACTCATAGAAATTGTTGTAGTTCGTCACATCGCGATAGGGGGTGAGCTTTTCGTCGGTAGCGTACGGTCCTTTCTTTAGGGGGCCGAGCTTATCGGCGGCGGCCGCGCCCCCGACGAGCAGATTCGGGCCGAGGATCAGGCCGGCCGCGGAAAATTGCAGGAAGCGCCGTCGCGCCCGATAAACCTTTTCATCGGTGATTTCCGAAGGTGTTACATCGGGCGCGCGCTTGATGAGCATGATCAGGCCTCTTTGTTACGACGACGGAACCGGTTGAAAGTTTAGTCGCGGCCGGCGCTTCGTCCTTACAAGCGCGGGGAATCTGTTCAGACCGCGGAAGTGAAATAATAAGCCGTTTAGGGCGACTAAGCTGTGTCGGCGCCACCGCCGGGAGTCATTCGATGAAACGCATGGCAACGGGGTTAAGGATCGTATTACTTGCGGGCGCCAGCCTAACCGGGTACCCGGGGTGGGCAACGGCCTGCGAGGCCAGAAGTGGCGACGCCACCGTACCGCTGCTCGAGCTCTACACATCCGAAGGCTGCGACAGCTGTCCTCCCGCGGATCGCTGGCTGGCTGAACTACCGTCCCGGGGATTCGGTCCGGATCGCGTCGTTCCGCTCGCGTTCCACGTGGACTACTGGGATTATCTCGGCTGGCACGATCCGTTCGCCCAAGGCGCGTACACTCGGCGCCAGCGCGAGTTCGGCGAAAGTACCCATGCGCCTACCGTGTACACGCCCGAGTTCGTCCTGAACGGACGGGAATACCGCCGCTGGTCGACGAACGATCTGAACCGTCAACTCTCTCGGTTCCGCGATATCGCCTCGCGGGCCGACCTGCGGCTGAAACTCGAGCGCGACAAAACAACGCTGGAAATCCTCGCCGATGCGACGCTGCGCGACCGTCGCGCCCCGGCCGTCATGTATTTGGCGCTGTACGAAAACGATCTGCATTCCGAGGTTCGAGCCGGCGAGAACCGGGGGCGCTCGTTGCGGCACGCCTTCGTCGTGCGCCGGCTCATCGGTCCGTTCGCCTTCGACAAGGCCGGAACGGCGCAGGCGCGCGAGACCCTTTCGCTGCCGGCGGATTGGAAGCCGCCGCATCTCGGCGTGGCGGCGTTCGTGCAAAAATCGACGAGCACGGAGATACTCCAGGCGCTCGCGCTCGACGTTTGTCGGTAGTCCTGCTTCTCGATAGCCCAAAAAAAGCCAAGGCCCATCGCGCTGTTCGCACGATGGGCCCGTGCCTCGCAACGACGGTTAAGCGTGCGCCTTCAACGCCGCGATGCGCTCATCGAGCGGCGGATGCGACATGAAGAGTCTGGCGAAACCGCGCGTCACGCGGCCGTTGATGCCGAACGCCGCCATCTGGTTCGGCAGGTTGGACTCCTGGCCCGCCTTCAGCCGCTCGAGCGCGGCGATCATCCGCTCGCGCCCGGAAAGGCGCGCGCCGCCCGCATCCGCGCGAAACTCGCGATAGCGGCTGAACCACATGACGATGATGCTGGCGAGAATCGCCAACAGCAGCTCGGCGACGATCGTGGTGATGAAATAGGCCGGCCCGTAACCCTCTTCATTCTTGAACACCGTGCGATCGACCACATGGCCGACCACGCGCGCGATGAAAACGACGAAGGTGTTGACCACGCCCTGAATCAGCGCGAGCGTGACCATGTCGCCGTTCGCGACATGGGTCACCTCGTGCCCGAGCACGGCGTCCGCTTCGTCGCGATTCATCGAGCGCAGGAGCCCGGTACTGACCGCGACGAGCGCCTTGTTCTTGTTCATGCCGGTCGCGAACGCGTTGATGTCCGGCGCATCGTAAACGGCGACTTCCGGCATTTCGATCCCGGAGGCGCGCGCGTGCCGCCGCACGGTATCGAGTAGCCAGGACTCGGTGCTGTTGCGCGGCTGCTCGATGACCTCGGCGCCGGTCATGCGCTTCGCCATCCACTTCGATATGGCGAGCGAAATGAACGACCCCCCCATGCCCACGACCGCGGCGAAGATCAGGAGCGCATTGAAGTTCAGCCCGCCCGCCTCGTCGAGCAGGCGATCGACCCCCAAGATCCTCAATGTCACGCTCAAGACGATGAGGATGGCGACGTTCGTCGCCAGGAAAAGCAGAACACGCTTCATAAAAGTTTCTTCTCCGAATGGGCCAAAAGACGTCTTATTAGATGCGGGCAAAGCGCCCGGAGTTCAATAGCCGCGTTGCCGCTGAACTTCGCTTAGCTACGCTAGCACGAAGGCGGCGGGGGGCGGAAGCGGCCGGCGTCCGTTGCCGTGTGTTACCCTACGCGCCCGGACGGTCCCCATGATTCTCAATCGCAATTACTTCATCGCCCCGCCGCAACGCGAGGCGCTGATCACGCTTACCGCGATCGCCTACATCGAGGAGCACGGCCTGCTCAAGCCGGAGCAACTGGAAGACGCGAAGCAGAGCCTGCATGCCCTATTCCTGCGCGCGAGCGGTGAAGAAACCATGTTGCGCAAGCTCATCGAGATGCTGAAGACGTCGCGCCACATTCACCACTCGTTCGCCAGTATTTCCGGAATTCTGACCGGCGCCACGAAGAGCGTCGCGGTCGTCAATGACAAAGTCAACCGCCTGCGGGCGCAGATTGAGCGCATGCCGCTGAGCGCGGAAGCCCACGCGGATTTTGTCGGTGCGTTTCTGTCGTTCTCGCAGGAGTTTCTGCTAAAAGCAGCGGGGTTCACCGACGCTTTGGCGCAATATCTCGCCGCCCGCGAGCAGGAGGCGCGCGCGCAAACTCTTTACCGAATCGCATCCGACGCGCGCGAGCGGCTGCGCCAGCGCTTGGCGGGAAACCTGGGCCAAGCGAGCGCGAAGGCGGAAGCCCGCATCAAGAATGAAATCGTTTCTTCCTTCGATTACGGCGATGCCGGCTCGTCTCTCGAGACCGCGAGACATCACGCGCGAACGATGGAGCAAGACGTCGTGGATCAGTTGCGGGCGATACAGCAAATGTGCTCGTTGGCGATGAACCCCGCCCTGCGCGACCAGTTTGCGAAGATCGACCCGCAAAGCGATATCTTCGCCCGCTTTAGCGAAGCGCTACCGCGCCACTCATCTCTGGACGAGATCAAGGAGGCGGTACTCGAGCTTTTTAAGCTCTATCAGCATTCCCATGGAATGTTCCAGCTCGATTATCAGAAACTGAACCGGGCGCTCGAGACGATGATGGACAATACCGACGCTTACTTCCTGGCGAAGGAGGAAGATCGCGATGTCACCGCGAAGCGCGAGAAGCTCCGCAAGATCGAAGGGCTGATCCCCTTTCTCGAGCAGTCCGCGCGGCTGGCGGCCGGCGAAGAGATGGACGCTTATCCCACCTTCTCGCGCCAGCTGTCCGCCGCCATTTCCGAACGCCGCGCGCCGTGGAATCACATCGCGGACGATCTGCTGCGGGCCAAAGTGCAAGCCGAAGCGGAATTCAGCACGCGGTTATAAGATGGATCAGGACGTAAACGCGTTTCCGCAGCGCCAGCAGATTTCAAAACTCGCGGGGCTTTCCTCCCCGCACGAGAGACAGGTGCGCGAACCGAGGGGCATCTTGGCTTCACGTTCGTAGCCTTCCACGATTGCGCGCGCACGCGCGCGGTCGGCCGGCTCGAGCAGCCACACCTCGGGATAGGCGTGGGTGAACGGCAGCTCGCCGACACCTCCCTGCGCATGTTCGTTGAGCACTCGCGCCTCGATTCCCGCTTGCTCCAGGCGGTGCAGGATCAGGTACGCTTCCTGCAAATTGCCGGCGCTATAAAGCTTCAACATGGATCGAAACCCCAAAAAGCGCGCCTGACAAAAGCGATATTGGATCGTTGCTCATCGCTCCGGCGCTACCAGCCATCGGTTCGACCGAGGAGTTGGCGGGCGCGCGCCTTGCCCTGAAATGGCGCAGCAGCTATTTATACAAGATAATCAGAACAATAGAATCATGGAACACGAGCGCCCCATGGATCGGATGGCGCTCTTAAACGGGGTGTGGACTCGTGCGCAAGAAGATAGACGTCCAGTACCTGGAAGTGGGCATGTACGTAGCCGAGCTCGATCGGCCATGGCTCGGGACGCCGTTCTTGTTCCAAGGTTTCGAGATCCGCTCGCAGGCCGACATCGATGAGCTCAAGCGCTATTGCAGCTGGGTTTACATCGATATTCCCGATCCTCAAATCCGCCCGCCCGAACGGCGCGCACAAGCGCCGGCTTCGATCCGCAGAGTACCGACGGTGCCGACAGAAGCGGAGCAGCGCGTCGCGCGCGACTTCCTGAAGATCATCAACCAGCCGCGCACGGCGCCGGTCTACAGCGACCAACGCGCGCTCGAACAGGAGCTCGGCGAGGCGCGCGAACATCACGCGATCGCGCGCACGCTCGTGTATCAGCTCCTCGAGGACGTGCGCACCGGCAAGAACATCGACTCGATCCGGGCGAAGCGCGTTGTCGGCGAGCTCGCCGAAAGCGTCATTCGCAATCCCGACGCGCTCACCTGCTTCATTCAGCTGAAGAAAAAGGACGAGTACACGGCCATGCACAGTCTGCGCGTGTGCATCCTCGCGCTCGCCTTCGGCCGCCACCTCGGGCTCGATCGCGACACGCTGCAAATACTCGGCCTCGGCGCGCTGTTGCACGACATCGGCAAGATCAAAGTGCCGGCCGAAATTCTGAACAAACCCGGGGCGCTCACCGACTACGAGTTCGCCCTGATGAAAAGCCACGTGCCGCGCGGCGTCGAGCTGCTCGAGCAAATGCATGGCATTCCGCGCCCGGCGGTCGACGTGACGCGCTGCCATCACGAGCGCTACAGCGGAGCCGGTTATATTTCCGGACTTAAAGGAGAGGCGATCGGCTTCTTCGGAATGATCGGCGGCATCGTCGATTGTTACGACGCCATCACCAGCGATCGCGCCTATCGCGCCGGGCTGGCCGCCCATACCGCGCTCAAGCAGATGTACGAATGGCGCGGCCGCGATTTCCACCCCGGCCTCGTCGAGCAGTTCATCCAGTGCATGGGCATCTACCCGATCGGGAGCGTGGTCGAGTTGAACACCGGCGAAATCGCCGTCGTCGTCACCATGAACCGCGTGCGCCGGCTAAAACCGCGCGTCACGCTGGTGCTGAATGCCAACTGCGCGCCTTACCCGACTCCGGTCACCGTCGACCTCATGAGCCACAAGACCAGCGACGGTCGCCCGTGCGAGATCGATCGCGTCCTCGAGCCGGGAGTTTATGGAATCGATCCGGTGCTCTACCTGCCGGTCACGAGCGCCGCTCAGCTGCTGAAAAGCTCCACCCCGCCCGCGCTCCGGCGCGTCTGATCAAATCGCAGCCACCGCGCGCGCGAAAGCGGCGCTCAGTCCGTCGAGCACGTACTGCACGGCGAGCGCCGTCAGAATCACGCCAAACACCCGCGTCACGACGTTCGCTCCCGTTTCGCCCATGAAGCGCATGATGCGGGCGGCTTGCAGCAAGGCAACGAGCGCGCACCCCAACACGATGAGGACCACCGCAAGTACGATCATGATCCCGTGAGCCTGATGCGCGTACTTGCCCGACATGAGCAGTACGGTAGTAAGCGCCCCCGGCCCGGCGATCAGCGGAAAGGCGAGCGGAAACACCGACACGTCCTCCTTCTGCTGCGCCTCACGCTGCTCACGTTCCGTCGTCGAGCGGATGCCCGACTGACGCACGAACACCATGTCGACGGCGACCAGGAACAGCAACAAGCCGCCCGCAATTTGAAAAGCGGGCATGCCGATGCCAAGCGCCCGCAGCAGCGCGGCCCCGCCGAAAACGAAAACCACCAGAATGACGCCGGCAATGAAAACCCCGCGGATCGCCATGCGCCGGCGATATTCCGCCGCCGCGCCGTGCGTGATCGCGGCGAAAATCGGAGCGAGACCGACCGGATCGATGACGACGAAGAGCACGATGAACGAGTCGATGAACAGGTTGAGCATGCTTAAACCGGCGAACGCGTGGCGCCCGGCGCACTATATCTCCGTTCCGCCGGCGAATGAACACGAAAGCGGCGATGGACAGCACGCCGCGCAGTTCTTGGGCCCGGTAATAAGTTTAATAAATGATAATTCCGGTTCCCGAACCGCGGTCCGGCCGCTTTCTCTTGCTTGTCCAAGAGAAAGCGGCCAAAGAGACGATCACCCTCCCCCTCAAAACATCTCCATCTGATCCCCCGCCGCCACCGGCGGGCGAAACCTGCTGCGGTCGAGGCCGCCGAGGTCGCGGCCGCTCAACCCCAACCGGTCGCGCGCCAGACGGAACCGACCGCGGATCATCTCGGCATACGCTCCTTCTCCGCGCATGCGGGTGCCAAAGCGCGGGTCGTTCTCCTTGCCGCCGCGCGCGTCGCGCAGGCGCGCCATCACATGCTCCGCGGCCAACGGCGCATGGAGGGCGAGCCATTCCTTGAACAAATCCTTTATTTCGTTCGGCAAACGCAAGAGTGTGTAGCTCGCGGCGCGCGCACCGGCGGCGCGCGCGGCTTCGAGTATTGATTCCATTTCGCCGTCGGTTAATACGGGAATCACCGGCGCCACCAACACGCCCACGGGGATGTTCGCGTCGCTCAAGGTGCGTAGCGCCTGGAGCCGGCGTGTCGGAGCACTCGCGCGCGGTTCGAGATGACGCGCGAGATCGTGCTTGAGCGTGGTAATGCTGAGAAAGATCTGCACCAGATTCTTCTGCGCCATCGGCGCGAGCAAGTCGAGATCCCGCTCGACGCGCGCGGACTTCGTCACGATGATGACGGGATGCCCGCATTCCGCGAGCACCTCCAGTACCGAGCGCGTCACCCGGTAGCGGCGCTCGATCGGCTGATAGGGATCGGTGTTGGTGCCGAGGGCGATGACATCCGG
>JAJPKH010000184.1 GCA_021323795.1 Acidiferrobacteraceae bacterium | reverse complement strand
GTCGACATCGTCAGCGCGGAGGAATCGATCTTCGCCGGCCCGGCGGAATTCGTCGCTCTCCCGGGCGAAGCCGGCGAGCTCGGCATCCTACCGGGCCACACGCCGCTACTGACGCGCATCAAGCCGGGCGCGGTGCGGCTCAAGCTCCCCGGTCAGGAGAACGAGGAACTGGTGTTCGTCGCGGGGGGGCTCCTCGAGATACAGCCGAGCCGCGTGACGGTGCTCGCGGACACGGCCGTGCGCGGCAAGGACCTGGACGAGGCCAAGGCGACCGAGGCGCTGAAGCGCGCCGAGGAAGCCCGGCGCAATGCCACGGACAAGCAGGAAGTCGCGACGGTCGAGGCCGAGCTCGCGACCATCGCCGCGCAGTTGGCCGCCATTCGCAAGCTGCGCGGCAAGAAATAGCGCCTTTCTCGGGCGGGCGCGGGAGGGAATGCCACGCCGCTTGGGCGGGGCTATCATTACTTCTGCCACGCCATGTCTAGCAACCTCGAAGTCATTATTCTCGCTGCCGGTCAGGGTAAGCGCATGCATTCGGCTCTGCCGAAAGTGCTGCATCGGCTCGCCGGCAAACCCTTGCTGGGTCACGTGCTCGACACCGCGCGGGCGCTTTCCCCGCGCGCCATCCATGTCGTCTACGGTCACGCTGGAAAGCAGGTAGTGGATGCGTTCAAAGGACAAACGATTACCTGGGTCCACCAGGCCGAACAGCTCGGCACGGGCCATGCCGTGCAGCAGGCGCTGCCGGGCGTCGCCGAGGATTCGCTGGTATTGGTGCTCTACGGCGATGTCCCGCTCACGCGCGCGGAGACGCTGCGCGATCTGCTTTCGCAGGGCGGGGCGTCGAGCGTCGCGCTGCTTACCGCGGAGCTTCCCGACGCGCGCGGCTACGGCCGCATCGTGCGTCATCCGCTGGGCAAGGTCGAGCGCATCGTCGAACAAAAGGACGCGACCCCCGAGGAGGCGGCGATACGCGAGATCAACACCGGCATCCTGGCCGCCCCGGCGGGCTTGCTCGCCGGGTGGCTCGCGCGCCTGGAGAACCGCAACGCGCAGCGCGAATACTATCTGACCGACATCATCGCCATGGCGGTCGCGCAAGGCGTCGAGATCGTGACGCGCCAGCCGAGCGCGACCTGGGAGATCCTCGGCATAAACAGCAAACGCGAGCTCGCCGACTTGGAACGGACGTATCAACGAAACTACGCGCGACAGCTCCTCGATCAAGGCGTGACGCTGCGTGACCCGGAGCGGCTCGATGTGCGCGGCGCGCTCTCGTGCGGCCGCGATGTCGAGATCGACGTCAATGTCATCTTCGAAGGAAGAGTGGCGCTTGCGGACGGGGTACGCATCGGACCGAACAACGTGATCCGCAACAGCACGGTCGGCCCGGGAACGGAAGTATTGCCGAACTGTGTTATCGAGGAAGCGCAGATCGGCGCCGATTGCCGCATCGGTCCGTTCGCCCGGCTGCGCCCGGGCGCCCGGCTCGCCGACCACGTGCACATCGGCAATTTCGTCGAAATCAAGCAATCCGACATCGCCGAAGCGAGCAAGGTGAACCATCTCACGTACGTCGGCGACAGCACGGTCGGGCGCGAGGTTAACATCGGCGCGGGCACCATCACCGCCAACTACGACGGCGCCAACAAGCACCGCACCGTCATCGGCGACAACGCCTCGATCGGCTCGAACGTGGTGCTGGTCGCGCCGGTGACCGTGGGCGCCGGCGCGACGGTGGGTGCGGGTTCGGTGATTACGCGGGAGGTGCCGCCGCAGGAACTCGCGATCGCGCGCGGCGAGCAAAAGACCATCAAAGGCTGGAAACGGCCGGTGAAGAAGAGCGAGAAATAACATGTGCGGCATCGTCGGTGCTGTAGCGCAACGTAACGTCGTCCCCATTCTGGTCGAAGGTTTGAAGCGCCTGGAGTATCGCGGTTACGACTCCGCCGGCGTCGCGGTGCTGAACGGCGGCATCCGGCGCGTGCGCCGGGTCGGGCGGGTCGCCGAAATGGAGCAGGCGGCGCGGGCGGAGAATCTAACCGGACTCCTTGGCATCGGTCACACGCGCTGGGCGACGCACGGCGGCGTCACCGAGCCGAACGCGCATCCGCACGTGTCGTGCGACGAGATCGCCGTGGTGCACAACGGCATCATCGAGAACCACGACGCGCAGCGCGAGCGCCTGAAGAAACTGGGCTATGCATTTGAATCCCAAACGGATACCGAGGTGATCGCTCACCTAGTCCATTACTACTACTGCCAAGGCGGCGATTTGCTTGCCGCCACGCAGAAGGCGGTGCGCGAGCTGGTCGGCGCCTACGCCATCGCGGTCATGTCGCTCAAGCACGCCGACATCATGGTGTGCGCGCGCGTCGGCTGTCCGCTGCTGATCGGCGTCGGCGACGGTGAAAATTTCGTCGCCTCCGATGTATCGGCCGTGCTCTCCGCCACGCGTCGTGTTATTTATTTGGAAGAAGGCGACGTGGCCGAAGTGACACGCGATCGCGTGCGCATCTTTGATCGCGCGGGCGCGCCGGTCGAACGCAAAGTGCATGTGTCGGACGTGTCGCTCGCCTCGCTCGAGCTCGGACCGTACAGCCTCTTCATGCAGAAGGAGATCCACGAGCAGCCGAAGGCGCTCGCGGATACGATCGAAGCGGTCATACTCGAAGGCGTGACGCCAAAATTGTTCGGGGACGCGGCCGCAGAGGTTTTCAAGCACATCGACAGCGTGCAAATCCTTGCGTGCGGCACGAGTTATTACGCCGGCTCCACCGCGCGGTATTGGATGGAAGCGATCGCCAAAATTCCGTGCAATGTCGAGATCGCGAGCGAGTACCGCTATCGTGAGATCGTGCCGAACCCGAAATGTCTGGTCGTCACCATCTCGCAGTCGGGCGAGACGCTCGATACGATGGAGGCGTTAAAGCGTGCCAAAGAATTGGGCCATGCGCACACGCTCTCTATATGTAACGTGCAGGAAAGCGCGATTCCGCGTGCGTCTAAACTCGTGTACTTCACGCGCGCCGGCGCCGAAATCGGCGTCGCCTCGACGAAAGCATTCACCACCCAGTTAGCCGCGCTCTTCGTGCTGACGCTGACGCTCGCCAAAGTGAAGGGGCGTCTGTCGCCGCAGGCGGAGGCGGATCATATCGATACCCTGCGGCATCTGCCCGGCAGCGTGCAGCACGCGCTCAATCTGGAGCCGCAGATCCGCGCCTGGTCGGAACGATTCACGCCGAAACAGAACGCGTTGTTCCTCGGTCGCGGCATTCATTACCCAATCGCGCTCGAAGGCGCGTTGAAGCTGAAAGAAATTTCCTACATCCACGCGGAGGCTTACCCCGCGGGCGAGCTGAAGCACGGGCCGCTGGCGCTGGTCGATCGCAACATGCCTGTCGTCGTGATCGCACCGAACGATTCGTTGCTCGAGAAAGTGAAATCGAACATGCAGGAAGTCAAAGCGCGCGGCGGCGAGCTGTACGTGTTCGCCGATCTCGACAGCCACTTCACCGAGAGCGAAGGCGTGCATGTCATCCGCACGCCGCGGCATGCCGGGGTCTTGTCGCCGATCGTGCACGCGATCCCGGTGCAGCTGCTCGCCTACAACACCGCGGTCGCACGCGGCACCGACGTCGATAAGCCGCGCAACCTCGCGAAGTCGGTGACGGTCGAATAACGCCAGCGGCCGCGGTTCACCCCGCGGCACGCAGGCCCGGCATTGCGCCAAGCCACACCGTTCAAGGCTGGATCGTTGCGAAGGATGCACGCTTGGCCGCCGGTTCCGGCGCGTTCGCGAGTCGAACGGATTTTCCATCGAACCGGACGGGTGATGGCAAGTTGCGCGACGTCTTCGCCTGTGCCTGTTGTCGTTCTTTCCGGCGGCGTGGCCTCTCGCAAGCTATCGGTTAAAGCGTATATTGATTGAGGTCCTGCGCGCAGGGAGGGGTCTATGGCCTCCGCTCCATCGCCGAGCGGACCTACGCCAAGGCGATGAACGTTCTGCTCGTGCAAGATGCGGCTTCCCGAGCGTCGCTTGCGGCTATCCTGCAAGACGGCGGCTATCGCGTCACGGCGGTGGAAAACGGACTTGCCGCCGTCGAACAGCTGCAAGGCCGATCGTTCGATCTGATCCTGATCGAATCGTTTCCCCCCGCACCGGACATTCTCGTGCTCTGTCGCGAGTTTCGACGCTACCGCGAAACGCAGCGCATTCCGCTTTTGTTCTATTCCGCTGCCGCAACAGACCCAGCCGCGCAGCGGTTCGCGCTGAGCCTCGGTGCCGATGCGCTGTTGGCAGGTCCGCCCGACCCCCGGGCCATCCTCGCTCGGATTCAGCAGGCGTTGCATCGCGCGCTCACAGCCGAGCCAAAGGAAGTGCCCGATGTCGAGCCGCTCGGGTCGATTCCAACGGGCGGCCGTCTTTCCTTGGATGCGCTGCAGCAAGAGTTAGTGGTGCTGCGCAGAACCAACCGGGAGCTGCGTGCCCGGGAGCGGTACTTGCAAGCGATCATCGAAAACGAACCCGAGTGCGTCAAACTGCTCGCTGCCGACGGTTCGCTGCTGGAAATGAACAAGGCCGGGCTGCGCATGATCGAAGCCGACTCGCTCACGCAGGTGCAGAATCGCTCGATCCATTCGCTGATCGCCGAGGAGGATCGCGCGGCGTTTCAAGAATTAACCGAGCGGGCGCTGCGCGGCGAGTCGGGCACGCTTGAGTTTCGCGTCGTCGGGTTCAAAGGCGGCCGGCGTTGGCTCGAAACTCACGCGAGCGCGTTGCGCGACGCGGACGGTGCGGCGATGGCGGTACTCGGCATCACGCGCGACATCACCGAGCGCAAGCGGGCGGAGGAGGCGCTGCGGGAAGCCGAAGCACGACTGCGCCTCGCGATCGAAGCCGGCGGCACCGGGATTTGGGATTGGAACATGACGACGGGCAAGATCATTTGGTCGCGCCGGCATGAGGAGATGTGGGGCATGGCGCCCGGCGCTTTCCAGGGCACATACGAAGAGTTCCAGGCGCGCGTGCACCCCGACGATCGTGCGGGGCTGGAACGCGCCGTCGCGCAAGCGCTTGCGGAGCGCCGCACGTATCGTTACGAATTTCGCATCATCCGGCCCGACGGCGCCGTGCGCTGGATAGCCGGCCAGGGCGAACCGTTGTTCGACTCCGCGGGCAAGCCGACACGCATGATCGGCGTAGTGCGGGATGTTACCGAGCGCAAGCAGGCGGACGAAGCATTGCGCAAGAGCGAAGAACGGTTCCGGCTCGTCGCCATCGCTACCAACGATGCCGTATGGGATTGGGATCTGATTACCGACGCCCTTTGGTGGAACGATAACTTCAAAAGCATGTTCGGGTACGAGGCCCGGGAGATCGAACCGGGGATAGAGTCATGGACAAACCGAATTCACCCCCTCGATAAAGAGCGGGTTGTCTCGGGCATTCACGCCGCCATCGATCGAGGTCAGCGGTTGTGGCTGGACGAATATCGGTTCCGGCGCGGCGACGGAAGCTATGCGAGGATCCTGGATCGCGGTCACATCGTTCACGACCAGACCGGCAAGCCGATACGCATGATCGGCGCCATGCTGGATATCACCGAGCGCAAGCGGGCGGAGGAGGAGCTGCGCGCCAGTCGCGAGCTGCTGAACAATATTCTCGACAGCAGTCCTTCGTACATTTTCGCACACGACGTTCAACACCGATACATTCTCGCGAACGAAGCACTGACGCGGCTCTTCGGGATGACCAAAGAAGAGATCCTGGGCAAGACCGAGCACGACGTCTTTCCGAAGAGCGTCGCGGACGCGCTCCGGGCGGCCAACGACCAGATCATGGCGACGGGAACGTCTTTGCAAGTTGAGGAGGTGATCGCGAGCATAGCCGGCGGTGTCCCACGGGTGGTGGTCACCACCAAGTTCCCCCTACGGGATGCGCAGGGGAAAGTGAGCGGCCTCGGCGGCGTCGCCACCGACATTACCGAACGTAAGCGGGCGGAAGAGGCATTGCGGGCGAGCGAAGAGCGTCTGCGGCTGGCCCTCGAAGCGAGCGCCATGGGGACATGGGATTGGAACTTACAGACGAATGAGCTCATTTGGTCGCCCAATCATGCGGCGCTATTCGGAATGAAGCCCGAAGAGTTCGATGGGCGCTACGACACCTTCGCACGACGCGTGCACCCGGACGACCTCCCGGGGTTGGAGGCGGCCGTCGCGCAGGCCCGCGAAACACGATTGCCGTATCAATATGAATTCCGCGTGATCTGGCCGGACAAGACGGTGCATTGGATCACCGGCCAAGGCCAGTTCTACTACGACCGAGAGGGGCAGGCGGTGCGGATGACGGGCGTCGTCATGGACATCACGGCGCGTCGGCTGGCCGAGGAGCGGGTGCGCCGCCTCAATCGCGTGTACGCCGTGCTGTCGGGAATCGATGCACTCATCGTGCGCGTGCGCGATCGCGACGGGTTATTCCAGGAAGCTTGCCGGCTCGCGGTGGAGACCGGAGAGTTCAGCGTCGCCTGGATCGGGCTCGTCGATCGGGCGCAGATGCACATTCGACCCGTCGCCTGGAGCGGCGAGGAACGCGGCATGCTGCAAGCGATTAAGCCGTATCTTTCGCTGCACGATCGACCCGACGAGGAGCGTTCCTTGGCCACCCGCGCGGTCGAGGAGAAGCGCCCGGTGATCGTCAACGACGTCGAGCGCGACCCGCGGGTGGTGCTCAAGGAAACGCTCCTAGGGCGCGAGATCGGCGCCCTCGCCGTGTTTCCTTTGCTAATCGCGGACGAGGCGGTGGGCGTGCTGGTGCTACTCTCGAAAGCGCGGGGATTCTTCGACGAAAGCGAAACGCGGCTTCTGGTGGAGCTCGCGGGCGACATCTCGTTTGCGCTCGATCACATCGACAAGGAAGAGCGCATCGATTATCTCGCTTATTACGATTCACTGACGGGTCTTGCCAACCGCGCGCTGTTTCACGAGCGCCTCGTGCAGTTTGCGCATACCGCCGACCACGCGCGGCGCAAACTCGCGCTGTGCATGATGGACCTGGACCACTTCAAGACCGTGAATGACGCCCTCGGCCGTCACGCCGGGGACGCGCTGCTGGTGCAGTTCGCCGCCCGACTGGCGGCGCGTACCGGCGAGCCCGAACAGGTCGCTCGCCTTGGCGCGGACCGCTTTGCGATCGTGTTGTTGGACATCAAGGACGAGAGCGACGCAATCCAGGTCTTGGAACGCAAAATGTCCGAATATCTCGGCGAACCTTTTCACGTGAACGGCACCGAGCTGCGCATCGCGGCGAAGGTCGGTGTCGCCTTGTGCCCGGACGACGGCAGGGATGCCGATACGCTATTTCGCAACGCCGAAGCCGCATTGAAGAAGGCGAAGGCCGGCGGAGATCGCTGTCTCTTCTATACCGAGGAGATGACCGATCGCGTCGCGGAAAAGCTGGTGCTGGAAAACAACCTGCGCCGCGCGTTGGAAAACCAGGAGTTCGTTCTGCATTACCAGCCCAAAGCCGATGCCAAAAACGGTCGGATCACGGGCGTTGAAGCGCTGTTGCGCTGGGCGGACCCGCAAGCGGGGCTGGTCCCGCCGATGCACTTCATTCCGCTGCTCGAGGAAACCGGCATGATCCTCGACGTCGGCGCCTGGGTTATCGCCCGCGCCGTGCAAGATTGCGAGTACTGGCGCGCCAGCGGGGTTGGTCCGCTGCCGGTCGCCGTCAACGTGTCGGCGGTACAGCTGCGCCAGCGCGATTTCGTCGACATCGTGCGAAAAGCGGTCATTGCCGCTCCCATGCCACCGCCGCTCGAGATCGAGATCACCGAGACCGTGGTGATGAACGACATCGAGCGCAATATCGAGCAGCTGAAGGGCCTGCGCGCGCTCGGCATCGACATTGCGATCGACGATTTCGGTACGGGCTATTCCTCGCTCGGTTATCTCGCGCGGTTGCCGGTGCAGGTGTTAAAAATCGACCTGTCGTTTATTTCGCGCATGTTGGCCGAG
>JAJPKH010000105.1 GCA_021323795.1 Acidiferrobacteraceae bacterium | reverse complement strand
CGCGACAATCCGCGCCGGTTGATCTGGTAAGCCGGGAGCCCGGCGATTTCCCTTCCTTTCAACTTGATCGATCCGCTGGACGGCGCGAAGCGGCCGCTGATCAAGTTGAACAACGTCGACTTGCCGGCGCCGTTCGGGCCGATAATCGCGTGGCGCTCGCCTTTATGGACGGCGAGCGATACGCCGCGAATGATCGACGTGGGGCCGAAGTTCTTGCGCACGTCACGCAGCTCCAAGGCGCGTTCCGTTTCCGGATGAGGGGCCGTGGATGTCGCGTTCACGGAGACGTCCCCCCGGCAAAACGCGCTTTCGCCTCGTCGAGCGCGCGCGTCCACGCCGCGGCGACGAAGCGCCAAGTCTTGCGAAAAACGTAAAAGCCGGCCGCGAGCAGGACAACCGCCGTCACCCAAGGCCACGGGGTGGCGGCATCGAGGTCCACCCAGAACAGCTTCATCCGGGCTCCGAGCTCGGGCTGCGTGGAGAGGCGATAATTCATTTCGATCAGCAATACGGCCCCGACCAGCATGATGGCGGCGGGCACCAGCGCGACGGCGTACGACGCGAGCACTCCCCAGAACGCGCGCGTGCGCACGATCGGCGCGTGCATCATGATGAGACCGGCGAGGCCGCCGGGCGCGAACAGCACGACCGCCATGAAGAACAGGCCGAAATAGAGCAGCCACGCGCTGGTGTAGTCGCTCAGGTTGACTTGCAGCCACACGAGGACCGCGGCGCCGATGATCGGGCCGATGAAGTGGCCGATGCCGCCGATATAAGCGGCCAACAGCACCTGCGCCGAACGCAGCGCGCCGACAGATTCCGCCGAGACGATTTCGTAATTGATGGCGAGCAGACCGCCGGCCAACCCCGCGAACATGCCGGCGACCGCAAATACGATGAAGCGCACGCGTTGCGGGTTGTAGCCGATGAACTCCGCGCGTTCCGGATTATCGCGCACCGCGTTGCACAAACGTCCCACCGGCGTGCGCATGAACGCGTACATCAAAACCGCCGAGACGAAGGCCCAGAAGGCGATGACGTAATAGATTTGTATCTGCGGGCCGAAGGTGAGCCCCAAAAGGCGCGGTCCGCCGGTGCGGTTCGCGCTAACGCCTTCGTCGCCGCCGAAGATACCGTGCAGCATGAACGAGGCGGCGTAAACCAGCTCGACGACGCCGAGCGTGATCAGCGCGAATATCGTCCCCGCTTTTTTCGTCGTCACCGAACCGAAAATAATCCCGAACACCAATCCCGCCGCCGCGCCGGCGAGCGGCACGAGCGGGATCGGAATCGGCAGGCCGCCGTTGACGGCGCGCAGCAAATGAATCGCCGCGTAAGCGCCGAGCCCGAAGTACACCGCGTGACCGAACGACAGCAGCCCCGTCTGTCCGAGCAGGAGATTGAACGACAGCGCGAACACGGCGGTGATGCCCATCTGGCTCAACAGCGAGCGGCCGTAGCCGCTGCTGAGCCCGGGAATGTGCGGCAATACCACGAGTAAGGCGGCGGCAATCAGCCAGAACTTGTATTTCTCCCACCAGCGCAGCTGCACGCCGATCAGGGCCGTGGGCGGGACCGTCGTCGGCGAGCCGTCGTTCATGCGTCGCGGGTCCCGAGCAGGCCGCGCGGCCGCACGATGAGCATCAGGACCAGCAGCAGATACGGGATCACCGGCGCCGTCTGCGCGACCTTGATCGAATAGAGCTCGTAGAGCGGCGAGGACGCGCTCACCGTAACGCCGAGCGCGGCGAACAGATCGCGCAGCGAGTAGTCCACCACGACGGCGAAGGTTTGCAGAATGCCGATGAGCATCGAGGCGATCAACGCCCCGGCGAGGGAACCGAGCCCGCCGACGATGACGATCACGAACACGATCGGTCCCACGGTGAAGGCCAGCGTCGGCGCCGTGAGCCAGGTGAATCCGCCGATCGCGCCGGCCAGGCCCGCAAGCGCGCTGCCGAGGGCGAACACGAGCACGTACACGCTCGGGACATTGTGTCCGAGCGCCGCCACCATCTGCGGGTGCGTCAGCGCGGCCTGGATGACGAGGCCGATGCGGGTGCGCTTGAGCGCGACGTACAGCGACACGAACATGCCGATCGACACCGCCATCATGAAGGCCTTGTAGGCGGGATACGACGTGCCGAACAGGGTGAAAAGCGGAAAATCCAGGGCCTCCGGCACGGTCGCCGGAATCGGGTTGCGGCCCCAGATCATGACCACCAGCTCTTCGATCAAATAGAGCAGCCCGAAGGTGAAGAGAATTTCGGGCACGTGGCTCTTGCGGTTCGGCACGAAGCGCAGGCCGTAGCGCTCGATGGCCGCGCCGATCAAACCACACAAGACCGGCGCCAGCATGAGCGCCACCCAAAAGCCGGCGTATTTGCCGATTTGATACGTGATATACGCGCCGAGCATGAAGACGCCGGCATGCGCGATGTTCAACACGCCCATCATGCTGAAGATGAGCGTCAGGCCGCTCGACAGCATGAACAACAGCAGGCCATACACCACCCCGTTGAGGAGTGAGGACACGAAGACTTCAATCATGGGCTGCTATTCCATGAAGGAGGGGCGTTTCGCCTCAGGCAACCCTCGCCGCCTCCTTGCGGCGAGGGATGCAGGTTTTGCTAACCGCTCAGCTCGGACGCTGCATCTTGCAAGTCGTGGGCACCGCCGTCGCCTTGGCGTCGACTTTGCGGTCGGTGATGAAGCCGATCTTCGTCCCTTGGAGGGGATGCTTCACCTTGTTCGACATGGTCGAAACGAACAGCGGCTGCAACAGTTGATGATTATCGGCGCGCATCTCGACCGGGCCGAGCGCCGTCGACATCGTCAACCCCTCGAGCGCCCCGGCGACTTTGATGGGGTCGTTCGATTTCGCCTTCTTCGCCGCCTCGGCGAACATCTCCATCATGGTCTTGATGCGCCAGTAGCCGTATTCGTTTTCCTGGCCGGGGAAACGCTTTTCGAATGCGGCGATCGCCGGATCGAGCTCGGGCGTGACGTCCTTATGCCACTCGCTCACCTGCTTTACCTTGCCGATGCCGGCCTCTCCGATCGCCGGCGGCGCGCCGAGCCCGCCCGCGTAATACGTGTACCATACGCCGTTATACCCGGCGTCCTTGCCGGCCTTGATCAGCAGCAACATATCGTTACCCCAGTTGCCGGTGATGACGCCGTTCGCGCCGGACGCCTTGATCTTGGCGACATAGGGCGAAAAGTCCTGCACCTTTTGCAGCGGGACGAACTCGTTGCCGACGATCTGAATGTCGGGGCGTTTTTCCTTCAGCATCTTCTCGGCGGCCGCGGCCACCGAACGCCCGAAAGAGTAATCCTGATTGAGAAGATAAATTTTCTTGACGTTCTTGTCGCCTTTGACGGCCTCCGTCAACGCCGCCATTTTCATATCGACGTCGGCGTCGAAACGGAAATGCCAGAAACTGCACTTCTCGTTGGTGAGCGGCGGATCGACCGCGGCGAAGTTGAGGAACACGACTTCCTTGCCGGGGTTGCGCTCATTGTTTTTGTTCACGGCATCGAGGATGGCGTACGCGAAGGCGCTGCCGTTCCCCTGAAATACGTAGCGGTTGCCGTCGTCAATCGCTTTCTTCAGGGCGATGAGCGTTTCCTGCGCGCTGGTCTTGTTATCGTAAGAGGACAACAGGATTTTTTCGCCGTTCAAACCGCCGGCGGCGTTGATCCGATCGACGAAAAACTGCACGGTTTTCTGGGAGAGCAGGCCCGCGCTCGCGGCGCCGCCCGACAGGGCTTCGACAAAGGCCATCTTGACCTCCGCCATGGCCGAACCGGCGTACACGGTTCCCACCAGCGCGAGCCCGGCGGTTCCTAATCTTCGCAAGTTACTGAACATGTCTCCTCCTGGGTTTCTTGGAAAAGTGGCTGGACCATCGGCGAACTCTGCATCGGCTTTGCTCTCTCTCTAATATTTGCAGCGGCACGCCTCCCGGGCTGATCCCACCATATATGAGGAGTAGAGAGAAACGTTCCGCATAGCGGTACTTTATTTCGCCGTTTGGCGAATCATGGTATTGTCGCCGTCCCGCGTTGTAAATGGCGCAGCCGCAGGTTACGAGCGGCAAAGGCAATGCGCGCAAGTTCATCGCTCTTGTGTTCGCGCGGGCATTGGCGTCCGAACACACCGGTGGTTTTCCGGTAATAGAGCGGATAAACCGTAAATTTGCAATCTGCATAGCAGACACGGCGTCACCCTCTCCAGACAATCTTGCGAACTACGAGGACCACTCCATGCACGGCTTGATGATGAAGATGCCTTTGATGATCTCGTCGTTGATTCGACATGCGGACCGATACCACGGCGACACCGAGATCGTCTCGCGCCTGACCGAGGGCGGCATACATCGTTACACCTACTCCGACGCGCACCGGCGCGCGCGCCAGCTCGCCAACGCGTTAACGGCGCTCGGCGTGAGGCCGTCCGACCGCATCGCGACGCTCGCCTGGAACACCCACCGGCACCTCGAGCTTTATTACGGGATCTCGGGCATCGGCGCGATCTGCCATACCATCAATCCGCGCCTCTTTCCCGAGCAAATCTCTTACATCATCAATCATGCCGAAGACGCCTATGTCTTCCTGGATCTCACCTTCGTTCCCCTGGCGGAGAAAGTCGCGCCGCTGTGCCGGACCGTGAAAGGCTACGTGGTCATGACCGACCGGGCGCACATGCCGCCGCAAACCAGCTTGCCGAACGTCGTGTGCTACGAGGAACTGGTCAACGGGCATTCGGACGATCTCGAATGGCCGGAGCTCGATGAAAACACCGCTTCCTCTTTGTGTTACACCTCCGGCACCACGGGCAATCCGAAGGGAGTGCTCTACTCGCATCGTTCGACGCTGCTGCACGCGTACGCCTCCGCGCTACCCGATACCCTCGGGCTGTCGGCGAATGACGCCATTCTGCCCGTCGTGCCGATGTTCCATGTCAACGCTTGGGGTCTGCCCTACGCCGCGCCCCTCGTCGGCGCCAAATTCGTGTTTCCCGGTCCCGGCCTCGACGGCGCCAGCCTGTACGAACTCTACGAGAACGAAAAAGTCACGTTCACGGCCGGCGTCCCGACCGTGTGGCTCGGGTTGCTGCAGTACGTGCGCGAAAAGAAACTGAAGTTTTCGACACTGAAGCGTCTCATCGTCGGCGGCTCGGCCTGCCCGCCCGCCATCATTCGCGCCTTTCAAGACGAGTACGGGGTACGCGTCGTGCACGCCTGGGGCATGACGGAGATGAGTCCGCTTGGGACGGTGAACGCGTCGAAACAGAAACAAGGCGCTTGGGCGCCGGAACAGAAATTCGCGCTGCAGGCGAAACAAGGCCGTCCGGTCTGCGGCGTGGAATTGAAAATCGTCGATT
>JAJPKH010000310.1 GCA_021323795.1 Acidiferrobacteraceae bacterium | reverse complement strand
GGAGCCAACAGCTCCTGCACCTCGCGATCAAAACCGACGCAAATCAATATGAAATCCGTGTGCTCCGCCAGGTCGGTGACGCGCTCCGCCCACCGTCCCCCCTTTGCCTGCACCGCCGTCCGTTTCTCCGGATCGACGTCATGCGCGATCACCGTAAAACCGGCGCGGACGACGTGCCCGAGGATCGGCAGACCCATCCGCCCCGCTCCGATCAGCCCCACCGTTTCTGGCATATTCGCTTCCTTTTGACCTTATATATATGACGCACCGCTCAGAGGCGGCATCGGCCCTTGCTGTCGCGGACGGTACTAACGCTTTTGGGTGATGGTATCGATCAGCGCCGGTTGCCCGGCCTTGACCCGCTCGATCGCGCGCTTCAGCGCCGCTGCTACGTCCTTGCCGTGCTCTATCGGTCCTTCCGCATACCACCCCATCGAGCGCGCCAACGTCGCGAAGTCCGGTTCGGGCCCGCTGAGGTCCATGCCGATGTGGGCGCGCTCGAGCGGCGTTCCGCGCTGGCGCGCCATGCGAATCTGATGTTCCCAGTCGTTGTAGTACGCGCGGTTGTTGTACATGACGATGAGGAACGGAATCTTGTGCTTCGCCGCCACCCACAGCGCGCCGGCGTCGAACATCAAATCGCCGTCCGGCTGCAGATCGACGACCAAACGGCCGGTGCCCCTATGCGCGAGCGCGACGCCGAGCGAGATGCCGATCTGCGTGGCGGTGCCGAGTGACTTGCCGGGATGGCGGTAGGGTTTGTCGAAATCCCACAGCTTGCGCGTCCAATCTTCGAGCGTGCCGGCCGTCAGCACCCAGTCCTCGTGCTTGATGACGTCCCATACTTCCGCGGCCAGCCGCGGCAGCGGGATCGGGCTCGCGTCCCAGTTCGCTTTCGCCTCCTCCGCCCACCGCGCCCGCGTCGCTTGTTGGCGCTTGCGGATTTCCGCAAAGCGCCCTTCCAAGCGGCGCTGCAGCAGCGGATCCTTGGCGAGCGCGGTGCGGCACAGCTGCGTGAGCGCGGGGATGGCAAGCGACGTGTCGCCCAAGATGCGCAGATCCACGTGCATGAGCCGCTGGTAGTCCATGGCCCAGCTTGAAAGCTCGAGATCGCCGAAACCGATATCTATCCACTGACACGCGGGCGCGACGAGGCTCGTCACCGCGCGCGTGGTGCTGACCAGTTGCGTGGTCGGCCGTTCCCAGTCGCGAACGTCGAGGCCGAGAATCAGGTCCGCGTCGCGGAAGATCTCTTTCACCATGCTCATGTTGAGCGGATGGTTGCTCGGGAAATTCAGCCGGCTGTTGATGTCGTAGACCGGCGCGCTGACGGTCTCCGCCAACTCCACCAATGCGCCGAAACTGTTCGGATCCCGGCCGGCGTATTCGACGAGAATCACCGGCGACTTGGCCTTGAGCAGCATCTGCGCCGCGCGCGCGAGCGCCTCGGGATCGGGCGCGATCCGGGCCGGCACGCGCATCGCATTCGCCGGCGGCAGCGCCACCGCGTGATTGAGCGGCTGCTCCTGCAACCAGGCGTCGTAACACATGTACACCGGGCCCTGCGGCTCGGTCATCATCACGCCATAGGCGCGCGCGAACGATTCCGGAACGCCGTCGATGCTCGCCGGTTGATAATCCCACTTGGTGTAATCGCGCACCGCCTGTCCCTGCACATGCGCGGTGTGCACCCAGTCGATGCGCGGGCGGCGCTTGCTCTCGTCCATCGGTCCGGTGGCGCCGACGATGAACACCGGCGCGCGATCCATGTAGGCGTAATAAATCGCCATGTTCGCATGCAGCAGGCCGACGAGATTGTGCAGAATCGCCACCATCGGTTTACCGCTCGCCTTCGCGTAGCCGTGCGCGATCTGCACGGCCGTCTCCTCGTGCTGACACAGCATCATGTGCGGCTTGTTGCCGCCGTAGTTGACGATCGAATCGTGCAAGCCGCGGTAGCTCGCGCCCGGATTCAGCGCGGCGTAGGGCAGCTCGTACTGATGCAGCAGATCGACGATGACGTCCGACGCCCAACGCCGGTCGGTCCCCGCGTCGGGGCTCAAGGTACGGTTTTCGGCTTTATCCTGCATAGCTCTGAACCTTTGGCGCGACCGCCGCGACCGGTGCGTTCTCGGCGGAAGTTGAAGCGGCGGGTTCTTCGATGGCGATGCATTTTTCCGGGTTCATCCTGAGATAGATCGGCTTCCCGACCGGCGTTTTGAGCGACGGGTGCACGCGCGCGAGCAGCAGGCGCTCTTTCAATTTAACCTGGAAATCGAGGTATTCGCCAAGAAACACTTTCGCGTCCACCGTGCCCTGCCACACGTTGACGCCTTCTTGCCGCTCTTCGCTCAGCTCGATGTCCTCGGGTCGAATCGATAGCGCTACCTTCTTGCCGACGCGGGGCGTGTCCGCCGCATACGCCTTGAGCTCGCCCACCTCGGTGCGCACCCGGCAATAACCCTCTTCCGCCTCGATCGCCGTGATGACGCCGTCGAGGAAATTGGTGGTGCCGACGAAGTCAGCGACGAATTTATTGCGCGGGCGCTCGTAAATATCGCGCGGCGATCCGATCTGTATGATGTGGCCCTCGCTCATCACGGCGATCTCGTGCGACAGCGCCAGCGCCTCGCTCTGGTCGTGCGTCACGTATACGGTGGTGAGCTTGAGCTCGCGTTGCAGCCGCTTCAGCTCGAAGCGCATGCGCTCGCGCAGCTTGGCGTCGAGGTTCGACAGCGGTTCATCGAGCAGCAACAACGGCGGCTGCATCACCAATGCGCGCGCGAGCGCCAGGCGCTGCTGTTGGCCGCCGGAGAGTTTGGTGGCTTCGCGGTCCGCGAGGTGATCCAGCGCCACGGCGCGCAAGACCCGCATCACCTGCTCCTCGATCTCCTTGCGGCTGCGCCGCTTGCTGCGCACCTCGAGCGGAAACGCCGCGTTCTGGAACACGTTCATGTGCGGCCAAATGGCGTAGGACTGGAACACCATGCCGAACCCCCGGCGGTTCGGGGCGATAAAGATATTTTTACTGGAGGAGTACACGACCTGACCGCCGACGGCGATTTCGCCGACACGCGGACGTTCGAGGCCGGCGATGGAGCGCAGCGTCGTGGTCTTGCCGCAGCCGCTCGGTCCGAGCAGCGTGAAGAGCTTTCCCTCGGGAACCTCGAAAGTGACGTCTTGCGCGGCTTTGACGATCTGGCCGTACTCGTTCGGGTATTCGGTGGATAACTTCTCGACTCGCAGCATTGCATTACCTCGACGTCACTCCGGCGTCACGCTTCCTTGACGCCGAATTTCTTGCCGACGAATTGCGCCAGCATCACCAGGATGAACAATCCGACAATAAAGAGAACGCCGAGAGCGGATAGCTCGACGTATTGGCCGTTTTCCCACAACTCCCAGATCACGATCGACACGACTTCGGTGCCGGGGCTGTACAGGAGGATGGAGCTCGACAGCTCGCGTATGGAAACGATGACGATGTAGATCCAGCCGGCGACCAGCCCCGGCTTGAGCAGCGGCAATATCACGCGCCAGAAAGTGGTTCCCCACGACGCCCCGCTCATCGCGGCCGACTCCTCCAGCTCTTTATGGATCTGCAGCATCGACGTCGTGTTGTAGCGCAGGCCGTAGGGCAAAAAGCGCGTGATATACGCGGCGAACATGATCCAGAGGGTGCCGTAAATGCCGATATCGAAATTCAAGTAGAAGATCATGATCGAAAGACCCAGCACCAACCCGGGGAACACCATCGGCAGCGAGGCCAGGTTGTCGAGCAACCAGCGCCCGGGAATCTTGGTCTTGACGACGATCCAGCAGATGACGGATGTCACCAGCATGATGATCGTCGCGCTGCCGAGAGCCAGCACGAGGCTGTTCCATACCGACTGAGTCATGGTCGGATACGTCAACACGAAGCGGTAAGCGTCCAGCGTCAGGTTCTGCAGCGCGGCCCACGACGGCACGCTGTAGAAGCGTTGCAGCGACGACCACAGCAGCACCAGGAACGGCAATACGACGATCAGCAGAAAGTACAGGATGAAGATACCCGCCGTCAGGAACCGCCACGGCCCAAGATCCATGGGACGCGGCCGGTAGCCTTTGCCGGTCATGGTCGAATACTTGCTGCCCTGGCTGGAGAGCCGCGACTGGAAATAGACGCCGACGGTGGTAATCGCCAATAGCGTGACGGCATAGGCCGAAGCGAGTCCGATCTGGCTCGGATAGTGATGGATCGCTTGATAGATCGACGACGTGAACACCTGTATACCGACGGGCAGCCCGAGGAGCGCGGGGACTTCGAACGACTCGATCGCGCGCACGAACAGGATCAACAGCGTGGCAAAAATCGCCGGCCACGAAAGTTTGAGGGTGATGCGCCATGCCACCTGCAGGACGTTCGCGCCGCTCATCATCGCCGATTCCTCAAGCGCCGGGTCCATCGAGCGGAACGCCGCCGTCATGATGAGGAACGCCATCGGCGAATAATGCAGGCCGTCGACCCAGATCATGCCCCACAACGAATAGACGTTGAAGAAAACGTAATCGGTCTCGAATACTTTCTGCAGCGCCAGGTTGATCAACCCGATCTTGGGGCTACCGAGCAATATCCACGATACCGTGAACAGCACGCCCGGAATAATCAGCGGAATGATCGACAAGGCAAAGAACAAAGACTTGAACGGCGTGTTCGTGCGCTCGTTCATCCAGGCGAGCAAGGTTCCCAGACAGAAGGAAAACAGCGCCGTGCCGATGGCGAACTGCAAAGAGTTTAAGAACAGTCGGATCGTTTCGGAACTGGAGTACGCCGTGCGGTAATTATCCAGCGTGAACACCGCCGGCTGGGTGGCGGTCTGTGGGGTGAAGAAGCTCTGCCACAGCAGGAAGAACAGCGGGATGAGCGCGAAGTACGCGACGAGGATTACGCAACCGCCGATGATCAACCACTTAAAATCGAAGCCCCGGCGCGGCAGCGCGGAACGACCGTCTAACGTGGTCGATTGATCGACCGCCTCCACCCACGCCCTCCTAGAAGAAGGTCTCAGATAATAGCTGGTAGTAAGATTGTCGGAGCAGCACAGCCCTTGCGTATCGCCATGTGGGTCGCGCGCAACAGGCACGGAGCCTAATTGAGTGACGCCGCGCGTGTCAAGAAACGCGCGATATCCCTTGACCCTCAATGATGGCATTGATAGTTTGCTTCGCACGCACCGCTGATGCAGTTCGGATGGCGAACGATTGACGCGGTTCGGACGATGATTGATGGAGTTCGGATGGCGCACGATCGGGCGTATCCACGCAATCGAGTGAAAGTGTTGTACGCCGGACTCATGTGTTGTTCATCTGTTGTAGTTTTTCATCTGTTGTAAACGAGTACCAAGGGACCGCAAGGTTTGTACGACGATGAATCTTCTATTGGGGGAAATTTGATGAACAAGAAGCTACTTGTGTTGGCAGTAACGAGCGCGGTGGCAGCGACTTCGGCATACGCTGACACTCCTAACGTAAATGTGTATGGCAAGTTGTATCCGCAGTACATGACGGCATCCGCGAAAGGCGCCACGTCAACCGGCACCACCGTCAGCACCTTGTCTCCGTCCGCGAGCGGAGCCAATGCGCCGAGCAAGCAATTCGTCAACAGCCAGAACTCGTATGTTGGATTCAAGGGCGATGTCGATGTCGGTGGCGGCATGAAGGGGTGGTTTCAAGTCGAGCAATCGGTGGAGTTGGATACGGGTACGGGAACCTTCTCCAGCCGCAACAGCGCCGCCGGCATTTCCGGGAATTTCGGCAACGTATTCCTCGGCAACTGGGATACGGTCTACAAGCAATTGGGCGATCCGGTGAGCTTCCTCGGCATCAGCAGCGGCAACGTCGTTTCCACCAGCGGCGTGCTCTCGAAGCCGGGGTTTAGCAGCGGTTCTTCTTCGCAAAAAAGCAGTTTCCATCTCCGCCAAGCTAATAACATCGAATACGATTCGCCCACCATTGCCGGTCTGACCTTGATGATCAACTATTCGCCGGATGAGTCAAAAACCAGCGGGGTTGGTAACGCGAAGAACGCCTGGCTGCGGGATATTGGTCTCAAGTGGGAAGCGGGTCCGCTTTATGTCGCGCTGGCGAATGAAACGCACAACGACTTTTTCGGCGGATCCTTGAGCTCACCGACGGCGCTTCAGAATATCTCCGGTGGAGCTCCTACGACCGGGGCGCATTCGAAAGATACGGCTAACCGCCTGAGCGTGAAGTATGCGCTGCCGACCGGTACTGAAATCGGTGTCGACTATTCGCAAATAGAGTATAAGGAGACCGGTCAGGCGGCGAGCGGCAGGTTCCAGAACTACAAACACAACTCCTACGCGCTTGTCGGTACCCAGAAGCTCGGCAACATTCAGTTGGCGGCCGCGTATGTTAAATCCGAAAAGGGCACCTGCTCTCTCTCCGGAGGTGTGGCATGTAACACCAATGGTCTCGAGGCGAGCATGATCGACCTCGGCGCGAAGTATGATTTCAACAAGCGTACGAGCGTATTCGCCATCTATTCGAAGATCACGAATGGCACTTCCGCCCGTCACAACAATGTTGGATCTTCGGACCTTCCGTTTGGTGTCGGCGCTGATCCAGAAGCGTTGGCCGCAGGTGTAATCGTCAGTTTCTAACTGCAAGCATAAATCCATCGATACTTACGGGCGCTTCGGCGCCCGTTTTTTTGACATTGATACAGTGGGCATTTCACGGGACTGCGTGGAATATAATTCGATCGCTTTAAGGCTCGACCTTTGAAAAGGTAACGCAACGAGGAATGTTGGTTATGTCCCACGTTGAGCTGAAGCAAAATCTGGCCGACGCCATCAAGATGATGGAACGCGCGCGCATCACGGACTTCAGCGGGCACATGAGCGCGCGCGTCCCCGGCACGAACCATCTGTTGATCAATTCGAGCAAGTCGATCCGCAGCACGCTGACCGCCGACGACATCGTGACGATCGATCTCGACGGCCGCCTGATCGAGGGCGTCGATGCCCCGCCGATGGAGTTTCACGTCCATAGCGAAATCTATCGCCGCCGCCCCGATGTGCAGGCGGTCGCGCACGTGCATGCGTTATGGTCCACGTTCTTCAGCATGGCGGGCGTGCCGTTACGGCCGGTCACGCCGCAATCCTCGATGCTCGGCGAAATGCCGGTATTTCCCAAGCCGACGTCGATCAACAATAAGCCCATCGGTGAAGAAGTGGCCGAGATGCTCGGCGGGCGCCGAATCATATTATTACGATCCCACGGGGCCGTGATCGCGGCCGAGGGCGTCATCGAGGTTTTTGCGCTGGCCGTGTATCTGGAGGAAAACGCCTATCGCCAGTACATGGCGCGGCAACTCGGCGAGCCGTACGTTTTGAGCGCCGAGGAGCGACAGCTCATGGCGCAGAACTTATGGAAGCCGAGTCTGCTCAAGAAGACATGGGACTACCACTACGCGAATTTGCGCCGGAACTAAATTCTAAACGAGTGTCGTTGCGAGAAACCGCCGGCGAATGTGCGCTTCTAATTGCCGAACGGCACTGCTTCGCTTCGCTC